>NZ_JBQKJL010000007.1:0-161393 GCF_052117285.1 Lawsonibacter sp. LCP25S3_E2
TTGATTCCTGCCCAGGCACCAGCAGAATGCAGAACAAAAGTATAATCTTGTTTTACCTGAGCCACGGCAGATGCCGTGGCTCTTCTGTTGGGCCGGGTTTGACGGTTACTTCTTTTATGCGATTTTCAATTTGCGCAACTTATTGTACCTTATCATTTGAGAGCCACGCCGACAAGCTGATCAATTACATTCGCTATTGGCAGGCTTCCGGTGAAAGTTTGAAAATCTCGGAACGGACCAAGACCCGGATGCAGCAGCTTACCAGCGAGGGCTTCTACTGTGGAGGAAGAGCACCGTATGGTTATCGGCTTGTCAAAACGGGGCGGATCAACCCCAGAGGACATGATGTGCATGATCTGCAAATCATACCTGGTGAAGCAGAGGTCATCCGTATCGTCTTCGACTACTATATCCGGTACGGATATGGCGGACGAAGAATTGCGACGGAGCTTGCAGCACAGGGTATCTATGACCGGAATGGGGAAGTGTTCCATCCAAGCTCTATTAACGCGTTTTTACACCGAGAGTTGTTCACCGGAGTCATGTGCAGAGGAGGAGTTCGCTCACAGCTCAACCCGGAATTGCAGATCATCTCACCGGAAACATTTCAGAAGGCACAGCAAGTAATGGAGAAAAGAAAGCAAGGGCAGCTTCCCAAAAAGCTGGTGGGAAAAGCGCTGTTATCGGGAAATGTTTACTGCGGCTGCTGTGAAGGAAGGGTATTTGCGTCAACTGTGCGAAGAACCCATCGAGTGACGGAGCACAATGAGAGAATCCCTGTTTATAAATGCTACAACCGGGTTCAGCACCGTGAGCGATGCTCTGCACAGAGCACTTATCGAGCGGAGCGGATCGACAAAGAAGTGCTGCGTCAGTTGAAAAGTCATGTGGATACCCATCCTGAACTGCAAAAGCTGTACGACAAAGCGATGGAAGCGGAGTTTTCAATTCGGAAGATGATTTTGTGCCAGTGGATTGAGCGAGTGAATATCTTTACTTATGATCATATCGAGGTGTTGTTCCAGGACGAAATAGAGATTTTCTAAAGCGGGCTATATGTCTCTGAGGTGCTTTCGGCGTAGATACTGGAAACACTGCACAAAGGGAATGCGAACCGTCTTGTACAATATGCTTGGATGGGAATCATTCATTTCCAGATCTTTTCGGCTTTTCCCGAGGGGCGGAGAACAAAAATAATGATCGTTTCTGGTGTCCTGAATAGGGGGTGCGAACGGAGCGGGGGCTGATACGGAAAATAGGGCGGAAACGGCTGAGCTGCGGGCCCAGCATTTTTCCAAAAAAGTTGCAAAAAAGCCGTGAAACTTATGGTTTCACGGCTTTTTCTGGTGGACCTGATCGGATTCGAACCGACGACCCCCACAATGCGAATGTGATGCGCTCCCAACTGCGCTACAGGCCCATATTTGGTTGTTTTGTATATTTTTGCTTGATTTGTTTGTGCGATTTGCTGTTCAGGCCGGGCCCGTGTTATGTTGCGCTGGCTCTCCCAACTGTGCTACAGGCCCAAATTATGTTATGAACAATAATATGTCTCAGACAGCTTTTTCATTATAACAAATTTTCAGCAAAAGTAAAGAGGAATTTTAAAAACTTTCCGTTGGGGAAAAATTATCATTGCTAAATGCGGAGAAATATAGTAAAATACCATACAGCTTTTGTTCCCGCTTCGGCGTGGAGCAAGGCCGCACTAGTCGGGGAGATAGCGGTGCCCTGTACCCGCAATCCGCTATAGCGGGGATGAATCCCGGCCCCCGGACGCGTGATGTGCCGTCTGCCCTGGATAAGTAGTGATGATAGACCGGTCCCGCGCAACGCGGCTCCGTGAACCGTGTCAGGCGGGGAACCGAGCAGCACTAAGCGGCCCGCCGTGTGTGCCGCGGGGGTACTGTTCTTGAGCTGGCTGTCCAGGTAACGGGTATATCCCGCGCTTCAAAGGCCGGTGTGCGGTCTTGTTCCGCGCCGAATTTAATTTGTAATGTAATGAGGTGAGCCGATGTACCAGGCCCTGTACCGCAAGTGGCGGCCCCGCACCTTTGACGATGTGGTGGGCCAGGACCACATCACAGATACTTTGAAGCGCCAGGTTGCCGCTGGGCGGCTGTCCCATGCCTATCTGTTTACCGGCACTAGGGGGACAGGGAAGACGACCTGCGCCAAAATCCTGGCACGGGCAGTGAACTGTGAGAATCCTCAGAATGGGAATCCCTGCAACCAGTGTCCTGCATGCCTGGGGATTGAGAATGGGTCCATTTTGGACGTTTTGGAATTGGACGCGGCCTCCAACAACGGAGTGGATCAGGTTCGGGCCCTCCGGGACGAGGCAGTCTATACCCCTGCTGCAGTGCGCAAGCGGGTATACATTGTGGATGAGGTCCATATGCTTTCCACGGCTGCCTTCAATGCGCTGTTAAAGATTTTGGAGGAGCCTCCGGCCCATTTGCTGTTTATCCTGGCTACTACCGAACTCCACAAGGTGCCTGCGACGATCAAAAGCCGCTGCCAACAGTTTTCCTTTAAGCGTATCCTCCCAGGGCAGATTGCCCAGCGCCTGAGTTATGTGGCGCAGCAGGAGGGAATTGCGCTTACCGGGGAGGGGGCCGCTCTGTTGGCCCGACTGGCTGACGGAGGCCTGCGGGATGCCCTGTCGCTCATGGACCAGTGTTCTGGAGGAGAAGGGCAGATCACAGAGCAGACCATTTTGGATACCTTAGGCTTAGCTGGAAATCTGGAGACGGCTGCCCTTATGCAGCGGTTGGCGCTGCATGATACTTCCGGAGCGCTGGAGAGCCTCGGGACGTTATACGCCAACGGAAAAGATGTGGCTTCGGTATTGGGGGAGCTGGCCTCACTGACGAGGGACCTGCTGCTGCGTAAAACTGCGCCGCAGGGAGGCGCTGCCCTTCTGACTGGAGGTTATGATGAGGCCACTATGCGTGGCTTGGGAGAAAAACTTTCAGCCCAGCGCCTGCTGCAAATGCTCACCCAGCTTCAGGGAACGCTGGCAGAACTGCCGCGAAGCAGCAACCGGCGGACGGATGCGGAGCTGTGCCTGATCCGTCTCAGTGATGAGCAGATGGATGAGTCTCTGACTGGCCTTGCGGCCAGAGTGGCGAGACTGGAAGAGAAGCTGGCTGGAGTTGCCGCAGGAAGTTCTGCCCCCATCGGTGTGGCCGGACAGCCCCCAGTGGAGAAAAAAACGTCGGCGAGCGATACTCCGCCTTGGGAGGAAACACGCCCGGAGAAGCCGGCTGTGTCTCAGAGCCCGAAGGCTCCCCCGGTGCAGGCGGCTGCAGAGGAGCGTGCGCCGTCGGGACCCAAGACAATGGCACAGGTTCCAACCGGTGGCGGGGATAGCACGTTCTGGCCGTCCTTTGCCGCTGGACTGAAAGGAAAGGTCAGTCCCACGGTGATGCCGTATTTGAATAACCCGGCCAAGGTAAAAGGTGTATGGAAAAATAACCGACTTACCTTGTGGGTGGATGGAGAGTTTACCCGTTCTATGCTGAATAAGCCGGCCATTCTGGATGGAATGGCCCAGGCGGCCCAGGCTACCTTTGGAGGGGAGAAACCTACGGTCAGCGTAGTGGTAGGGACGCCCCCGGTGGATGAACCGGAGGAGAGATCTCCGATTGGTCAAAAGGCTGAACCGGCCGACGTACCGGAGGAAAAGGATGCACTGGATGAATTGCTTGCCTTTGGGAAGCAGTTTGACAATATTATCATTCAATAACCAGATGGTTGCGAAAGGAGATATACACAATGGCAAAAGGCTTTGGCGGCCGGGGGATGCCCGGCATGGGCGGCATGAACATGAACATGCTGAAGCAGGCCCAGAAGATGCAGCAGGATATGATGCGTATGCAGCAGGAGCTGCAGGAGAAAGAGTACCAGGCTGCGGCGGGCGGCGGAGTGGTTTCTGCCGTGGTGAACGGCAAGCATGAGCTGAAGAGTCTTACCATTGACCCTGAGGCCGTGGACCCCGAGGATGTGGAAATGCTCCAGGATATGATTGTAGCCGCTGTCAATGAGGCCATGCGGACCGCGGACAACGATGCGGCCAGCACCATGCAGAGCATTACTGGCGGCCTTGGCCTCCCCTTCTAAGTGGGAAGTGCAGAAGAATGACAATAAAGTGAGTAAAACCGCCCTTTCGGGGGCGGTTTTACTCTTGCATGAGGGAAAAAATGGGTATAAAATGAAAGTGTATATGCGGATGGAGGTTCGGTTCCGGCTTGCGGCGTGGCGGCGCTGACCGGAGGGGTAAGAAAGAGAAGTGAGGATAATGCATTGGATCCATTTTTATGAGCACAGACCCAAAGAGCGCACCGATCAGCGGCAGAGGATGCTGGAGACCCCAATCAACCAGTTGATTCCCACCCTGGCGGTGCCCACCATCATCAGTATGATGGTCACCTCCATCTACAACATGGCGGACACCTATTTTGTGTCCCAGATCAGCACCAGTGCCTCAGGGGCAGTGGGGATCGTTTTTTCTGTGATGGCGGTGATTCAAGCGGTTGGGTTTACCGTAGGTATGGGCTCAGGTTCGATCGCCTCACTGATGCTGGGACAGGATAAAAAGGAGGAAGCAGACATAGTGGCCTCCAGTGGGGTGCTGACCGCCCTGGTGCTGGGCAGTGTGTTGGCTGCTGTTGGAATCTTTTATATCGGTCAGATCATTTGGCTGCTGGGGAGCACCCCGACCATTTATCCATTTGCTTTGGACTATGCCCAATACATTATTTTAGGCTGTCCGGTGATGATTTTGTCCTTTACCCTCAATAATCTTCTGCGTTGGCAAGGAAAGGCCAGCTTATCCGTTATTGGTTTGGGTACCGGAGGGATCCTCAATATCGCGTTGGACCCACTGTTTATTTTTGCTTTTGACATGGGAATTTCCGGGGCGGCCATTGCCACACTGCTGAGCCAATGTGTCAGTCTGATCATCCTGGCATCCTTTTTTGTGTTCAAAAAGAGCGATTTGCGAGTCAGCCCGGCCTGTATTTCCCGTTCTCCCCAGGTATATATCGGCATTTTAAAGCAAGGAATGCCCTCATTCTTCCGTCAAGGTGTCATGTCTGTGAGTACTATGACGCTGAATTGGAATGCTCGGATCTTTGGGGATGCGGCAGTAGCGGCGCTGGCCATCGTGACGAAGGTCTTTATGTTCATCCAGTCTGTAACCATTGGCTTTGGACAGGGATTCCAGCCGGTGTTGGGCTATAACTACGGCGCGGGGCGTCTGGACCGGGTAAAGGAATCGGTGGTGTTTTCCCTGCGCACCTGCACCATCATCCTCACCGTTGCTGCGGTCATCGGCTTTGCTTTCTCGGAGCAGATTATCACGCTATTCCGGGATGATCCCCTGGTCATTGAGATCGGCACTCGGGCTTTCCGCTACCAGTGCTTTACCTTGCCTTTGGCAGCGGTCCTGACCTTTGCCAATATGTTTTTTCAATCTCTGGGCAAATCCTTTCGGGCAACCATTTTGGCCATCTGCCGGCAGGGACTGTTTATCCCTTTGGTATTCCTGCTGCCCTGGCGGTTTGGATTGACCGGTCTGGAGCTGACCCAGGCCTGCGCAGATTTGCTCGGCTTTTTGGTCGCGGGATCCATATTGCTGCACTATTTTTTAAAAGAATTTGGCAGAGAAACCCGATAGAGGCACCGCCGCCCGGTCCGCTGGGCGGCGGTTTTCCTGCCGGGGGAAATTAAACAGTTCTTAAGAATTTATACCTTACAACTTAAACAGTCTGTGGTATGCTAACAGCAAGAATAACACATGGGGGAACAAGTATGTACACCATTTTGATCTGTGATGACGACCGGGATATTGTCTCGGCACTGGATATTTACCTGACCAGCGAGGGATATGAGACCATCAAGACCTATAACGGCAAGCAGGCGATCCAGGCTGCGGAAACCCATGAGATTCATCTGGTGCTGATGGATGTGATGATGCCGGAGCTGGATGGTATCCGGGCTACCGCCAAGCTGCGGGAGGGAAGCAATGTGCCCATTATCCTCCTGACGGCCAAGAGTGAGGACACGGATAAGATCCTGGGGCTCAACATCGGGGCGGATGACTATATCACAAAGCCCTTTAATCCCCTGGAGGTCATCGCACGGGTAAAATCTCAGCTGCGGCGGTACACCTCTCTGGGGGGAGCGGACAAGGGACCGGGCCTCATCACTGTGGGCCCCATCGCCATGGACGATGGAGCTAAGGTGGTGACTGTGGACGGGGAGCCCATCGCGTTGACCCCCATTGAATATAACATTTTAAAGCTGCTCCTTTCCCATCCGGGACAGGTCTTTTCCTCGGCCCAGATCTACGAACAGGTGTGGAATGACCCGGCCTATGGTTCGGAAAACACGGTGGCGGTTCATATCCGCCACCTTCGGGAAAAGATTGAGATTAACCCCGCTGAGCCCCGGTATCTGAAAGTGGTGTGGGGGCTGGGCTATAAGATGGAAAAGGGGGGGAACTGAGTGAAAAAGCTGCAGGGAAACCCCTGGGGCAAGCTGCTTGCGGTTATACTGCTGCTGACTGCCGCCTTTGGCGCGGGGCATTTTGCCGTCAAGGGAATCCTGAACATTCCATATGTCATAACCGGAGATTGGCAGCAGACGGACCAGTTTTATAACCTGCTTTGGGAACGGCAGGAGCAGTTGGCGCAGCTTTGCAGCTTAGATATGCAGCTGGCGGGGGAGCTGTCCTTTGCGGATCAGCAGCAGAAGCTGCAGACTTTCTCACAGCTGAAAGAAAATTTGCAGTCGGACGCCACCTGGTTTCGCTGGCAGGTTTTTGATTCAGATGGACAGCAGGTTCTATATTCCAACCTGGACCAGGATGCACTGAATCAGGTGGTTGAGGAAATCCATTATGCCACCTTTACAGCAGGGGAGCACCTGGTCACCTCCAGTGTGGAGACCCAGATCGCTGCAGTAGAATCCTATGAGCTGGCGCAGGACGGCGGGTCTTTTCTGACGGTGGAAGCAGTGCCTGCAAGCGGAGAACAGCTTGTCATCCAGTGCGGAGTACCGGACCAGGTGGATGATACGATCCAAGATGAATTTTTTGAACTGTGGAAGGAATACGGAGAGAACCGGGCCAATTTCCGGTCCAATCTGGTCCAGGCCGGAATGTTTGCTCTGCTCAGTCTGGGATGTTTCCTTTACATCCTGTGGACCTCCGGTCACAAGGAAGGGGAGGAGGAGATCGTCCTCACCTGGCAGGAACGCATCTTTTTTGACCTCTACCTGCCCGCGATGGTGGCAGCCGGTGTGGGGCTGTTTCTGTTTGGACTGTATTGGGCAGACTATCTGGCGTACGGCCTGGCACATCAAGAGAGCAGCGGAGAATTTATCCCCCTGGTACGGGATTGGCTGCTGCCGTTGACGGTGGCCATGATGGTGGGAGTGGTGACGCTGCTGAGCCGTACGTTAACCGTACGGCTGAAGGCCCGGGCCCTGGCCCGGAGCACCCTGCTGTGCAGGGTGCTAATGTGGCTGGTGCGGGTGCTGGGAGATTTTTTCCGCTCCCTGCCCATTACCTGGCGGACGGTGGGCGTGTTTGCGGGATATGTGGTGGTAAGCAGTTATCTGCTGTTGGCTGCCCCATACAGTGCCCTGTCCCTGGGGCTTTGGGGCCTGGTAAACCTGGGAACGCTGGTTTTCTTAGGCTGGTGGACCATGAATCTGCGTAAGCTGCGCATGGGAACCCAAGCCATTGCCGCTGGAGATATGGAACACCGGGTGGACACCGTTCATATGCCGCGGGATCTGAAGCTTCAGGCAGAGGATTTAAACAACATCTCTGTGGGCCTTGCCGGGGCGGTGGATGAGAAGATGAAAAGCGAGCGCTTTAAGGCAGAGCTGATCACCAATGTTTCCCATGACCTGAAGACTCCGCTCACCTCCATAATAAATTATGTTAACTTGTTAAAAACCACCGAACAAACCGATCCCACTGCCCAGGAATACATTGAGGTGCTGGACCGGAAGTCCCAGCGGCTGAAGAAGCTGACCGAAGATCTGGTAGAGGCCAGCAAAGCATCTACGGGTGTGCTGTCGGTGAACCGTGAAAAGATCGGCATGGCCCAGCTGATCAGCCAAGCTATGGGAGAGTGGGAAGAACGCCTTCAGGACCGGAAGCTGACTGTGGTGACCAATCTGCCCGAAGGGGAAACGTGGGTATACGCCGATGGGCGGCATCTGTGGCGGGTGATGGACAACCTGTTATCCAACTGTGCCAAGTATGCCATGGAAGGCACGCGGGTCTATCTGGATTTGAGCCGTGGAAAGGGGCAGGTATGCCTGTCAATTAAAAATATTTCCCGAGAGCCGCTGAACATACCGGCCCAGCGGCTGATGGAGCGCTTTGTCCGGGGAGAGGAATCCCGTACCACTGAGGGGTCTGGTTTGGGACTGTCCATTGCCCGAAGCCTTACCGAGCTTCAGGGCGGCCAGTTTGAGCTGGCGGTGGATGGAGACCTGTTTAAAGCCAGCGTGACCCTCCCTCAGGCAAACTGACAAAAAAGCACCCGCTTTCTGCGAAAAAGCGGGTGCTTTTTCGCGCTTTGCATGGGAGGAATTTTAGAAAAAACTATGTTCTTTTTCAGGAACTTGTGTTATGATGATAAACAGCACCACTATGGAATGGGTGGGTAGAAGAAATGAGAAAGGAGCGGGAGCTGTGAAGAAGCGTTGGATGGGATTGGCGTTGGTGCTGGCCATGGTTCTTACCCTGAGCGGCTGCCTGTTCCGCTCGCCGGAGGATTTGTACCGCCAGCCAGAGAAGTCGGCAGGCTATGAAAAGCTCAATGAGGCCATCCACAAGGTACGTACCGCC
The DNA here is from genome assembly GCF_052117285.1 of Lawsonibacter sp. LCP25S3_E2. Taxonomy (NCBI): domain Bacteria; kingdom Bacillati; phylum Bacillota; class Clostridia; order Eubacteriales; family Oscillospiraceae; genus Lawsonibacter; species Lawsonibacter sp. LCP25S3_E2. The sequence goes on from NZ_JBQKJL010000007.1 coordinate 8,876, forward strand.
CTGGAGTTAAATTATGGGGTGAGTGTGGAGGATGCCGGTATTGTGGCGGGGGATAATACTGCCAACATCCAGCTTCAGGATCTGGATGGAGATGGCAACCGGGAGAGCGCGGTGACCTTCTTGCGTGTCCCCGGTGTTAAGAAGCCGCTGAAGATTGTAGTATTCACCCAAGTAGGGGAGGAGTATGAGATCGCCGGTATGATCGAGGGCGAGGGAAGCTCCGTTTACAGCATTGAGTACCGGCAGGTCAATGAGATGGGACGGAAGGAGCTGGTCGTCAACTGGCAGATCAGTACCGGTGCCTATCAGTTAGGCGTCTATACCCTGGATGAGCTTGTGCCTATAGAGGTAGAAGCTGGACAAAGGGGGAAGATGGACTCCATGCAGCTGGATTTTTCCAAGCTCATCGGAAGTGAGCTGCTGTTGACCTGGTGCAGTGTAGCCAGTGACGGCAGCAGCGGTGCCCGGCTGACGGATATCGACCAGGACACCCGGACGGAGTTGGCTGTGATCCGGGTGGATTCCAGCGGCATGAACAGCTATGTGGAGCTGTTTGGATGGCGAAACGGGGCAATGGCTTCGCTGGGAACCGTGAATTTGTCCAAGGGAATCACGGAACTGAGCCGAGTGCGCCTGAACTATCTGTCCGGACAGCCGGAACCCCCTGCCCTCTATATTACCAGTACTCTGGCCAATGGCTGCAAGGCCATTGACGTGGTGGCCTGGATGGATGGCGGACTCAAGGACCTGACGTTGGACGACGCGGGAATCAGCCGAGAGATCCTCCAAGGTTATACGGAAGTGACCCCCACGGACATTAACGGGGACTATATTTTGGAAATTCCGTCCCCCAATCCGCTGCCCTCCTATGGAGATAATTATTCTACTGATTTCTGGCTCATTGACTGGTGTCAGTATGACGATGGGGGCCACCGCAACCACGTGATGACCACCTACCACAATGTGTCCGACGGATGGTATCTGGAAATCCCTGAGAGCTGGCGCGGGCAGATCACGATCTCCCGCAACGATCAGGTAACAGGCCAGCGGGAAGTGATCATCTCCCGCTGGATGGGAGAAGATAAGGAGCCGGAGCCCTTTTTGAGCATTTACCGCATCTCCAGCAGCCGCGGCTCCCAGGTGACGGAGAACGGATGGTTCCTGCTGCGGGAGGAGGAAAATGTTATTTACGCGGCACAGTTCCATGAAAATTGGGACTGTGGCTTGGATGAACAGGGGCTGCGGGACCGGGTGAAGACGATCCAAACGAGCTGGTATTACGAATAAGCCGGGTTTGTCCGGCAAGAAGCGCTTGTTGTATGCAAGCACGGGGAAAGAGGAACAATTCATGCGAAAGGTATTGGTACTGGAGGACGAGGAGAATATCCGCAGCTTTGTAGTCATCAACCTGAAGCGGGCGGGATATCAGACCATTGAGGCAGGTACGGGGGAGGACGCCCTTTTGGCTTTGAAGGATAACCCCGATATCAAGGTGGCCCTGCTGGACATTATGCTGCCGGGGATCGACGGCTTTGAGGTCTGCCGTCGGATTCGGGCTATGGACAATAAAATCGGCATTATCATGCTGACCGCCCGAGCCCAAGAGATGGACAAGGTCACGGGACTGATGACCGGGGCGGATGACTATGTCACAAAGCCCTTTTCTCCCGCAGAGCTCACTGCACGGGTGGATGCCCTCTTCCGCCGTACAGGCGGGGATGCCGCTCCGGCTTCTGCGGATGAGATCAGCGATCCGCCCTTCCTGCTGAATACCCGCAACCGCACACTGGAGAAAAATGGTCAGTGGGTGAAGCTGACTCAGGTGGAGTATGCCATCATCAAGCTGTTTATGGAAAACCCAGGGAAGGCTCTCTCGCGGGAGGAAATTTTGGATACCGTCTGGGGTAAGGATTACTTTGGCGAGTTGAAAATTGTGGATGTAAACATCCGCCGCCTGCGCATCAAAATCGAAGACAACGCCCAGAAGCCCACCTATGTGAATACGGTATGGGGTTATGGGTACAAATGGAGAAATTGAACCATCGCTATATGATTGAGAACATGACATGGTGAGGAGGTGAAGGCGCATGGCAAAGACGACTCAGATCCAAGACAAAGTAAAAATACGGGGCATCCGCCGCAGGTGGCTGCTCAATAGCGTAGGCATTGTGGCCCTGATCATTATTCTGGCTGTGTCCGCCTTCGCAGTCTCGCTGGTGAACTACTACTATTCCGAGACCGCCGATGCTCTGGAGCGCAAAGCCAGCTCTACGGCCAATGGCTTTCGCCTTTACACTCGTTCGGATTACCGGACTGCTGCGCAGCAGACGGTCAATAGTTATGAAGATAAAAGCCGCCTGGAGCTTCAGTTTTTGGATACGGGAGGAGCTGTGCTTTATTCCGGCAACGATTTGACTGCCGGCTCCACTCCCAATACGCCGGATATCCAGGACGCTATGGAAAGCAAGGGGGCTAGGTCCTGGCAGGGGAAAGACCCTTCCACGGGGGAGCGGATTTTAGCTGCCTCCTGCCCGGTCATATACCAGGGGGATGTTGTGGGGGTCATTCGATATGTGACCTCCCTGTCGGGAATCGACCGGCAGTTTGTCTTTTCTATGGCGGTGATTATCACCATTGCTCTTGCGATCTTTGCCATGGTCTATTTTTCCAATTTGTATTTTGTGCGCTCCATTGTGGAGCCGCTGGCGGGGATTACCGAAATTGCCAAGGTCATTGCCGACGGAAGCTACGGAGTACAGATTGAGAAGAAATACGATGACGAGATTGGGGAGCTGACGGATGCCATCAATGATATGTCTCTGAAGATCCGCCAGTCGGAAAAGACGCAGACCGAGTTTATTTCCTCCATCTCCCATGAGCTGCGTACTCCACTGACTGCCATCACCGGTTGGGCCGAGACCATCCAGAACGGAGAGGTGCGCAGTGCAGAAGATTTGCGTAAGGCTATGGGGATTATTGTCTCAGAAGCCCGGCGGCTGACCAATATGGTGGAGGAGCTGCTGGAATTTTCCCGCATTGAGGACGGGCGCTTCACGCTGTCTGTGGAGCCGCTGGATCTGAAGGCTGAGCTGGAGGATGCGGTATACACCTATACGGAGTTTTTCCGGAAGGAGGGCATCGAGCTTCGTTATACCGACTGCCCTGAGGAAATGATTCCCATTTCCGGTGATCCCGAGCGGCTGCGTCAGGTGTTCTGTAACCTGCTGGACAATGCCGCCAAGCACGGCGGGGCGGGCAAACGCATTGATGTGTCCATCCGGGTGGAAGGGGAGGACGCTGTGATCCGCATCCGGGACTATGGCCCCGGTGTGCCGGATGAAGAGCTGCCCTTCATTAAAAATAAATTTTATAAAGGAAGCTCTAAGGCCCGTGGTTCCGGCATTGGACTTGCTGTATGTGAGGAGATCGTCACCCGCCATGAGGGACGGCTGGACATCGGCAATGCCCCGGAGGGCGGTTTTGTGGTAGAAATCCACCTGCCTGTGGAGTCGCTGTGAGGGGGATGGAACGAAAGTTCTATTCCCTCTTGCGGTTTCCCTTTGCGTTTGATACAATAGAGCTGCCATTTTAATAAGGAGAACCCATTTTCATGGAAGAAAAACAAGAATACAATCAGATGGGCTGCCCCACATGCCCTGGCAAGGGATTTAAGACGATGTGCGGTGGACAAGCCCTCATTGAAGGCATCATGATGCGCGGACCGAAAAAGCAGTCGATCGTGGTGCGCAAGCCGGATGGAGAATTAGAGATCCAGGAGAAGGAACTGAAGTTTATCAAGGACCGATATCCTGTTTTGGGCCTCCCTTTGATCCGGGGAATCGTCACGTTCTGCGATTCCATGTATAACGGGGTGACTGCCCTGATGTTTTCGGCAGAGTTTGCCCCTGAGGAGGGGGCGGAGGAAGAGGAACCCTCTAAATTTGAAGCTTGGCTGGAGCGTAAGCTGGGCAATGAAAAGGCCACTGCCTTTTTTACCACACTGGCAGTGATTTTGGGACTTGCCATGTCCATTGGCCTGTTTTTCCTGCTGCCCACGCTGCTGGGGACCGCCATTACGGTAGTGACGGATTCTATGCTGGCCCGGAATCTGGCAGAGAGTGTTTTGAAAATCCTCATTTTTGTGGCCTATTTGGCCCTGTGTTCCCATATGAAGGAGATGAAACGCGTTTTTTCGTATCATGGCGCGGAGCACAAAACCATCTTCTGCTATGAGGCTGGACTGCCTCTGACCGTGGAAAACGTCCGTAAGCAGCCCCGCCATCACCCCCGCTGTGGCACCAGCTTTTTGTTTATGGTGATCGCCATCTCTATTTTGGTGTCCACGGTGGTCTTTGCCATCTGGCCGGTGCACAATGCGATTTTGCGCTTTTTGGCCCATCTGGCTATGTTGCCCCTGATTGTGGGCATCAGCTATGAGTTTAACCGGTGGGCCGGCCGCCACGATGGACCAATTACAAAAATTTTAACAGCGCCTGGCCTGTGGCTTCAGAATTTTACAACCTTTGAGCCGGACGATTCCATGATTGAGGTAGGGATCAAGGCCCTTGAGCTGGTATTACCTGAGGAGAAGGGCACCGACGCATGGTAAGAAGAAGCGCGGAGCTTAGGCCCATAGGGGAGCTTGGAGCGCAGCAAGGGCAGAAAACGAAGACCGCGAAAGCGGGAACGTTTTGTGCCCGAGACGCAGCGAAAGCGACCCGGCCATGGGCGCAAAGCGCAGCGTGACAAGAAGAATCGCGGAGCTTAGGCCCATAGGGGAGCTTGGAGCGCAGCAAGGGCAGAACAAAGGACCGCACAGGTCTGGCTGCTTTTAAGTGAGAAAGAGAGAATGTTGGAGAAGGTGAAGGAAAATGGCGACCACCTATAATAACCTGTTTCTGGATACCCGTACACGCCTGAGAAAAGCAGGGGTGGATAACGCCCAGATGGAAGCCAGGGAGATTGTGTGCTACGCCGCGGACAAAAGCCGGGAGCAGCTTTACCGGGATATGTCCCTGTATGTCTCGGCCGAGTTGGAGCGGCGGGTGGACGAGCTGGTCCAGCGCCGCCTGGCGGGAGAGCCAGTGGCCTACATCATTGGAGAGTGGGAGTTTTATGGCTTGCCCATGGACGTATCCCATGATGTCCTGATTCCCCGGATGGATACAGAGGTCCTGGCGGAGCGGGGCATTTTAAAAGCCAGGGAGTCCGGAGAAGGTGCTCGGGTGCTGGACCTTTGCGCAGGCAGCGGCTGCGTGGGTCTGGCGGTGGCGGCCAATGCGCCCCAGTGCCGGGTGGTGTTGGGGGAGCTGTCCGAGGGGGCCCTGCGGGTGTGCAAGCAGAATGTGCGGCGCAATGAGCTCAACGCGCGGGTCACCTGCCTGTCTGTGAACGCCATGGAGCCGCCCAGCTCTACATTATGGGATTTTGATGTGATCGTCTGCAATCCCCCTTACATCCCCACGGGAGACATTGCGCAGTTGGACATATCGGTACGGGATTATGAGCCTCATATGGCTTTGGACGGGGGAGAGGACGGCTTGGATTTTTACCGCTTCATTGCGGCCAAATGGAAGTCTGCTCTGCGCCTGGGAGGTACGCTGATTTTTGAAGTGGGCATTGGACAGGCCCCTCAGGTAGAGGAGATTCTGGCTCAGAACGGCTTTGAGGACATCAAAACCACTGCTGATACCCAGGGAATCTGGCGGGTGGTGGAGGGGACCATCAACAGCTGACCGCAGGAAAAAAGTAAAGTCCGTTTTAATGGACAGAAAATAGCCTATCCTGAATAGGAAAAAGGGGAGGCTGCCCCGGCAGCCGGAGCCCTTCACGGCCCAGAGCCGGAGAGGAAGAAAGGATTGAGCAATATGGCAACCAAAAAACCTGTCATCGAGGCGGCGACCCCTGCCTCGGATAAGAAAAAGGCACTGGAGACCGCCATGGCCCAGATCGAGCGCACCTATGGCAAGGGCTCTATTATGCGCCTGGGAGAGAACACCGGTATCGTGGTGGATGCCATTCCCACCGGTTCTCTGTCTCTGGATATTGCACTGGGCATCGGCGGAGTACCGCGGGGACGTATCATTGAGATCTATGGACCCGAGTCCTCTGGTAAGACGACTTTGGCCCTTCATATTGTAGCGGAGGCCCAGAAGCGGGGCGGTGAAGTGGCCTTTATCGATGCGGAGCATGCCCTGGACCCTGGCTATGCCCGCGCCCTGGGTGTGGATATTGATTCCATGCTGATCTCCCAGCCGGATACCGGCGAGCAGGGCCTGGAAATTTGTGAAGCTCTGGTTCGGTCCGGTGCCATTGACGTGGTGGTGGTGGACTCCGTGGCTGCCCTGACGCCCCGTGCAGAGATCGAAGGAGACATGGGAGACAGCCATGTGGGTCTGCTGGCCCGGCTGATGAGCCAGGCCCTGCGGAAGCTGGCTGGCTCCATTGCCAAGACCAACTGCGTGGTGATCTTCATTAACCAGCTCCGGGAAAAGGTGGGCGTCATGTACGGCAACCCTGAGGTGACCACCGGCGGCCGGGCACTGAAGTTCTATTCCTCCGTGCGCATTGATGTACGGCGGATCGAGGCCCTGAAGAACGGCACCGAGATCATCGGGAACCGTACCCGTGCCAAGATCGTGAAAAATAAGGTTGCGCCGCCCTTCCGGGAGGCGGAGTTTGACATTCTCTATGGAGAAGGCATCTCCAAGTGGGGCGAACTGGTGGACCTGGCGGTGAAACTGGACATCGTGCAGAAGTCGGGCTCCTGGTTCTCTATGGGCGAAATGCGGCTGGGCCAGGGCCGGGACGCGGTGAAGCAGTATCTGCGTGAAAATCCTGAGCTGGCCGACAAGATTGAGGCCGAGGTGCGGGCCAATGCCTTCAAACTGATGAGCAAGCAGGCCCAGATTGCCGCCAAAGCCGCAGGCCGCGCAGTGGACATTTCTGCCGACGACTTTGAAGATGGGGCAGAGGAGCCCAACTAACCGGTTATGGTGATTCAAGAACTGAAGCCCTCTAAGCATGTGGAGGGCCGGTGGCTGGCAGTTTTGGAGGACGGTTCCATTCTCCGGCTGGGAGAGGGGGAAGTGGTACGCTTTGCCCTCTATGCAGGAAAGCAGCTCAGCGACCAGGAGGCAGAGGAACTGCAGCGTGCAGCCAAAGGAAGCGCTTTAAAGGAAAAAGCCTTGTCACTTTTAAGCCGCAAACCCCAGTCCCGGCGGGAGCTGGAGCGTAAGCTGGGGGAGTGGGGCGCCATGGAACAAGAGAGTGCTGCCATCTGTGACCGGCTGGAGGAGCTGGGGTATCTCAACGATGCCGCCTATGCCGGTATGGTGGCCCGGCACTATTCGGCCAAAGGGTACGGGGAGCGCAAACTCCGGGATGAGTTTTACCGCCGGGGCATTCCCAGACAGCTGTGGGAGGAGGCCCTGGCCGAGTCCCAGGACCCTCGCCAGGCCATCGACCACTTTCTGGCCAAAAAGCTTTCGGGCCGGGAGGGGGACCGGCAGGCCCTGAAAAAGGCCTCGGACGCCCTGGCCCGAAGGGGTTACCGCTGGAGCGATATCAACGAAGGCCTGCGCCGGTATGGTGCGGTGCTGGATGATTGAAATTAAAAAATGGAGCGAGAGCAATGCCATATCAAGTAGCGTTTGTATCTCTTGGCTGTGCCAAGAACCTTGTTAATACGGAGCAGATGATGGCACTATGCCGTAAGGCAGGCTACCTTGTCACGGGAGATCCTGAGGGAGCTGACGTGGCGGTACTGAATACCTGCGGCTTTATTGAATCGGCCAAGAGCGAGGCCATCGACAATATTCTGGAGCTGGGAGAGCTGAAGAAGGCCGGTAAACTAAAAAAGCTCCTGGTGACCGGCTGCCTTACCCAGCGGTATCCCGACGATATTCGTGCGGAACTGCCTGAGGTTGATGGTATGCTGGGAACGGGCAGCTACACCGACGTGGTGCAGGCGGTGGAAGAGCTGATGGCCGGGGAAAAGGCGGAACACTTTGGCAACATTCATCGCACGTACGAAGATGGAGAGCGCCTGGTGACTACGCCGCCCTATACTGCCTATCTGAAAATTGCCGAGGGGTGCAGCAACGGCTGTGCTTTCTGCATCATTCCTAAGCTTCGGGGCCGCTACCGCAGTCGTTCCATGGAGGCCCTGCTTGCCGAGGCCAGGAAGCTTGCCGATTCCGGGGTGAAGGAGCTTATCGTCATTGCCCAGGATATCACCCGGTATGGTCTGGATCTGGAGGAAAAAACCTCTCTGGCCCAGCTGCTCAAGGAGCTTTGCCGAATGCCCTTCCATTGGATTCGCCTGCATTACCTCTATCCCGAGGTCATCACCGATGAGCTGATTGAAGTCATTGCCGCTGAGCCGAAGATCCTTCACTATCTGGATATTCCTATCCAGCACTGCAACGATGGTATTTTAAAGGCGATGCGCCGGCACAATACCAGAGCTGAGCTGGAAGAGCTGTTTGCCAAGCTGCGCAAAGCTATGCCTGATCTGGTCATCCGCACTTCTCTGATCTGCGGCCTTCCGGGAGAGGGCGAGGCGGAATTTGAAGAGCTGTGTGACTTCCTTCGTGAGCAGAAGCTTCAGCGGGTGGGAGTATTTCAGTTCTCCCCTGAGGAAGGGACTTTGGCCGCGGCTATGGAGAATCAGGTGCCTGGCGAGGTTGCCGCGCGGCGCGTAGAGCTGGTGGTGGACCTTCAATCCCGGATTATGGATGACTATAATGAGCAGCGTCTGGGCACCGTGATGGAAGTGCTGTGTGAGGGCTTTGATTCTTCTGAGGGGTGCTATGCGGGGCGGACCTATGCCGACTCGGTAGACATTGATGGCCGGGTGCTGTTTACTGCGGCCGGCCTGATCCCCGCTGGAGAGTTTGTCAACGTGCGGATTACTGGGATCTCTGATGGGGACTTGACCGGTGAAATTGAGGAATAATAAGACAAAACGAGGGAATTTGCTATGAATACAGCCAATAAACTGACCATCCTGCGGGTGATCATGATTCCAGCTTTTCTGCTGGTGCTCTATTTAGATGTACCTGGTGCCAACTATTGGGCGTTGGCGATTTTTGCTGCCGCCAGTATTACCGATACGCTGGACGGCTATATCGCCCGGCACTACAATCAGATCACCGATTTCGGAAAATTTATGGACCCGCTGGCAGATAAGTGCCTGGTGACTGCGGCTATGCTCTGGTTTGTAGAGGTGGGGCAGATGCCTGCCTGGGCTCTGCTCATTGTCATCATCCGGGAATTTGGTGTTTCCGGTCTTCGCATGGTGGCTGCGGACAAGGGACGGGTCATTGCCGCTGGATGGTCTGGGAAGGTGAAAACTGCCTCTACCATGGTATGTATCGTACTTATGCTCCTGCCCATTCCCCCAGTTGTGAACAGCATCTGTACTGCTCTTATTGTGCTGACGACCATCTACTCCGGTGTGGAGTATTTTATGAAGAATCTGGATGTGCTGACCCAGGCGGAATAAGGAGAGGGCTATGAATACCTTCAGCGGGAAAAATACCTGGCAGGACACGCTCATCCGCGTTTTGGTGATCGCGGCGTCCTCATTGATCATTGCCCTGAACCTGAAGAGTTTTGTGCAGGCGGGGGATTTGTTTCCAGGGGGATTTACCGGTGTGACCCGTTTGATTCAGCGGGTGTGTCTGGAGAATTTTTCGGTGGAACTGCCCTTTGCCCCCATCAATTTGACCCTCAACGCCATCCCCGCAGCCATCAGCTTTGTTTTGGTGGGAAAGCGCTTCACCATCTATTCCTGCTTGTCCATTGCTCTGACCAGTATTTTTACCGATCTGGTACCCTCCATTGCCATCACAGAGGATACGCTGCTCATTTGTATCTTTGGCGGACTCATCAATGGCTTTGCCATCAGCCTTTGCCTCTATGTGCGGGCCACGACCGGAGGAACGGATTTTATTGCCATTGCCCTGTCTGAGCGAAAGAACATCGACGCCTGGAACTATATCCTGTGCGGCAATGTGATTATGCTGATGATTGCCGGCATGCTCTTTGGCTGGGACAAAGCGCTCTATTCCATCTTGTTCCAATACGCCTCCACACAGATGATCCGGATGATGGATCCGGATGGCCGCCGTTCCACGCTGCTGATTGTGGCGGAAAACGACCATGTGGAGGAAATCTGCGAAATCATCCGCCAGACCCACCATTCCGCCACGCTCATCGACGGGGTGGGGATGTATAACGGCACGCCCTGCACCATGATCTATTCTGTGGTGGAGGACAGTCTGGTTCGCTCCCTGTCCCACCAGGTGCGCCAGGTTGACCAAAAAGCCTTTGTCAATGTGCTGCGCACGGAGAAGGTTGTGGGAAAATTCTATCGCCGCCCCAGAGATTGACCTGCCCGATTGGCCGCGTATGGCCAGGAGGGGAGAGAAAAACGCCGCCCACCGGAAGTGCTTCCGTGGGCGGCATTTTGTTTCATATTGCAAAGATTGTCCAATTGCATCGAAAAGTGGAATTGGCCGATATTGATATAAAATTGACCTTTCGTCAGCCATTCCAGTTCTCTCGCAGGAGAACCTGATCCCCTGATTGGTACTCTTTTGCATATTTTCCGGGGGTGACGCCGGTGAGATGGCCGAAGGTACGGATAAAGTGGGAGTTGTCGGAGAAGCCGGACATCTCCCCCGCCTGCTGGACACTGATGCCGTCCTGCAAAAGCTGACGGGCCTTCAGTACCCGGCTGTAGATAATGTATTCCATGACGGAAAAGCCGGTGGCAGATTTGAAAATCCGGCACAAATAGTGCTTGCTGATGTAGAAATGACCGGCGATCTGGTCCAGGGAGAGGGGCTCGGACAGGTTATCCCGGATATAGTCCAGGATGGGGGAGACCCGCAGGAAGTCCTTGTTGCGGATGGCCTCGCCGGCGGTGGCGGCGTTAAGCGTGGGGGCCAGACGGAGAAGCAAATTCAAAAGAGCCACCGTCTGGCGGATGTCACTGCCGAAGCTTCCATCGTTTTTATTGCGCTCCAGAGCCTGAAAAAGTTCAATAATCTCAGTCATTTGCTCGGGATTTAGCTCAGAACGGCGGAAGGTCACCTGTCCCAGCTGGGTCAGATCGGTCTGGGGAGTGGACAGCTGGGCCAGGGCCTTGTGACTGATGTGAAGCACATACCGGGCGTGAAAACCGGTGGCCATGGTGCGGTGCAGGGTATTTTCCCCAATGAGGTAGAGGGTTCCCCGGCGCAGGGGATAGACCTGGTCATTCACAAAGATATTGCCGGGGCTGGTGAGGGGAAGCAGGAGCTCATAATGGTCGTGGAAATGGAGCCGGCTCATGTTCCAGGTGTCGTTGTGATTGAGTTGCAGATGAAATTCTACGTTTGTCATAGGATCGAGGCCCTCCAAATCCGACGGTATCGGTTGCTTTTCGCTATTGTACCACGCCAGGAGAATATATGCAAACTTTTTGCTAAGTTACAGATAGACCTAATATGAGAAATGTGATAAAATAAGCACTGTAAAATAGCCCGTGGACCGTACCTTAAAAACCGAAGCAAAAGAGAGAACAAAATCAATGTAATGGGGGTTTTATCATGAACAAAGTTTATTCCCTGCATGACGCCGTGGCGAAGTTCGTCGAGAGCGGAGATTGTATCTGCTTTGGCGGCTTTACCACGAACCGCAAGCCTTACGCGGCCGTGGCTGAGATTCTGCGCCAGGGCCAGAAGGACTTCACCGTTTGGGCTGGTCCCGCCGGCGGTGACTGGGATATGATGATCGGTGAGGGTCGTGTAAAGACCTACATCAACTGCTACACTGCCAACTCCGGCTATACCAACGTGTCCCGCCGTTTCCGCGCCGCCATCGAGAAGGGCGAGCTGGTTTACGAGGACTATTCCCAGGACGTGCTCATGCTCCAGCTGCATGCCGCTTCCCTGGGCCTGCCCTTCCTGCCTGTGCGTCTGATGCAGGGTTCCGGTCTGATGAAGTACTGGGGCATCAGCGAGGAGCAGCGCAAGACCCTGGAGAAGGTGGACGACCTGAAGTGTGTGGAGATTGAAAATCCCTTCAAGCCCGGCGAGAAGGTCGTGGCCGTGCCCGTGCCCAAGCTGGACACCGCCATCATCCACGTGCAGAAGGCCTCTCCCGACGGCACCTGCATCATCGAGGGCGATGAGTTCCACGATGTTGACGTGGCCGTGGCTGCCCGCAAGGTCATCGTCACCTGCGAGGAACTGGTGAGCGATGAGTACATCCGCCGCGATCCCACTCTGACCCGCATCTTTGGTGAGTGCGTCAGCGCTGTGGTCCACTGCCCCTACGGTGCCTGGCCCTCCCAGTGCTACAACTACTACGACAACGATTCCCACGCTCTGAAGGAGTACGACAAGGCCTCCAAGTATCAGGACGCCGAGGATGCCAAGGCTCAGCTGGAGAAGGCCGCGGTCAAGGCCGAGAAGGCTGCCGCCGCCAAGCCCGAGGATGAGAAGCTGGCCGAGGCCGCTGCCAAGGCCCGCAAGGCTGCCGAGGACGCCAAGGCCGGCACCGCCATTCCCGAGACCTTCCAGGATTACCTCCAGAAGTGGGTTTACAGCGTGAAGGACAACGACGAGCTGCTGGACAAGGTCGGCGGTGCCCGTCTCATGCGCCTGAAGAACGAGCCCCATCTGGGTTACTCCACCAGACACTAAGAACTAGGGAGGAAGAAAGAAATGTCTGATTATACGAAGTATACTAAGCAGGAAATGCAGGCTTATGCCATTGCCAAGAACATTAAGGAGAATCAGATTGTCATCGTGGGTACCGGCCTGCCTCTGATCGGCGCCTCCTTGGCCAAGCGTGTGGTCTGCCCCTCCTGCCACCCCATCGTGGAGAGCGGCCTGATGGACTGCTCCCCTGTGGAAGTGCCCCGCTCCGTGGGCGACAACCGCTTCATGGCCCACTGCGCTGTGCAGTGGCCCAACATCCGCTTCATCGGCTTTGAGGCCAATGAGTGGCTCCACGACGAGGACCGGCTGATCGCCTTCATCGGCGGCGCCCAGATCGATCCCTACGGCAACGTGAACTCCACCTGTATCTATGGCAAGGGCGACTATGTCAAGCCCCAGACCCGTTTCACCGGTTCCGGCGGCGCCAACGGCATTGCCACCTACTGCAACACCATCATCATGATGCAGCACCAGAAGCGCCGCTTCATGGAGCACATCGACTACATTACCTCCTGCGGCTGGATGGACGGCCCTGGCGGCCGTGAGAAGGTCGGCCTGCCCGGCAACCGCGGCCCTCAGATGGTGGTGACCGACCTGGGCATCATGAAGTTTGACGAGCAGACCAAGCGGATGTACCTGGCTTACTACTATCCGTTCTCCACTCCTGAGATGGTCCAGGAGAACACCGGCTTTGAGATCGATGTCTCCCGTGCCCAGCTCTTTGAGGGCCCCACTCCCGACATCATCAAGGTCATCCGTGAGGAGATCGACCCCGGCCAGGCCTTCATCAAGGTCCCCAAGGAGTAAGAACAGGATGAGACGCGGAGATGGATCCCATGGGACATTCCGCTTCTGGCCGTACAGGTTCCGGCAGATCCTTTGCCGGAACCTGAGTATGGGTGCCAGCGTTCAGAATACAGCCATCTCAGCGCGTCATATTCCAGATCAAGAATTTAAAGGAGGAGTTTGCATTGGGTAACTATTCCATGCCCCGTTATTTCCAGAACATGCCCGTGGTGGGCAAGCCCGTCCGTGCCAACGCCGAGAACGTAGCTGAGCTGCGTGCCATTGAGGATGACATCCACGCCCACGTGGTGGATGCTCTGGCTGCCGGCAAGAAGGACGAGGATATGAACGCCAAGGGCCAGCTCACCGCTATGCAGCGTGTGGCCCTGCTGGTGGATCCCGGCACTTGGTGCCCCCTGAACAGCCTCTACAACCCCGAGCACAACAAGACTGGTTCCACCTCCATTGTCAAGGGCCTGGGCCGCGTCAACGGCAAGTGGTGCGTGGTCATTGCTTCCGATAACAAGAAGCACGCCGGTACCTGGGTGCCCGGCCAGGCAGACAACCTGCTGCGCGGCAGCGATACCGCCAAGCGTCTGCGTATTCCTCTGATTTATCTGCTGGAGTGCGCCGGCGTGGAGCTGGACCAGCAGGAGAAGGTGTACCCCAACCGTCGCGGCGGCGGCACTCCCTTCTACCGTAACTCTGAGCTCAACCAGATGGGCATCCCCGTCATCGTGGGTATCCATGGCACCAACCCCGCCGGCGGCGGCTACCACTCCATCAGCCCCACCGTCCTGGTGGCCCACCAGAAGGCCAATATGGCCGTGGGCGGCGCCGGCATCGTGGGCGGCATGAACCCCAAGCCCCACGTGGATATGGAGGCTGCCCTGGCCCAGATCGAGGCCACCAAGGGCCTGCGTGCGGATCCTCCCGGATCTGTCTCCATCCACTATGGCCAGACCGGCTTCTTCCGCGAGGTCTATGAGACTCAGGAGGGCGTCATCGAGGGCATTAAGAAGTATGTGGACATGCTGCCCTCCTATGACCTGGAGTTCTTCCGTGTGGATACTCCCCAGTCTCCCGCCGCTTCCGATGTGGAGCTGTACGACCTGGTGCTCAACAACAAGAACCGTCCCTACGATATGTACTCTGTCATTGCCCGCCTCTTCGACGGCAGCCAGTTCATGGAGTATAAGAAGGGCTATGGCCCCGAGATGATCACCGGTATCGCCAAGGTGGACGGCCTTCTGGTGGGCGTGGTCGCCAACCAGCAGGGCGTGTTCCCCAACTATCCCGAGTACAAGATGGCCAAGTATGGCCAGTCCATGGGTGCCGGCGGCAAGCTCTATCGCCAGGGCCTCATTAAGATGAACGAGTTCGTCACCCTGTGTGCCCGTGACCGCCTGCCCATGATCTGGATCCAGGATACCACCGGCATTGACGTGGGCGATGACGCCGAGGTCGCCGAGCTGCTGGGCCTGGGCCAGAGCCTCATCTACTCCATCCAGAGCAGCAAGCTGCCCATGATGGAGATCACGCTGCGCCGCGGCACTGCCGCTGCTCACTACGTCCTGGGTGGCCCTCAGGGCAACGACAACAACGCCTTCTCTCTGGGCACTGCCGCTACGGAGATCAACGTCATGAACGGCAAGACTGCTGCCAACGCCATGTACACCGGCCGTCTGGCCAAGGACCAGAAGGCTGGCAAGGATCTGCAGCCCACCATCGACAAGATGAACGCCCTCATCGACGACTACGACGTGAAGTCTAAGCCTCTGTTCTGTGCCCAGGCCGGTCTGGTGGATGAGATCGTGGATATGCCCATGATGCGTAACTACATCGTGGCCTTCACGGACGCCTGCTACCAGAACCCCGAGAGCATCTGCCCCTTCCACCAGATGCTCCTGCCTCGTACCATCAAGGATTACGACGATCTGAAGAAGTAAATCCATTCCAAACCTGCCGGGCGGCGGAACTGCGCCGCCCGGCACCCATAGGAGACAACAAAACGTATGAGTATTTACACCTTAGGAATCGACATCGGCTCCACCGCTTCTAAGTGCGTTATGCTTGCTGACGGCAAGGAGATCGTGGCCAAGTCCCTCATTTCAGTGGGTGCCGGCACCAGCGGCCCTCAGCGGGCCATTGCCCAGGTGCTGGAGGAGTCTGGCAAGACACGGGAAGATATGGCCTTTGTCCTGGCCACCGGATACGGCCGCAACTCCATGCTGGAGCTGGCCGATCAGCAGATGAGCGAGCTGAGCTGTCACGCCAAGGGCGCATCCTTCCTGTTCCCTGATGTGCACACGGTAGTGGATATCGGCGGCCAGGACGTGAAGGTCCTTCAGATTGAAAATGGCGTCATGACTAACTTCGTCATGAACGACAAGTGCGCCGCCGGAACCGGCCGGTTCCTGGATGTAATGGCCAGGGTACTGGAGGTGAAGGTGGAGGATCTGGGGACCCTTGGAGCCCAGTCCACCAAGAATGTATCCATCAGCTCCACCTGTACGGTCTTTGCCGAGAGCGAGGTCATCAGCCAGCTGTCCATGGATACAGACAAGCGGGACATCATCAACGGTATTCACCACTCCGTGGCCTCCCGTGTGGCGGGCCTTGCCCACCGCGTAGGCGTGCGGGACAAGGTGGTCATGACCGGCGGTGTGGCTCAGAATACCGGCGTGGTCAAGGCTCTGGAGGAGGAACTGGGCCACATTATCTACACCTCACCCCTCACCCAGTATAACGGCGCTCTGGGCGCCGCCCTGTTTGCCTATCAGAAATATCTGAAGGAGCAGAAGGGATGAAAAAGATTCTCTTTGGGATTGCACTGATCTTGTTTGCACTGGTTCTGCTGCTGTCAGGGATATGGCTTCCTGGTGTGGGAGATCTGATGAGCAGGGGAGAGTTTGCGGTTTTGGTGGCAGTCATCGGTCTGGTGATTGCCGGAATCGGCGCATTTCAAAAAGAGAAGTAAAACAGTACGGCCGCTGTCCCGGCGGCCGATTGCAAAATTGATTTTCCGGTAAGGAGGAAATTACAATGGCTAAAGAAGTAAGCCCCGGCGTTCTGGCGCTGCGTAAAGTGGTTGAGGACGTCTATGCCGACGCCCGTAAGGCCCATGCTGAGGGCCGTCTGGTGGGCTGGTCCAGCTCCAAGTTCCCCTGTGAGCTGGCCGCCGCTTTTGACCTGGACGTGATGTATCCTGAGAACCAGGCTGCCGGTATTGCCGCCAACCGGGACGGCGAGATCATGTGTAAGGCCGCCGAGGACCTGGGCTTTGACAACGATATCTGCGGCTACGCCCGCATCAGCCTGGCCTATGCCGCCGGCAAGCGCGCTTCCCGCAAGGTTGACTTTGAGACCGGTGAGTATGTCATCAACCCCAACAGCGGCAAGCCCCTGAAGGATGAAAACGGCAAGGTGGTCATTGACCCCGAGACCGGCAAGCCCAAGAAGGATCCCAAGACCATGCAGCCCTACACCGTGCTGGATGACATCTATGAGATCGAGGCTCTGCCCGAGGGCCGTGAGAAGGAGCTGCGCAAGGCTGCCATTAAGCCCTACCGTCAGATGCAGATGCCTCAGCCTGACTTTGTGCTGTGCTGCAACAACATCTGCAACTGCATGACCAAGTGGTATGAGAACATTGCCCGTATGCGCAACATCCCCCTGATCATGATCGACATCCCCTACAACAACACCGTGGACGTCCACGACACCAATGTGGCCTATGTCCGGGCTCAGTTCGATCACGCCATCCACCAGCTGGAGGAGCTGACCGGCAAGAAGTTCGACGAGAAGAAGTTTGAGGAGGCCTGTGCCAACGCCAACCGCACCGCCCAGGCCTGGCTGCGTGTCTGCGATTACCTGCAGTACAAGCCCGCCCCCTACAGCGGCTTTGACCTCTTTAACCACATGGCCGACGTGGTGACCGCCCGTGGCCGCGTGGCCGCCGCCGAGGCCTTCGAGCTGCTGGAGAAGGACCTGGCCGAGGCCGTGAAGGTGGGCAAGACCACCACGCCCTTCCCCGAGCAGTACCGCGTCATGTTCGAGGGCATTCCCTGCTGGCCCAAGCTGCCCAACCTGTTCAAGCCTCTGAAGGAGCACGGCGTCAACGTTACCGCCGTTGTGTACGCTCCCGCCTTCGGCTTTGTGTACAACAACATGGACGAGATGGTCCGCGCCTACTACAAGGCCCCCAACTCCGTTTGTATCGAGCAGGGTGTTGCCTGGCGTGAGGGCATCTGCCGGGACAACAAGGTGGACGGCGTGCTGGTCCACTACAACCGTTCCTGCAAGCCCTGGTCCGGCTACATGGCCGAGATGCAGCGCCGCTTTACCGAGGACCTGGGTGTTCCCTGCGCCGGCTTTGACGGCGACCAGGCCGATCCCCGTAACTTTAACGAGGCCCAGTATGAGACCCGTGTCCAGGGCCTGGTTGAGGCCATGGAAGCCAACAAGGCTGCTAAGGAGGGCTAAGAGATGAGTATTGAAGTAATGCTGAAGGAGTTCGCGGAGGCTTCCGCCCACCCCTATCGTCTGATCAAGGAGTATAAGGCCCAGGGTAAGAAGGTCATCGGCGTTCTGCCCTACTACGCTCCCGAGGAGCTGGTCTATGCCGCCGGCATGGTGCCCATGGGCATCTGGGGCAGCAACAGCAAGACCATCTCCATGGCCAAGGAGTACTGTGCCACCTTCTACTGCACCATCGCTCAGCTGGCTCTGGAGATGCTGCTGGACGGCACTCTGGACGACCTGGACGGCATCATCACCCCCACCATCTGTGACACCCTGCGCCCCATGAGCCAGAACTTCCGTGTGGCCATGGAGGGCAAGCTGCCCTGTATCTTCCTGGCCCATCCCCAGCAGCGCAAGCCTGCTTTCGGCCTGCAGTTCACCATGGACCAGTATCAGCACATCAAGACTGAGCTGGAGAAGATCTCCGGCAGCGCCATCACCGACGATGCCCTGCGCAACGCCATCAAGGTTTATAACCGCAGCCGCGCCGCCCGCCGTGAGTTTGTGAAGCTGGCTGGTGAGCACCCCGATGTGATCTCTGCCGTCAACCGCTCCGCCGTGCTGCGCTCTGCCTGGTTCATGCTCAAGGACGAGCATACCGCCAAGCTGGAGGAGCTGAACGCCGAGCTGAAGAAGCTGCCCGCCTGCAACTGGAAGGGCAAGAAGGTCCTCACCTCCGGCATTATCTGCGACAACCCCAAGCTGCTGCAGATCTTTGACGACAACCAGATCGCCATTGTGGCCGATGATGTGGCCCATGAGAGCCGTCCCATCCGGGTGGACGCCGCTGAGACCGGCGATCCCATGATGGCTCTGGCCCAGCAGTTTGCCGACCAGGATTACGATGTGCTGCTCTATGATGAGTTCTCCAACCAGAACCGCCGGGCTGACTTCGTGGTCAAGCAGATCAAGGACTCCGGTGCTCAGGGCCTGGTGCTGTTTATGCAGCAGTTCTGTGACCCCGAGGAGATGGAGTACCCCTACCTGAAGAAGGCTCTGGACGAGGCTGGCATCCCCCACATCAAGCTGGGCGTGGACCAGCAGATGCGCGACTTCGGCCAGGCCAGCACCGCCATTCAGGCCTTTGCCGACGTGCTGTAAAGAAAGTGTTTGGAATACCGGCCTAAGTCCGGCAAATCTTGACACCCAGGACGTTGAAATGTTATAATACTCCTAATTTCGGTTCTCTATCCGGCCCAGTTTTGGGCCGGATGAGAGCCGTAGGCCGGGATAGGAGTCCTTGGATTTCCATCGGCTTTTGTTACGGCTGAAACTATTTTTGTAAAGGGGAAAAGAAGCTATGAATTACAATGTGACCGTCAACGGCAAGGTCTACAATGTCACCGTAGAGAAGACCGGCGCCGCTGCCCCCGCCTTTGCCGCTCCTGTGGCCGCTCCCGCCCCCGTGGCTGCCGCTCCTGTGGCTGCCCCCGCTCCCGCTGCTGCCCCCGCTCCGGCTCCCGCTCCTGCCGCCGCCCCCGCCGCTGCTCCTGCTGCTGTGGCCGCCGGTGAGACCGCTGTGAAGAGCCCCATGCCCGGCAACATCTTTAAGGTGGAGTGCTCTGTGGGTCAGGCTGTGAAGGCCGGCGATGTGCTGGTGGTTCTGGAAGCCATGAAGATGGAAATTGAGGTCTCCGCTCCTGTGGACGGCACCGTGAAGGCCGTTTCCGCCGTGGTGGGTACTGCCGTCAACACTGACGATCTCCTGGTTACCCTGGGTTAATGGGAGGTATGATCAATGCCTAATCCTAGTAAAGCGATTCTTGATCCGTTTACTCCGTTAACCATTCCCGAGGCCCTGTTGGTTGCTGTCTGCGGTCTGATTGTGGTGTTCATGATGCTGGCCATTTTGGCCCTGGTCATCATTGTCATCTCCAAGATCGTAAGCTCTGTGGAGGGCAAGGCTGCAGCTGCCGCTTCTGCCGCTGCTCCGAAGGCAGCTCCCAAGCCGGCTGCTCCGGCAGCACCTGCCGCTCCCGCTGTGGATGAGGGAGAGCTGGTAGCTGTGATGATGGCCGCTGTGGCTGAGGAGTCCGGAATGAATCCCAATTCCTTCCGGATCACGAACATCTCTGCTGCTCCCGCTGCTGCTGTGGCTGCCGCTCCTGTAGCTGCTCCCGCTCCTGCTGCTGCCCCCGCTCCGGCTCCCGCTCCCGCTCCTGCCGCCGCCCCCGCTGCTCCTGCTGCTGTGGCCGCCGGCGAGACCGCTGTGAAGAGCCCCATGCCCGGCAACATCTTTAAGGTGGAGTGCTCTGTGGGCCAGGCTGTGAAGGCCGGCGATGTGCTGGTGGTGCTGGAGGCCATGAAGATGGAGATCGAGGTCTCCGCTCCCGTGGATGGCACCGTGAAGGCTGTGTCCGCTGTGGTGGGCACTGCCGTGAATACCGATGACCTGCTGGTTACCATCGGTTGAGAGGAGGGGTGAAGTATGAGTTTCTTTTCTGATGTATTGATTGCAATTTTCGGAGGCTCTGGCTTTGCCTACCTCCCTCAGGACTGGCGTCAGGTTATTATGATCGCTGTGGCCTGCCTGCTGCTCTATCTGGGCATCGGTAAGGGCTTTGAGCCCCTGCTGCTGGTTCCCATTGCGTTTGGTATGCTGCTGGCCAACCTGCCTCTGACTGGCTTGTTCAACGAGCCCGTCTATGATGCGGCCACTCACAGCGGCTCTGTGGGCTTTATGTGGGTCCTGTATCAGGGCGTTCAGTATGCCATTTACCCGTCCATTATCTTTATGGGCATTGGCGCTATGACTGACTTTGGTCCTCTGCTGGCCAACCCCATGTCCCTGCTGCTGGGCGCCGCTGCTCAGCTGGGTATCTTCACCGCCTTCCTGGTGGCATTGGTCCTGGGCTTCCAGCCCTGTGAGGCTGCTGCCATCGGCGTTATCGGTGGTGCAGATGGTCCTACCGCCATTTTGACGGCATCCAAGCTGGCAACAAAGCTTTTGCCTGCCATTGCCATTGCGGCATACTCCTACATGGCTCTGATCCCGCTGATTCAGCCTCCCATTATGAAGGCCCTCACCACCAAGGAGGCCCGGAAGGTCAAGATGACTCAGCTGCGTGCGGTTTCCAAGACGGAGAAGATTATCTTCCCCATCGCCGTGACCATCTTTGTCATCCTGCTGATCCCCGACACCGCTCCTCTGATTGGTATGCTCATGCTGGGCAACCTGTTCCGTGAGTGCGGCGTCTGCGATCGTCTCAGCGATACCGCTCAGAATGCTCTGATGAACATCGTGACCATCCCCCTGGGCCTGTCCGTAGGCTTCAAGGCTACCTACGACAGCTTCCTGACCTGGGAGACCATGAAGATCGTCTTCCTGGGCCTGTTCGCCTTCATGCTGTCCACTGCCGGTGGTATCATCTTCGGCAATGTGATGTATGTGTTCACGAAGGGCAAGGTCAACCCCCTCATCGGCTCCGCCGGTGTGTCTGCGGTTCCCATGGCCGCCCGTGTGGCTCAGACTGTGGGCCAGAAGGAGAACCCCGCCAACTTCCTGCTCATGCACGCTATGGGCCCCAATGTGGCCGGCGTAATCGGTTCCGCTGTTGCGGCCGGATTCATGATCAAGGTCTTCGGCGGCTAATCTGCAAAGAGTATGATCAAAGATCCCTCAGATCATCTGAGGGATCTTTGATTTTTTGTCCAGATATGTAAAAAATGGGGAAAAAGGCAGAAAAACAGCTGGAAAAAGTATCAGATAAATTTTTTTAAAAAAATGGAAAAAACCCCTTGCATTTTCAAAATATCTATGCTATACTAACTGAGCTGTCAAGGAGAACACCTCTTTGCGGTATGCGGCTGTAGCTCAGTTGGATAGAGTGACTGGCTACGAACCAGTAGGTCGGGGGTTCGAATCCCTTCAGCCGTACCAGCTCGTCGCAAGCGTTTTACGCTTGCGACGAGCTTTTTTCAAGCCTGTTGGAAAAAAGTGTGTGTGTTTCCACAGGCATTTGGAGGGAGATTACATGAAAGAGCGAGAACAGTGGGTCAGTAATTTAGGCTTTATTCTGGCCACCGCCGGTTCTGCCATTGGTCTGGGGAATATCTGGAAATTCCCTGGAAAAGTGGGGGCCTATGGAGGCGGGGCCTTCATCCTATGCTATGTGTTGATTGTGGTTCTGATTGGATTCCCGGTCATGCTGGCAGAGCTGTCCATCGGCCGAAGTACCCAGAAAAATGCCGTGGGTGCGTTTCGGGCCTTACATCAAAAGTGGGCTTTTGTAGGCTGGATTGGTCAGATTGCCCTGTTTGTCATCATGTCCTACTATTGTATTGTGGGCGGCTGGGTACTGAAGTATATTGTTGCCTATGGGACAGACCAGGCCTTTGGAACGGTACCCTATCAGGACTACTTTGTGAACTTCATCTCCCAGCCGGTGGAACCTCTTCTCTGGGGCCTTGTGTTTTTGGGCATCTGCGTCTTTATCATTGGGAAGGGAGTAGCCAAAGGGATTGAACAGGTAAGTAAGTTTTTGATGCCGGTTTTGTTCCTGCTGCTCATTGCCTGTGTGGTCCGCGCGGTCACGTTGCCTGGGGCGGGGGAAGGGATTGCCTTTATGCTGCGGGTGGATCCCTCCCAAATTACCCGAGACACCTTTGTGGGAGCACTGGGCCAGGCCTTCTTTTCTCTGTCCGTGGGCATGGGAATCATTTTGACTTATGGCTCCTATGTGCCAAAGAAGGAGAACCTGATCTCCAGTGCCGCGGTGATCTGTGCCTTGGACACCCTGGTTGCCATTTTGGCGGCCTTTGCCATCATTCCCATGGTCTTTGTTACCCTGGGAGCAGAGGGACTGGGGATGGGCGGTGGCTTCGCTTTTATGGCTCTGCCGGCTGTATTTGATGGAATTCCGGGAGGCCGTATTCTGGGAGCGGTGTTTTTCCTGCTGCTGTTTCTGGCTGCGCTCACCAGCGCCCTGAGTATTTTGGAGACTTGCGTTGCCTTTATGACGGAGGAATGGCACCTGACCCGCGGAAAAGCTATGGCCATTTTTGCCGTTCCCATGGCATTGTTCAGTGCGGGGTATTCCCTGTCTCAGGACGGGAGCCGTGGGATTAATTTGCCCTGGTTTGACCTGACCAACGGAGTGCAAATGATACCCATGAACACCGTGATGGAGCGCTTTACAGACAACCTGATGATCCCCCTGGGCGCGTTCTTCATGTGTATCTTTACCGGCTGGGTGCTGGGCACCAAGCGGGCAGAGGAGGAGATTACCTCCGGCGGCCTTTATGCTTTCCCCATCCGCAGAACCTGGGCGGGGATCATCCGGTTTGTGGCTCCGGCCGTGATTTTGGTGATCCTGTACTTTACCTTCCTGCAGGGGCAGACCCTGTCTTAATCCCGCAGTTTCGGCTCAGCCCATGTGTCACATCCTCCGCCCGCCGCCATATAATGGAGTAGCCGGAGACGGTCAGTCTAAAAGGGAGGGGAGGCGTTTTCATGGGTATCGTAGTGGTCCGTTCCCCCCGGTGCCTGCGGGGGCTGCTGCGGAGAATTTTTGGAATGAAATGACAAAAGAGGACAAAGGGGACATATCTCTGTGGGCTCTCTCATATAGTGTCACAAACCCGGAATGACACCATGACAAAAGGGAGAGGACACCATGGAACTGGAATTTGAGCGAGACACCATCATTAGTTATGACACAGTGGCTCAGGTTACCCTGTGCCAGGAAGAGACGCTGGAGAGTATCGTGCCCGATGCCTGTCCGGACATCCTGCGGATCGTGGACGTATGCGGCCAGGCGACCCTGAGCGGCAAGCAGGCCCGAGAGGGGCTGGCTCAGGTCACAGGGATGGTCCGGGCGGTCATCCTATATCAGCCAGAGGGGGCGGCGGGGCTCCGGCGTATGGAAGTAGGCCTGCCATTTACCTGCCAGGCGGAGGCTCCAGGCCTGACGGAGCGGGGGGTGGTGCTGGCCAGCCCCCGTCTGCGCTGCGCCGAGGCACGGGCCCTGAATCCCAGAAAGGTACTGCTGCGGGTAGACCTTGCAGTGGATGTTACAGCCTGCCAGCCAGTGGAGCAGAGTGTCTGCTGCGGTGCGGCAAACGCGCAAGAGGGGGCAGTCTGTCAACGCAAGTTTCAGGGTGAGCATTACCAACTTTGCTCTGTCCAGGAAAAACCCTTTACATTTTCGGACCAGCTTCGCCTCCCTTCAAACGGCGGAGAGCCACCTCAGATCCTGGCGATCCGGGTAGAGCCGGTGTGCAGCGAGAGTAAGCTCATCGGCAGTAAGCTGATCTTCAAAGGAGCGGTGGAGGTATACCTGCTTCTACAGGAGCCCGGAGGAACACTGACGACCAGTCACGAGTCCATGCCATTTTCTCAGATTATGGAGATGGCCGGCGCTGCGGAGGAGGGAGATTGCCAAGCCGCGGTAGAGGTAACCGGATTTCAGTGGGAGACAGAGGGCGGAGACGGCCGCGAGCTGGAGCTGACCCTGGAGCTGCTGGCACAGGCCCAGGTCCGGGGCCGGCGGAGTTTGACCCTTTTGCAGGACCTCTACAGCACAGCCTTTCAGATGGAGACGGAGCGACAGCTCCAGCCGCTGTGCCGGTTGTGGGAACAGTCGGTTCGCCCCCAGGCGGTCCGGGAACTGCTGGAGACGGGGGAGATGGTCCGCTCGGTGGTGGATGCCCGCCTGGCATTGGGAAAGGTGGAACAAAGCCGGGAGGGAGAGGAACTGGTTCTCACCACAGATGCGTGGCTGAGTGTACTGTATCTGGATGAGAATGAGCTGCCGCAGTGTGTCCGGCGGTCTATTCCTGTATCCTGCCGGCTGGATTGCCCGGAAAATGCCCGGTGTGTCTGCCATTGCACCTGTCCAGGGGAGGTTTTTGCTGCTCCTGCGGCCGGGGGAGTGGAGGTACGCTTCACGGTAGAGTTTTCCTGCCTGACTACGGTGAGTGATGCGGTTCCAACTGTGACGGCCGCACGCTTTGGAGAGGCAAGAAGCTGGGAGGGAGGAGAGCGTCCGTCTGTGGTTCTCCGTCTGGCCGCGCCGGGCGAGGGCCTTTGGGATATTGCCAAGGCCTATGGGACTACCACGGAACAGATTCTCCAGGCCAATGAGCTGGAGGAGGAGGAACTGCCTTTGGGTAAAATGCTTCTGATCCCCAGCACACGATAAAAGTGCCTTCGGCCGCCCAGTTTGGGCGGCCTTTTTTCATAACAACGGGCAATTTCCCGCGGCTTGTCATATTCCACGGCTTATCCCAATAGAATGTAGGGAAACAACCGGCTTGGGCGGCCGAAGGAGGAGTTGCAAGTGGAAGATCGCAAAATCTATGAGGATATTGCCCTGCGTACGGAAGGCGATATCTATATCGGCGTCGTGGGGCCGGTCCGAACGGGAAAATCCACCTTTATCAAACGCTTTATGGAGACATTGGTCATTCCCAATATTGACAACGTCTACCGCAGGGAGCGGGCCAGGGATGAGCTGCCTCAGAGCGGCTCGGGCCGTACGATTATGACAGCGGAGCCCAAATTTGTCCCTGAGGATGCGGTGGCGGTGACAGTGGATGGGGGCGCGGCCTTTCAGATGCGTATGATCGACTGTGTGGGCTATCTGGTCCCAGGGGCGGTCGGGCAGCTGGAAGGGGAGCAGGAGCGCATGGTCACCACGCCCTGGTTTGATCATGAAATTCCCATGACCGAGGCGGCGGAAATCGGGACAAGAAAGGTGATCTCGGAACATTCTACCATCGGGATCGTGGTGACTACCGACGGCACCATCACCGACATCCCCAGGGAGGATTATCTGGAAGCGGAGGAGCGGGTCATTTCGGAGCTGAAGGAGTTGGGCAAACCCTTTGTGGTGGTACTCAACTCCGCCTATCCGGATTCGGATCGGGCTCGGGCCATTCGTGCGGACATTGCCCAGCGCTATGACGTGACCTGTGTGGCAGTCAATTGTCTGGAGCTGAGCCAGGAGGAGATCAACGCCATCCTGAAAAATGTCCTCTATGAGTTCCCGGTCAAGGAGCTGGATTTGTTCCTTCCCCCCTGGGTCGATGCGCTGCCCCAGGAGCACCCCATCAAAGCGGCACTCTATGCCGCCATCCGGGAGGGAACGGAGAACCTGCGCCGGATCCGGGATGTAGAGAGTGCCGTGAGCTCCTTCCAAAACTGTGAAGTGGTCAGTGACGCACGGATCTCCTCCATTGATCTGGGAACTGGGGTGTCTGCTGCCGCCATGGAGCTTCCTCGCTCGCTATTTTATAACACGCTGTCCCAGCAGTCTGGTTTTCAGATTGGAGACGACGGAGATCTGATGGCCTTGCTGACCGAATTGGCTGGTGTGAAACGCTCCTATGACAAGGTGGCCGATGCGCTCAAGGAGGTAGAGGAGACGGGCTACGGTATTGTGGTACCCCCCATTGACTCCCTGGTGCTGGAGGAGCCGGAAATCATGAAGCAGGGAGGACGCTATGGAGTGCGCCTGAAAGCCAGCGCTCCTTCGATTCACATGATCCGGGCAGATATTGAGACGGAGGTTTCTCCCATTGTAGGCGGTGAGAAACAGAGTGAGGACATGATCCACTACTTACTCCAAGAGTATGAGGGAGATTCCAGCAAGATCTGGGAGGCCAATATCTTCGGCAAGTCGCTCCATGAGCTGGTCAACGAAGATCTGAACGCCAAGATCAAACGTATGCCGGAAGATGCGCGGGTGAAGCTTCGGGAGACCCTTCAGCGCATCATCAATGAGGGTTCTGGCGGATTGATTTGTATTATTTTGTAATACGTTGAAGCCCCCTCCGGTGCGGTATAAACCGCGCCGGAGGGGGCTTTTTCTCGGTGACTTTGTCACGGTTTACAGGAGAGCGGCCTGATAAAATAAAATCAATAAACCACAAAAATTAACATAGGAGAATCTATATGGGAATATTTGATTTTTTTAAACGAGCGGATATTGACCGGGGTGTAGAGGAGTACCGGGCCCAAAACGGCGGGGTACTGCTGGACGTGCGTACCCAGGAGGAGTATCTTCAGGGGCACATCCCGGACAGCCGGAATTTGGATGTACAGGAGATCCAAAGAGCCCCCAGCCTGTGGCCGGACAGAAATGTCCCCCTGTTTGTCTATTGCCGCAGCGGCGCCCGCAGCGGGCAGGCAGCATTTATGCTGAAAAACATGGGTTATACCAATGTGACCAATATCGGCGGCATTATTGATTATCATGGAGAGATTGTGAGGTAAGGGTATGAAAGTAGTAATCGTTGGAGGCGTGGCGGGCGGAGCCACCGCCGCTGCCCGCATTCGCCGCTTGGATGAACAGGCGGAAATTGTGATCTTTGAGCGCTCCGGCTTTGTGTCCTACGCCAACTGCGGTTTGCCCTATTATATCGGCGGTGTCATTACTGACCAGCGGGAGCTGACCCTCCAGACGCCGGAGAGCTTTTTTGCCCGGTTCCGGATCGATGTGCGGGTGCGCCATGAGGTGACGGCTCTCCACCCAGAGAGAAAGACCGTCTCGGTCACAAATCTGGAGACAGGGGAGCAGTTTGAAGAGCACTATGATAAGCTTTTGTTGTCCCCTGGGGCCAGACCTACTCAGCCACGACTGGCGGGGGCAGAGCATGAGCGGATCTTCACCCTGCGCACGGTGGAAGATACCCTGCGCATTCGACGGTTTGTGGAGCAGCAGCGGCCAAAATCTGCGGTGCTGGCCGGCGGCGGTTTTATCGGATTGGAGATGGCAGAGAATCTGCGGGAGCTGGGGCTGGAGGTCACTATAGTCCAGCGTGCCGACCAGGTACTGCCGCCGCTGGACTACGATATGGCTGCCCAGCTGCATACACTTCTGCGCAGCCACGGGGTACACCTGAAGCTGGGCAGCGCTGTGGCGGGTTTTGAGCACAGTGGTGAACAGGTCACTACCCTGCTGGAAGGGGAGCAGCCCCTGTATTCTGATATGGTGCTGCTGGCCATCGGCGTGACCCCAGACACCAGACTTGCCCAGGCGGCCGGGCTGACGCTGGGACAGAAGGGGGCCATCCGGGTAAACGAACGGATGGAGACCTCCCTGCCGGATATCTACGCTGTGGGGGATGCGGTGGAGGTAGAGCATTTTGTGACCAAGGACCGGGCGGTGGTCGCGCTGGCCGGCCCAGCCAACCGTCAGGGGCGCATTGCCGCGGATAATATCTGCGGTGGAGACAGCCGCTATTCCGGTGCACAGGGCTCGTCCGTCATCAAGCTGTTTGAACTGACCGCAGCGTCTACTGGACTTAATGAGAGAAGTGCCCAGGCTGCCGGCATTGATTATGACAAGGTGGTGTTATCCCCGGAAAACCACGCCTCTTACTACCCTGGGTCAGAGACCATGACCCTGAAGGTGCTGTGGGAAAAGGGCACACTGCGCCTGCTGGGAGCCCAGATCGTGGGCCGGACCGGGGTAGATAAGCGCATCGATGTGCTGGCCACTGCCATTCGCGGCGGCATGAAAGCCACCGAGCTGGCAGAACTGGATCTGGCCTATGCGCCGCCTTATTCCTCTGCCAAAGACCCAGTCAATATGGCCGGGTTTATGATCGAAAACATTGTCCAGGGGAGAGTGAAGCAGATTCATTGGCAGCAGATCGATTCCCTTCCCAGGGACGGAAGTGTTACCCTGTTGGATACCCGGACCGCGTGGGAGTACCAAAGGGGCCATGTGGAAGGATTCATCAATCTTCCGGTGGACGAGCTGCGGGAGCGGCTGGGAGAGCTGGATCCTGCCAAACCGGTGTATGTCATGTGTCAGACGGGCTTGCGCAGCTATGTGGCCAGCCGGCTTCTGACTCAACACGGATTTGATTGCTATAACTTCTCTGGGGGCTACCGCTTTTATGAGATGGTGACCCGAGAGCGTCTGGCCTGTGCCTCCAGCTATCCCTGCG
Source organism: Lawsonibacter sp. LCP25S3_E2 (assembly GCF_052117285.1). NCBI lineage: Bacteria > Bacillati > Bacillota > Clostridia > Eubacteriales > Oscillospiraceae > Lawsonibacter > Lawsonibacter sp. LCP25S3_E2. The sequence goes on from NZ_JBQKJL010000007.1 coordinate 37,801, forward strand.
GAATGGAACGATAAAAGAGAAGCGGCGAAACGATGCCATCGTTTCGCCGCTTTTTTTAATTTAGTGTCCGCAGTGGTGCTCCCCGCACCCGTGCTCCCCACAGTGGTGGTCGCTGCCATGGTGCTCCTCGTGGTGGCTGCACATAACGTCGGGGTTAAATTCCAGCTTCCCGGACAGAAGAGCCTCTACTGCCTGGTCTGCCTGTCCGGACACTCCACCATAGAGCTTGATTCCAGACGCTTCCAGAGCGGTTCGGGCGCCGCCGCCGATCCCGCCGCAGATGAGCGCATCCACACCCAAAGCGCTTAGGACACCGGCCAGAGCTCCGTGACCGCTGCCGTTGGTATCCACCACCTGGGAGGAGAGGATCTTTCCCTCCTGTACATCGTAGAGCTTGAACTGCTCGGTGTGGCCGAAGTGCTGAAAAATACTTCCATTTTCATAGGTAACTGCGATTCTCATAGTATGATCTCCTTTTGTTGTTATGCTCTGAAATGCTTCTCGGAAACAGCCGCCGCATTGGCCCGTACCGGGGGCACCATCGCACAGCAGAACGTCACCGCCAGCAATGCGCAGGGGCCTGCCTTCCACCAGCATGTCTGCCAGTTTTTTGCGGGCCTGTGCGTAAATCTGCTGTACGGTGGTGCGGGCCACTGCCATGCGAAGGCCGCACTCTTCCTGGGAGAGTCCCTCCCGGTCGATAAGGCGAAGGGCCTCGTACTCGTCCACGGTCAGGATGATTTCCTGTCCCGGCATCTCCTCACCGGTGGGAACGAAGCCCTGGGACAGAGGAGCGTGACAGACCCGGCGGCACTTACGAGGTCTGGCCATGAACATACCTCCTTTGATCGGTTACCATTAGCATAGCATTTTTATGGCATATGTCAAGAATTATTTTCGACATATGCTATAAATAAAAGCCCCCTCTGAGGATGTTTCTCAGAGGGGGAATGTTATTCCGATGAACGCCCGTAGTGGTGGCCGCCTCCCTGACTATAGTGATGGCCGCTGCCCGGACTGTTTCCCTGCTCCAGAGGCCCGGAACCCTGCTGGCTAGTTTCGATGTTCTCCTCCTGAATGCCGCTGTCGGAGGCGGAAAGGTCGGCGATGAGCTGACGAATTTCCCGCATGGTCATGGTTTGGACCTGCTGGGGCGTGATCTCCGGATCCAGGGCAAGAAGTTCCAGGTAGGCCTGGTATTTTCCATAGGACAATCCGGCGTGGTGGGCGTCTTCCAGCTCTGCTCCGTCTGCGGCATAGCAGTGAGCTTGGCCGTGGCCGGCAGTACAGGCCTGTACCCCAGCTAAAAGGGCCTCTTGGCGCTGTGTGTTATCGTCTACTACGGCGATGGACAAAAGTTCCTGCCTGGCCAGGCAATCTGCCACGGTGTCGCTGCTGAGAATCTCCTCCAGTGCGTCCTGGTAGTTGAGAAATTGCACCGACAGGGAGTCGGCCAGGGTTTGGCCATCCTCATTGTAGCCCTCTACGGAGATGACCCGGTCAAAGCGGTTGAGTTCCAGTTCCAGAGAGGGGTTAATATCGATGCTGATAACCGAGACAGGAGTGAACCAGGCACGCCACAGTCCCAGGCAGACCACCAGCAGCAGGCAAGCGGCCAGAGAGAGCAGGGGACGGTAATAGGGGACGGCGGCACGGGTGCGCTGGTAACCGTTGGTCTGTTTATAGAGATAGGAGAGGGTGTCTTCCTTCAAAGCCTGTTCCGCCCGGATCTGGCCGAAGGCCTCTTTCAGCGCGTCATTCACCTGTGTCACCTCCCAGTGTTTCCTTTAAAATCTGTCTTGCCCGGTTGAGCAGGGTATAGATGGTGTTGACATTCTTCCCTAAAATGTGTCCGATCTCCGGGGCGGTATATCCTTCGTAATAGTGGAGATAGACCACATCTTTATATTTGGCAGGCAGAGAGAGAACGGCCTCCAGCACCTCGCGGTGCCGGTCCTTCAGGGGGGCGGGCTGCTCCAGAATCTGATCCAGGGGGACGGTGTTTTTGCGGAAAAAGCTTTTCAGCAGGTCTTTACAGGCGTTAATGGTCACCCGGATGAACCAGGCTTTTTCGTGTTCCGGGCTTTCAAACGATGCGCTGCTGAGGACATATTTCAAAAACACCGTTTGAAATATGTCCTCGGTATCGGCATAGTTTTTCAGGTGGATCATACAGAGCCTGCGTACCATGTCAGAATATTGGTCAATGGCTCTGCGTGCCTCTTCCTCGCTGCGCATCTTACAAAACTCCGTCCCTTATCCGTGTCTTCCTCCGTGGTGGCCGCGGCCTGTGCCGTCCATAGGGCGGCCACCGGCCAGGTTGTCACACAGTCCGTCTCCATCTGCATCGACGAATCCGGCCCCCTGGCCACGGCCTGTGCCCATATAGTCACATACCCCGTCACCGTCTGTGTCAGTGCAGCGGCAGTTGGTGCCCATATAGTCACACACTCCGTCGCCGTCTGTGTCGGTGTAGCGGCAGTTGGTGCCCATGTAGTCGCACACTCCGTCGCCGTCCGTGTCGGTGTAGCGGCAATATGTGCCGTTGCCGCTGCAGATTCCGGTGCCGGCTCCCTGGCCATAGCCCCGGCCGGCGGCAAAGACGCTGGTGGTGGCAGCGGTGAGCACTAGGGCTAACGTAAGGGCTCCAAGCAATGCTTTTTTCATGGTTCATTCCTCCGTTCATGTGTTTGGTAAGATTGCTCTTCACCATGAATACGACTGGGGGAGGGAAAACCATTCACCCGGAAAAAATTTTTTGAAAAATGTTCACCTCCATTGTATCACATTTTATCCATAAGGGAAGGCAAAGCTTTGACAGAAGCGGGAGGGGAGCAGGGTTTCCCTTCTGGACCTGGAGGCATAGCATGGGGAGAAGGAGGGGAACACCCATGAAGAAAAGAAAGGCTCGCCGGCGGTTATGGAGGCGAATCCCACTGGCTGACAAACTGCTGCTGGCTTTTATGGCTGTGCTGTTGGTGCAGTCTGGCCATAACCTCTTTGCCAACGAGCTGGGGCGAGGAGATTCTACCGAGCTGGATGTGGTGGTCCGTACCACAGCCGCCGCCGTGTTTGGTTACTTCATCAGTACCGGAGTCCAGAGACAGGGGGAAAACTCCGCCTCCCCAGCACGCACCAAAATCGGCTTTACCATTGGGGAAGAGCCGCAGCCATCTGCCCGCATGGAGGCGGCGGAAGCTTCCACCGGGACAGAAGAGGTCCCGCTGCCACCTTATGAAGGGGAAACAGAACGGGAAAGAGACAGGCTGAACCAACAGATGTGGATCGTAGGGCTCATCGGGCTGACCGCGCTGGGATTTCTGATCATGGCCAGAAACTGCGGCCAGAGTTCGCCCGAGGCTTTGGCAGCCCTGTCCCAGCTGCGGGATTTTGTTTCCGGCAGCGTGGGATTTCTCATTGCCCACGGGGGAGGGGCATCCAAACTGTAAAAAAGCCCCGTCCGCATACGGACGGGGCCCAGTTGTGGCAAGTGGGTAAGGGAGGGTCAGAGATATCCCCGCACATCCACCGCCAGCCGCTCCTCCAGGTGGATCAGGCGTTTGGCGATGTCTTTGGAGGTCTCGTCGGCTGCCTTATATTCGTTCAGGTACTGGTTCAGGGATTTCACTCCCATGTTGCACCCGTCGGTCATCAGCTCGGCAACCGTCTGGTCGGAGGAGTCCATCCCCAGCTTGACGTTGGTCTTCATCCAGGACATGCCTTTGGCAATGGGGTTGGGATTTTTGCCTTCGTCATGGTACTGGTGAAGCAGTCCCTGAATTTCGCCCTTTAGGATCTCGTGTTCCTTTTTGCACTGGGTCAGGCAGCGTTTCAGTTCGGCGCTGTGTACATACCCCAGTGTGTCGTCAATGGAGGCTACCCCCATTTTTACCCCTGCATCGCATTCCCGCAGCAGTTTTACAGTATCCGCTTCGATCATATGCTCCACTCCTTTGCAAGCTGTGAATAGTATGTCACAGTTTTTGGCCTGTATACCGGGAATTTTGTTGAGGCAGGAGGCCGCCTCTTGACAATCCAGGTTCCATCATAGATAATAAAGTCCGAAGTTTTGGCTAAGGAGCTGTTTGCCCATGGTGAAAATCAATGATAATTATTTAAAACTGCCCGGCAGCTATCTGTTTTCTGAGGTAGCCCGGCGCATTGCCGCCTATACCGCTGCCCATCCCCAGGCGAAGATCACCAAGCTGTCCATCGGTGATGTGACCCGCCCCCTGGTTCCCGCTGTTATCGAGGCTATGCACAAGGCTGTGGACGAGATGGGGACCGCCGAGGGCTTCCATGGCTACGGCCCTGAGCAGGGGTATCCCTTCCTCCGGGAGGCCATTGCCCAGTATGACTACGCCGCCCGTGGAGTGGATATCCAGGCCGACGAGATCTTCGTTTCCGACGGCGCGAAGAGTGACTGTGGCAACATCGGTGACATCTTCGGGGTGGACAATGTGGTGGCTGTGTGCGACCCTGTGTACCCGGTCTATGTGGACACCAACGCCATGGCCGGCCGGGCCGGTGAGTACCAGGAGGAGCTGGGCAAGTGGAATCAGCTCATCTATATGCCCTGTGTGGAGGCCAACGGTTTTTCTCCTGAGCCTCCGAAGGAGAAGGCAGACATCATCTACCTCTGCTTCCCCAACAATCCTACCGGCGCTGTGGCCAACCGGGAACAGCTGAAGGTGTGGGTGGACTATGCCAATCAGAATGGCTCTGTCATCCTCTACGATTCTGCCTATGAGGCTTTCATCACCCGGAAGGATATCCCCCACAGCATTTTTGAGATCGAGGGAGCCCGGACCTGTGCCATTGAGTTCCGTTCCTTCTCCAAGACGGCCGGCTTCACCGGCAACCGCTGCGCCTACACCGTGGTGCCCAAGGAGCTGGAGCGGGGAGGCGTCAAGCTGAACACCATGTGGAACCGCCGCCAGACGACCAAGTTTAACGGTGTACCTTATGTGGTTCAGCGGGGTGCCGCTGCCATCTATACCCCCGAGGGCCGCAAGCAGATCATGGAGAACATTGCCTACTACCAGAATAACGCCAAGATTATCCGGGAGGGACTGAGCGCTGCGGGACTTGAGTGCTTTGGCGGAGTGGATGCCCCCTACATCTGGCTGAAAACGCCTGATGGCATGGGCTCCTGGGATTTCTTCGACCTGGTACTGGATAAGGCCAATGTGGCCACTACACCTGGTGCTGGCTTCGGCCCCAGCGGTGAGGGTTACATCCGTCTGACCGCCTTTGGTGAGACAGAGGCGACCCGCCAGGCGGTGGAGCGCATCAAGACCATGCTGTAAAATAGATTGCTGTCTCAGCGGGTGCCGTACTTGCGGCGCCCGCTTTCTTTTGATATAATAAAACACCTATATCAAGCCCGCTGTGTCCCGGTTGGCTTGACGGAGGAAGAGGTGTCCTATGTTTATCAAGAACCCGGAATACTTTATTACGATTGTCAAGGAACGGAGTATCTCCCACGCGGCGGAACGGCTGTATTTGTCCCAGCCTTATTTAAGCCAATATCTGGCCAAGCTGGAGAACAGCCTGGGGGTGGTGCTGCTGGACCGCTCCCATACACCTTTGAAGCTTACCGAGGCAGGGGAGCTCTTCTATGCCTATTTGGAGCGGCAGGACTATTTGGACCGGCAGCTGGTCAGCGATTTACGGGATCTGCGCAACAAGAAGCGGCCGGTGCTCCATCTGGGCGTGTCCCCCTGGCGCGGGTCGGTGCTGCTGCCCGAGGTGCTTCCCATATTTGAAGAGCACTATCCCGATGTGCAGGTCATTTTACACGAAGCTCCAGTCCCTGAACTGGAGGAGCTTGCTGTGGGCGGCGTGGTGGACTTTTGTCTTATGCAGATCCCCGACAATCTCACCGAGCTGAGTTATGAGACTGTTATGCGGGAGCATGTTTTTCTGGTGGGACACCGGGACCACCCTCTGTTGGAGGGGCTGGAGAGCAGCTATGAGGCACCAAAACCCTTCCCAGACCTTCGCTTGTTGGAGCGGGAGCGGCTCATCATGCTGCCTTCGGACTGGCGGCTGAGCAAGCTTCTGCATAATGTGTTTGCAGTGCACAGTGTAGAGCCTCAAAATATTTTGGTGACCACTAACAATACCACTGCCATCAACCTGGCAACCGAGAAAATGGGCTTTGCCTTTTTACAGGAGAGCGGCCTTTCCCGCACTCCTTATCTGGACCGTCTGGCCTGCTTCACGGTAGGGGAGCCCGCCCTTACCTGTTCTCTGGCGGTGGTTTATAAGAAAAATGGCTTTATTTCCCCTGCTGCCCGCACCTTTATAGATGTGACCCGAGACCATTACCGCCGGTTTGACCGGACGGTGGAATAAGGAGGGCCGCCGCGAATGATTCGCGGCGGCCCTTCAATGTTCCGTAAAGTGAGCAGGCAGGCGGCTGGCCAGCAGCCATAGAGCACCACCTGCCTGATAGGCGGCAAAGTCCCAGAGGTCAAAAACGGCATCTGCCTTGAACAAGGGGGCACATACCTCCCAAACAAGACCGCAGAACAAGAGAAAAGGGACCACCTGTTTCCAGGAGCGGACCTGTCCCAGCCGTCCCAGGCTCAGAAGAAGATCCAGCCAAGCCACAATGGCCGCTCCGGCAAAGATGTCATTGGCATAACAGGTCAAAAACCATCCCATGTGTCCCCCCAGAGCGGGGGAGAAGAGAGAACGGTTGAGCAGATAGAAGGCCAGGGCGGCCAGACACACCAGGGTGTCAAATATCCTGCGGTTCATTTACAACAGTGCCAGCAGGAAGATGGCCGCTATGACTCCTACGATTACGGCCAGAACCATTCCCCCGAAAGACATAGGCTCATTCTTTTTTTGCAGTTGGGCCATCGGGATAGGTTCTTTGCCGTTGAGTTCATCGAGATGAGCCGAATCGCCGTCGCGGTAGAAGCGAAACGCATCCTTGTCTGACCAGGATAGCTTGTCGATGATGCGTTCCACCAAGTCTTTGGAAAGTCCGCGCGCTAAGGGCAAATAGGAATTTTCCTCCAACAGCTGTATCACTTGTTCGCGGCCTTGTATTTGCGCAATGAGAGTGCTGTCGGGAAGCAGATGAAAGTTCATCAGAGAGACAATCTCCTCCGCTATCTGAACCGGGATATGCCCTTCGCGGGCCACTACCAGGGTGTAGGTGCAGGGCTTTTCCTGCAGAGAGTGCCCGCAGTTGGGACAGAAGTTGTCCAAGCCGGTGACGACGGTCTTGCAGTTTGGGCAACGGACGGGAGCGGATTCTTGGGCGTTTTCCAATCCCAACAAAAGCCAGTCAGAGGAAATGCCAAACAGGCGGCACAGTTCCGCCACGTAGGCCACGTCAGGGTTTGTCTGTCCGCTTTCCCATTTGCTGATAGCCTGCCTGGACACGCCGAGCTTTTCCCCCAGCTGTTCCTGAGACAGACCGGCCTGTTTGCGTGCCTGAGCGATGCGTTCTCCCAGTGTCATTGCTCTCGCCTCCGCGTTCATTCTTAGGTCCAGAATACCAAAATATGACACCTTTGACAAGGAAAGAAAGCTGGAAATTTGTCAACTTCTGGTTGACAAACCCCCATTTTCCTGATTTTGGAGCAAAATAGACGGTTTGACTTGACACTCTCTGAAAGGGATGATAGTATACTATATTGTAGCGCAAAGAACGGAAAAGTAGCATCTTACCCGGCAAACAGAGAGGGCCCTTCACCGGCTGAAAGGGGGCCTGGGCTGGCAGATGTGAAGTGCGTCCGGGAGCGCGGCGGGTAATGCCGTCCGGTTTGACCCCGATACCGGTCTTATGAGTAAGAAATGAGAGTGGAACCGCGAGTCATCGCCTCTTATGCCCTAACGGGTATGAGAGGCGTTTTCGTTTTCCCTATAGAATCGTAAAGGAGGTGCTGGATATGTTGCGTAGCAGCCGGACTGTATGGGAGGCCTGTCGATGTCGGAGCGCGGGCAGAGCACAGAACATACCATATAATGCGTCTGATTTGACATGGTCCAGAGCCTCGCTGCTCTGGGGAAAAGGAGGATATTATGTTTCGTTCCCTCATGGAGACGCTGGAGGCTTACCAAAAGCGTGACCCTGCCGCCCGCTCCAAGCTGGAAGTTTTTCTGCTGTATCAAGGGGTCCACGCCACCTTGTATCACCGGCTGGCCCACTGGTTATACTGCCATCACTGCCGCTTTTTGGCACGCTTTGTTTCCCAGTGGAGCCGGTTCTGGACAGGAATTGAGATTCACCCTGGGGCCAAGATCGGCCGCCGTTTTGTCATTGACCACGGTATGGGCATCGTCATCGGGGAGACTGCTGAGGTGGGCGATGACTGCCTGATGTACCACGGAGTCACCCTGGGGGGAACCGGCAAGGACCATGGAAAGCGCCATCCCACCATCGGCAACAACGTGCTCATCGGCTGCGGCGCTAAGATCCTGGGTCCCTTCAAGGTGGGGGACAACTCCCGCATTGCCGCAAACTCGGTGGTCCTCACTGAGGTTCCGGAGAATGCCACCGCCGTGGGGATTCCCGCGCAGATCGTACGCATCGCCGGAAAGACGACCCATTTTGCCGACGAAGTGGACCAGACCAGCGTGGAAAATCCCACACTGGAGCGCATCGAAGCTCTGTCCCAGCGCCTGGAATTTTTGGAGAGAATGCTGGATCAAAGGTATCTGGAGGAACGTGCCAAGATAGAAGCGTAAAACAGGTTTCTTTTTACCATTTACAATCTTTTAAATTAATAGTAGGAGGTTTTCGCTATGCTGCTATATAATTCTGCCACCCACAAGAAAGAACAATTTGAGACCCATACCCCCGGACATGTGGAGATGTACACCTGCGGCCCCACGGTCTATCACTTTGCCCATATCGGCAACCTGCGCTCCTATATCATGGAGGATGTGCTGGAGAAGTTCCTGCGCTATGACGGTTATGAGGTAAACCGGGTGATGAATATCACCGACGTAGGCCACCTGGCTTCTGACGCGGATACGGGGGAGGACAAGATGCTCAAGGGCGCCAAGCGGGAGCACAAGAGCGTCATGGAGATCGCCCAGTACTACACCGACGCCTTTTTTGAGGACTGCCGGAAGCTGAACATCAAGCGCCCGGATACCATCCAGCCCGCCACCGGCTGCATTGAGGACTACATCAAGATCATCTCCGGCCTCATTGACAAGGGCTATGCCTACCTGGCCGGAGGAAACGTGTACTTTGATTCCTCCAAGCTGGACCGGTACTACGTCTTCAACGACCACGACGAGGAGGACCTGGCTGTAGGCGTCCGGGAAGGCGTGGAGGAGGATACCAACAAGCGCAACAAGAACGACTTTGTTCTCTGGTTCACCAAGAGTAAGTTTGAGGATCAGGCCCTCAAGTGGGACTCCCCCTGGGGGGTGGGCTATCCCGGCTGGCACATTGAGTGCTCCGGCATCTCCCTGAAATATAACGGGGAATACCTGGACCTCCACTGCGGCGGCATCGACAATGCCTTCCCCCACCATACCAATGAGATTGCCCAGTCGGAAAGCTATCTGGGCCACCCCTGGTGCAAGCAGTGGTTCCATGTTCACCACCTGAATACCAACTCCGGTAAAATGTCCAAGTCCAAGGGTGAGTTTTTGACCGTCTCCCTGTTGGAGGAAAAGGGTTATGATCCCCTTGCATACCGGTTCTTCTGCCTCCAGTCCCACTACCGCAAGGGTCTGGTGTTCTCCTGGGAGAACCTGGACAACGCTGCCGGGGCCTATCAGAAGCTGATCGCCAAAATTGCCGCCCTGGACCCCAAGGACGGGGATGTGGACGAGGCAGTGCTGGCAGAGTACAAGGACAAGTTCCGCCAGCAGGTGGGCAACGACCTGAACACCTCCATGGCTGTCACCGCTGTCTATGACGCACTGAAGGCAAAAACCAATGGGGCCACCAAGCTGGCCATTTTGGACAGCTTTGATCAGGTCCTTTCCCTGTCTCTGTTGGAAAAGGCCGCCAAGGCACGGGAAGAGCAGGCGAAGGCCAAGTCCGCCCAGTCCGCTGGGGGCTACACCATCACCGGTGAGGGGGATGCAGCCATCGACGCCCTGGTGCTCCAGCGGTACGAGGCCAAAAAGGCCAAGAACTTTGCGGAAGCGGACCGTATCCGGGACGAACTTAGGCAGCAGGGCATCGAAATCACCGACATGCCCGGCGGCGCTGCCTGGAAGCGTGTGTAAAACAAAATAGAGTAAAAAATTCCCGGCCGTCAGGCCAATGTCATTAAATGAGCGGAGGAAAGAACCTCCGCTCATTTAATCGTTTTAAGTACAAATGCAAATCTTTAAATAACTAATTGTATAATAAATCGAATTTTATTTACAAATGGTATTGACTAACATTTCAGAAGGTAGTATAGTAACAGTGGTAGTTGGCCTTGTTGCCCAGTGGCTACCCGTATAAACATATAAACAGTTACTAGATTTTGGATTTATTTTTCATTTTATAAAAGCGTAAGGTAGCCGTCATATTGATGAGTGACTAGCACCGCGCATGATAACAGAGCCACCCGCCGAAAGGTGGTCTGTTTTTCATGCGCGGTGTTTTTTACATTTTTCGGTGGTGTCCGCGTTGTGTGTCAGGCAAACGCAAGTAAGACGGAACATCAAATTTTGGATGCCTGCACCTTAAAAGGAGAAAAAATAATGAGTTATTATCGACATTTATCAGTTCTTATTCAGATTATGGTTATAATTAACGACCTCGACCCCTTTACTCGTACAGTCTGGGTGAACATTGAAGCTGACAATATGAGCACAGATAGCACAGAGGTATCTTATTGCATTGCGCAGGCTGTGTCGAGTGTACTTTTTGAAGCACCTCTTTTCGTCATAGGTGGCAGGGACACCGATGACATAGTTCACTCCATGAGTATGGAGATCAGAGCCGAAACTTCCACCCACACAGGAATAATGACCCGCAAAGTATTTCCAACAGGCACAAAAATCGGAACTGACCCGGAACTTACGAATATTTACACCTACTCTCTTGATGTCGAGCGATACATTGACCGTCTCATGGATGACATGCGTGGAGAGCTTGCTGGTATGCTGAAAGCTATTGCCGCCGCGCATTTCGAGGACACCGACGGAGGGGAGGGCGAAAGCTATGCTGTCACCCGCCGAAGCATTACGCCGAAGCCTTAACCGCGCGGCCCAGCAGGGAGAGGATTTGTGCCTCTCCCTGGGCCATGCGGCCCGGAGCCAGAAACTCCCGCCCGCCGCTTTGATACGTTTCCTCATTGCGGCAGAGGGCGGCTCGCTGGCAAAGGAGCTTCATCGTGCCAAGATTGACGCGACCCCTGCGGCTATTACACAGCGCCGTGCACAGATCCCGCCCGAAGTGTTCCGGGAAGTCTTTACACGTTTCAATTCCTCAAGCGTGTATGGGCGACCCCCGAGCGGCTACAAAGGCTACCGTGTCCTCGCTGGGGATGGAACGGCCATCAACATGGCACGCAATCCCAATGCCCCAGCTATGTCTGCAACAACAGCGCCCCAGACGGCTATAACCAACTACACCTCAACCCGCTTTTTGACCTCTACGAGCGTGCCTTTTTTGACGCTGTTATCCAGCCCGCCCCCCAGAAAGACGAGCCGGGCGCACTGGTTCAAATGCTCCAGCGCAACACCTTTGACCGTAAGACGATTATCGTTCTTGACCGTGGATATGAGAGCTACAATGTCATAGCGCACCTGATAAACACTCCCAATGTCGATTTTGTCATTCGGGTGAAGCAGAACCATTCTGCCATGCGGGAAATTGCCCGCTTGCCGATGGTGGAATTGGACTGCGACATCGGTTTTACCATCTCCACCACACAGACAAACGAGGACAAGCGCAACCGGCACATTTATTTACCTGTCCCCAAAAAGAGCAAGCCCGGTTCCACCACCCGCCGCGCCCGGTGGGACTTCCCCAGCCCCTACACCATGCGCTTCCGTATCGTCCGCTTCCAGCTTGAAACGGGCAGTTTTGAAACGCTGGCGACTTCTCTTCCGCGTTCCTTTACCATTGACGACTTGAAAGAAGTATATGGAAGCAGATGGCGGGTGGAAGGCTGCTTTAGAGATACCAAGTACAGTGTAGGACTGGTGAACCTCCATGGAAAGCGGGACGCTTTTGTGGAACAGGAGATATACGCCGCTATGATTGCATTCAACCTCACCAGCCGCGTTGTCAATGAGGTTGTTATCCATCAACCCCAAAATGGAATATATGCCTACGCCGTCAACTTCAAGATGGCGGTGACGCTCTGCAAAGAGTTTCTCAATGACCCGACTATGACCGGGGAACAGGTCATGCGGGAGATATCCCGCCACACTATTCCTCTCCGCCCCGGACGGCAGGACGAGCGAAAACTCCGGGCGAAAGGTTTTGGATGGTTCACCTACCGCGTCGCGGCATAAAGGGCAAATTTCAAAAAACGGGGGGCGGCGGTCTATTCCACCGCCCCCTGTTCGTATGTTTTTTTAAAAAAGCCCGAAATCAGCCTTGAAAGGGCCGATTTTTCAAAAAAAGGAGTACAGAATAATTTAATGGGTGAAAGTTATTGACACCCCTGACGGGCTTGCAAAAATATCAACATCTTCAGGAAACGCCCATAAAAATGAGGAGAAATCAAGAAATCCTTTGACATTTTAAGTTCTCACAAGTCCGGTCAACGAGTAAAAAATAAAAGTGTTTTTGGAGTGTCAGAAATGCACCGCCCCGTTTTTTGTTGATTATCACCACAAATGGCCCCATTAAATTAAGAAATCAACAAGTCCTTGAAATGTATCGAAAATTCTTCAAATGCCTAAAAGAGCGATACAAGAGAAAAAGCACAACAAGTATCGCAACCGGGCGGAAAAATAACGTCTTTATCTTTCCAGCACAGTATGGTATAATTCACCAAAAGACTTGGTTTGCTACGGGGGAAATCGCTATGGCGGGCAACAGCAATCTACAAATGTCGCGGGCGGGAAAGAACGATGAATTTTATACCCAGCTCTCCACCATTGAGGACGAACTGCGCCACTACCGCAAATACTTCAAGGACAAAATCATTTTCTGCAACGCGGATGACCCGGCCATCGGGGAGGACGGACAAGACCATTTTGGGGACGGACTCGGTGGATATACCAGCAACTTCTTCCGCTACTTTCAGTTAAACTTCCAGCAGCTCGGCATTAAGAAACTGATTACCACCCACTACGAAGCGGACAAGCCCAGCTATAAGTTCGAGATCGTCAGCAACGACAATGCAGACCAGATCGCCTTGCCCGATTATGTGAAAACGCCGCTGGAGGGTAACGGGGACTTCCGCTCCCCAGAGTGTCTAGCCCTGCTGGAAGAGTGCGACATCGTTGTGACAAATCCGCCATTCTCCTTGATGAAGGAATATCTGCCGCTTTTAGTGAACAGCGGGAAGCAATTTCTTGTTCTTGGAAACATGAACCATGCAATTTATTCTGAAACATTCCCCTATTTTCTCCAGCAAAAAGTATGGCTTGGCTATAATAGCGGCCATATTTGGTTTAAGGTTCCCGACTATTATGAAGAAAAAGGAACTGACTTCAAAATAGATGATTCCGGGCAAAAATGGAGGCGGATGGGGAATATATGCTGGTTTACCAACATGGATATTGAGAAAAGACACCAACCGCTTGATTTATACAAGAAATATTCGCCGCAAGAATACCCATGTTACGATAATTACAATGCAATTCATGTCCCCAAAGTAGAGCTAATCCCTGACGATTATGATGGAGTAATGGGCGTTCCTATTACTTTTTTGGATAAGCACGACCAAGGACAATTTGAGATTATTGGTAACAGCACGCTTCTGGCGGGGCCAATTACTGATAAGAAAACCGGAAAGAAAAAAGACAATCCTCAACGGTTTTACTTAAACGGCAAACGAATGTATGATAGGTTAGCCATAAGAAGGAAGAGATAAACATATGAACATTGACCGCATACAAGTAACTGTCCGGGAATTGATTGACGGCTATGAAGAACGGGGGACAGACGGCATTGAAGGCGTTGTGGCCTACAGTGGCAAGCTGGATGTGCGCCCCGCCTATCAGCGGGAGTTTATCTATCCCGACAAAGACCGGGATGAAGTCATCCGCTCCGTCAAGAAAGGTTTTCCCATCAATGTGATGTACTGGGCAAAAACGGGCGACGGCCGCTTTGAATTGATGGATGGACAACAGCGTACTATTTCCATTTGTCGCTACGCGGCGGCGAAGGATGAGGATAATCGGGCAAGCTATGAACAATGCTTTTCTGTGGATAATCTTTATTTCTTCAATCTGCAAGCCGACCAAAAACAGAAAATTCTGGATTATGTGCTGGACATTTATGTGTGCGACGGCACGCCCTCCGAAGTGCTGGACTGGTTCCGCATTATCAATATCGCGGGCAAGGTGTTGACGGAACAAGAACTGCGGAATACTTCTTACACCGGCCCGTGGCTCTCCGACGCGAAACTGCATTTCTCCAAACCGAACTGTATCGCTTACCGCATGGCAAAGGACTATATGAGCGGCTCCCCTATCCGTCAGGAGTATCTGGAAACGGCAATCGAATGGATTGCCGCCCGTGACGGCTTGCCGTCCATTGAGGCGTATATGGCGCTTCACCAGCAGGACGAAAACGCAAATCAGATTTGGATTTACTTTAAGCGCGTCATTGAGTGGGTACAGACTATCTTCCCGGCGAAGCGGAAAGAGATGAAAGGACTGGAATGGGGACTGCTCTACAACCAGTTTAAGGACGCGCCGTTAGACCCGGACAAGCTGGAAACGGAAATCAAGGCTCTGATGATTGACGATGATGTGACAAACAAGAAAGGCATTTACTCCTATGTTCTTACCCGCGACGAGCGGCATTTGAATATCCGCGCATTTACGGAAAAGCAGAAACGTGAGGCCTACGAGCGGCAGAACGGGATATGTCCTGATTGCAAAAAGCATTTCGCCTTTGAGGAAATGCAGGGCGACCATATCACACCGTGGAGCAAAGGCGGACATACAACCTCGGAAAATTGCAAAATGCGTTGTGCGGATTGCAACCGCCGAAAAAGCGATACATGATTGATTGTATTCATTTTCGTTTTTATGGATGAATATACTATTTAGATAACACAAAAAATTCCCCGGTCACTTCCTGCTCAGAAGTGACCGGGGTGCTTTTTTCAAGGCTCACGCGGTGCTAATTTAATGACATTGGCCGTCAGGCCGGGGATTTTTTTACATTGGCTTTGAAAAAATCCAGGGCATTGCGCCATAGGATTTGTTCCGTCAGGGCAGGGGAGAGGCCTTTTTTCCGGAAGAACTCCTTCAGTCCGACAATTTGTTTCGGGGCGTTCAAGCAAGGGGGGAGATCCGCCCCGTCAAAGTCAGACCCCAGTGCCAGGCAGTCTCCCGCGTCCAGCTCCAGGAAGTGTTCTACATGCCGCCAAAGGTCCTCCAGAGTGGCTTTTGTTCCGTCAGAGCGGAGAAAGGCATTATAGTAATTGAGACCAATGAGGCACTTGCGCTCCACCATCTCCCGAATCTGTTCGTCCGTAAGGTTTCGCCGGTGAGGACACACTGCCCGTGCATTGGAATGGCTGGCTGTAAAGGGCTTTTGGCATACATCCAGCATGTCAAAGAACCCCCTGTCGTTCAGGTGGGATACATCGGCCAGAATCCCCTGATGTTCCATTTCCCGTACGGCCGCTTTTCCAAAGGGAGTGAGCCCGCCGTCGGTACTGTGGCCGGAACCCAGTTCGTTGGCTCCGTTCCAGGTGAGGGTCACCATGACCACACCATCCCGGCGCAGCTGCTCTACTCTGGACAAATCTCCCGCCAGGGCAGAGGCATTTTCCACCGTGAGAAGGGCGGCGGCTTTTCCGGTACTCCAAGCCTTCTCCACCTCTTCGGCGCTCCCGCAGGGGGAGAGCAGTCCCTCCAGCGTGCTCATCTGGCGGGAAAAGCTGTCCCGATGGAATGTATAATAGTCTGCCGCATCCGCGCCCTTGATCGAATCGGGCACAAAGATAGCGCAGCACTGGGCCCAGCGTACTCCGGCGGGAATTTTACAAAACGCAAACTGGTGCCGAGGGTCGTTGAGGGTATCGTTTCCTTGCGCACAGGACCGGAGAGCCGTCATAGCCTGCGTACGGCTCTCGGGACGTTCAAGGCTGAGAAACGTATCTTGACTTACATCCATAAAGGCGGTGAGCGTGTCACAGTGGAGATCAAAAATGGCTGGGTATAGCATAAAGATAACTTCCTTTACAGAGGTTGATATAGAAGAAAAAATCAAATTAGAGACATGGTGACCCGGACAGTGATCGGCTGGGCGGGATTGGGCTGGTCTCCCCAAATAAGCTGTGCGGCGGTGCCGTCCATGCCCACATAGCCCGGAGCGTTTACCTCCGCCTGCACCCGTACGCCACAGGAAAAGGTCTGTTCAAGTTGCGTGTTGGGAGGCGTAAGGGGGGTGGAGCACAGCTCCGCCAGTTCCTGCTCCATTTGGTCAATTTCATTTTTGGAGGTGAGCAGGGGCCAGGGCCGGGCGGCGCAGGACAGGGCCAGGATCAGGTCGTCATCAATGGCCTGGTCCAACTGATAGGGGGTGTAGTTTTGCCCCTCCTCTTCCAGCACTGCCGGGTCCAGAACAGCGGTGTAGGACAAAGAAGTCCCTGGGCTGTCGGGCGAAAAATCAATGGTGTCAATGACCCAGTTGGGGGAATCGTGCCAGGGCAGTTCAATGACCCACTGTCCGTCCCGGTTGAATAAGATATCTTCCGACGCGCCGGGGACGCGGCGGATGTGGAACGCATTATAGTTCTCCGCCAGTTGGTCAGGGGAGGTGATCCCGTCCGGGTGGGGCGGCTGATAGCTTACATTGATCAGGATGTTCTGACTCAGCAGCACTAGGGCCGTTCCAGCGGCCAAAAGCGGAATCCGCCAGGCAAGTCCTTTGGGCCGGGCAGTGTAGCACAGATCCTCATCCCAGGGGAGGACCTGTCCATCCTTACAGGCGCGGTAGGAGCGGTAGTTGCGCCATAGGCTGTAAATGGGCAGGTAAAATCCCTCGCCCCGGAAGATCACAGTCATGGTGCGGTTTCTGGCCTGGGTCAAGGTCAGCCGTCCCCCCTCAGCGTTGCGAACCTCCAGACCCATGATCCACTTGCCCGGAGTGGTGCCGAACAGGGTGAGAAACAGCGGCTCCAGCACAAATGCAGTTAAAGTCTGCGCCAGGGAGGAGAGGAAAAAGACCTGTACAAAGACGAAGGGGATGATGAACGCGATGTAATAGAGTGCGGGGCTGACTGGGTCAGCCGTCTGGTAGTCGTGGAGAACATAAAGCTGAATGGCCAGCCAGGGGAGCCCGTACAGCAAGGTATCCAACCTCCGGGCAAAAAAGCGCCGCCAGGGGGAGGGAATGTTGTCCAGACTGTCCCGCTGCCGTTCCAGGTGGGGGCCGTTGGGGGCGGGTCTGCGCTCCAATTCCTCCAGCCAGGGCTCCGGGTCCAAAGCCCGATAGTCCGTACCGCTGTCCAGCAGAGACTGGCAGACCTCCCCGGCCCGGTCCAGGGCACCCCGGTCAGAATCTAGGGCAGCGAGCTGTTCCTCCAGCGCCTGGCTCAAAGTTAGCTCCCCGGCTTCCAGGCGGCGGATGGAGTCCAAGTCCAGGTGAAGCTGCCGCAGCAGCTTGATCCTCTTTAATGTATGGACGTCAGCGGGGGAATAGTCCCGGTAGTTGTTTTTCAGACGCTGGGGGGAGAGAAAACCTTCCTGCTCATAAAACCGAATACTGGCACGGGGCAAGCCGACTTGCTGTTCCAATTCCTTTATTGTCATGGAAATCGCCTCCTTTGCCCTGAGTGTACAGTATCAAGGCTCTTTACAGTCAAGCACTTTCTGCAAAAAAGTCCCAATTTTTGTATATTCCCGCCCCTGGAGAGGGGCGGGAATGAGAAATACGGACTTTAATTGCTTCAAAAACGTTACTGCGGCTTTTTCATGGTGAGGCTGATGCGCTTTTTCTTCTCATCCACCTCGATGACCCAGACGGTGACGATGTCTCCCACGGTAAGCAGCTCAGAGGGGTGGCGTACCCGCCGGGGCAGCTTGCTGATGTGGACCAGGCCGTCCTGGTGGACGCCGATGTCTACAAATACGCCGAAGTCGATGACGTTTCGCACGGTACCCTGAAGCTCCATGCCGGGCTTTAGGTCCTTGGCCTCCATGACGTCGGTGCGGAGGATGGGGGGCGGCAGCTCATCACGGGGGTCCCGTCCAGGTTTCATCAGCTCCTTGATGATGTCGGCCAGCGTGGGTGCGCCTGCGCCGCACAGCTCGGCCAGGCGCTCCAGCCCGATGGCCTCTGCCTTCTCTTTGAGCTCTGACAGGTTTCCGGCCTTTACATCCTCTAGCGTGTAGCCGCATTGGGCCAGCAACTTCTCCGCCGCGGCGTAGCTCTCCGGGTGGACGCCGGTGTTGTCCAGCACGCTCTTGCTCTCGGGCACACGGAGGAAGCCCGCGCACTGTTCAAAGGCCTTCGGGCCCAGCTTCGGCACCTTCAAGAGCTGCTTGCGGGTGGTGAAGGCCCCGTTCTCCTCCCGGTAGGCCACCAGGTTTTTGGCGGTGGCGGCAGTCAGGCCGCTGACCCGCTGGAGCAGAGAGGGGGAGGCGGTGTTGGCGTCCACACCCACGGCATTGACGCAGTCCTCCACCACGCCGTCCAGGGTCTCACCCAGGCGGGCCTGAGGCATGTCGTGCTGATACTGGCCCACGCCGATGGCCTTGGGGTCAATTTTCACCAGCTCGGCCAGGGGGTCCTGGAGCCGCCGGGCGATGGACACGGCGCTGCGGAGGTTCACGTCAAACTGGGGAAACTCCTCGGCGGCCAGCTTGCTGGCGGAGTAGACGGAGGCTCCCGCTTCGCTGACGATCATGTAGGACACCCCGCCGCCCACCTTGCGGATGAGCTCCACAGTCATCTGCTCGGTCTCCCGGCTGGCGGTGCCGTTGCCGATGGCGATGTGCTCCACTCCGTACTTGCGGATGAGGGCGGAGAGCTTGTCGATACACTCCTGTTTCTGCCGCTGGCCATGGGTGGGGTAGACCACGGTGGTGTCCAAAACCTTTCCGGTCCCGTCTACCACAGCTACTTTACAGCCCATGCGGTATCCGGGGTCCAGGCCCATAGTTACCTTGCCCTTGACGGGGGGCTGCATAAGCAGGGGCTTCAGGTTCAGGGCAAACATGTGGATGGCTCCCTCGTTGGCCTGGTCGGTGAGGGTATTGCGGATTTCCCGCTCCATGGAGGGCTCGATCAGGCGGTCATAGGCATCGTCAGCGGCAGCGCGGACAAAGTCCATGGCGGCCGCACCGGGGACGGTCATGCGCCGCACTGCCACATGGGCGGTCTCGGGGTCCAGCTCCACCGATACCTTTAAAATTTCCTCCCGCTCGCCCCGGTTGATGGCCAGTACCTGATAGCCCTGAGCCTTGCCCACCGGGACCTTAAAATCATAGTAGAGGCGGTAGACGCTGTCCTCAGGCTCCTTCTGGGCGGCCTTGGATACCAGCACACCCCGGCGCAGGAACAGCTCCCGCAGCTCTTTGCGGATGTCGGCGTTGTCGGAGATCTCCTCGGCGATGATGTCGCTGGCCCCCTGGAGTGCGTCCTCCACGGTTTCCACTCCCTTTTCCGGGTCCACGAAGGGGAGGGCGGCCTGGTCGGGGACCACCGACGGGCCCCGGTCAAACAGCAGCCGGGCCAGAGGCTCCAGGCCCTTTTCCCGCGCAATGGTGGCGCGGGTGCGCCGCTTCTGCTTATAGGGGCGGTACAGGTCCTCCACCTCGGCCAGTGTGGCAGCGGAGTCGATGGCGGCGGAGAGCTCATCGGTGAGCTTCCCCTGGTTTTCAATGGAGGACTTTACCTCGCTTTTCCGTGCCTCCAGATTGCGCAGGTATTGCAGCCGGTCGGCGAGCTGGCGCAGAAGCTGGTCATCCATGGAGCCGTGAAGCTCCTTGCGGTAGCGGGCGATGAAGGGGATGGTGGCCCCCTCGTCAATGAGCTTGACCACGTTTTCCACCTGCTGCTGAGTGCGGCCCAACTCTTGGGCCAGGGTTTCGATCATGGGGTCCATGGGGCATTCTCCTTTGCTCGGGCGTTCCAGCCCTGGAAATTTCCATTTCAGTTTAGCGGAAAGAAGGGAAAAAGTCCAGCGCAGGTTTTCTACCAGCGCACTTCCATCTCCCAGCAGTCCAGTTCCGGGTTAAAGCTGGGGGTGAGAGTGGTATCAGACTTCAGATTATTCACCGGGTTTGCATGTTGGACATCAACCGCATAGGTAATGGAGAAGGAGTCGGAGTTGAGAATGGTGATCAAAAGCTCACGATTGGAAAAACCGCATCTGCTGTGGTAAGAGCAGAACCGGGGCGGAGTACTGGCGTGGGCGGGAAGACGGACATAGGCAAGGTGCCGGGAGGGAAAGGATTGCTGGAGCAGGCCCTTGTATTCCCATTGGGAATCCTCCTGGGCCAATACGTAGGGGGAGAGGAGGACGACGGCGCCGGTGGAGAGGCTCCAGAGGTAGGGCTCGTCCCATTTGGTTATTCCCCGGCACAGGGGGCACATCAGCTTTGGGAGGATTACAAGGTAGAAGGCGATCAGCACCGTGATGAGTGTGGCGATGCACAGAACCCGTTCCAATTTGCTGCTTTTGGAAAATAGATGTTTCATAGTCTTTACCTCAATTACATATTTATATAATTTCAATGCCTTAATATGATTATAATTACATAATTATGGTTTTCAATACCTGATAAAAAGAAAATGAAAAGTGTACACTGTAACCAGAGTGAGGTGAGGCCCATGAAAGAGTCTTATCATAGCCTTTATCGCACGATGGGACTGAACATCATGTATTATCGGAACCTGCGCGATTTCAGCCAAGATGAACTAGGTGCTATGGTAGATAAGGATCAAAGTCATATTAGCAAAATTGAACGGGGAAGCGTTGGAATCTCGTTGGACACCCTATTTGACATCGCCAAAGCCCTGAATGTGGACCCCTATCTGCTATTAAAACCCAAGGAATAGGCCTTTGCCTGACGAAAACAGGCGAAGGCCCATTTTTTATCCGGCATACCGTGTAATAAGCTACCAGATAAATGTTACATTTCTGTTAAAATTCACAAAATCCATTGACAGACAAATGGAATCGGTTTACAATAACAATATCCACTGGGGCACACCCCAAAAGTGGCCTGGCTTTGTGATTTTATTGTCTCAGGAAAAGAAATTCTCACTTCTGAATCATTTTTTTGCGAGATTTCATATTCCTGACCTGTGCGGTAAAATTGCGGCCGGTGAAAAGGGTATTCCTTTACAGCCTTTGAAAGAAAAGAATCTTGTTCGATCAAAACTGCCAAGAGGGAGAGAAGCACTAAAATGATTCGCTGGAATTATGTTAAGTACCGTACCCCCTACCAATCAGACGAATGGATTTCCTGTGTTGTATCCCGCTGAGGATAGCTCCATACACAAGCCTCCATCGTTTGTCTGGCAGACGATGGCTTTTTTATACCCTTTTTGAAACAAACAGAGAGGAGGCGACAAGCATGACGATGCCGAAGTATGACGTCAACAACATTTGGTCCAGAGTTCGCAGTGATGTAGATGTGGACGATCTGATTTTTGACGCTGAGGGTTACAGCGCCAAGGAGGACGACAAAGTATGCAGCGACCGGTGACGGCCGAATGTGGTCAGCGTGCGGCTGACGAAGAAAAGTAAACACCGCAGCAGAGCTTCTCACGATCTGCTGCGGTGTTTTTTTGCACTTTTACGGGGGGAGAGAGGAGGGGCAGGGGAGATATTTCTCTGTCCGAAAGAGCACGATTACCCAAAAAGAAGCCTCGATTATTCCACGGGAAGGGGTTGCTTTCTTGGGAAGATTATACTAAAATAAAAAACAAGTGACGATAATCTACTCCCGCAAGAAAATTGCTCGGGGGAGCACTATGGAGGTCGATCAACATGAGAAAAGTTCAGTTTACCGAGACCGTTCTGCGTGACGCGAACCAGTCGCTGATCGCAACCCGTCTGCCTTACAGCAAGTTTGAGTCCATTCTGGAGACCATGGACAAGGCCGGCTATTACTCCGCCGAGGTCTGGGGCGGCGCCACCTTTGATGTGTGCCTGCGTTACCTGCAGGAAGATCCCTGGGAGCGCCTGCGCAAGATCCGGGCCAAAATGCCCAACACTAAGCTCCAGATGCTCCTCCGTGGCCAGAATATCCTGGGCTATAAGCACTATCCCGACGATGTGGTGCGCAAGTTCGTGGAGTATTCCGTGAAAAACGGCATCGACATCATCCGTATTTTCGACGCTCTGAACGATGTGCGCAACCTGGAAGTGGCCATCGACGAGACGGTCAAGCAGGGCGCCCACGCCTCCGGTACCATCTGCTTCACCACCAGCCCCGTGCACACCCTGGAGAAGAACGTCCAGATGGTCAAGGACCTGAAGAGCATGGGCGTCAAGTCCATCTGCATTAAGGATATGGCCGGCATCATGGGCCCCAAGGAAGCCTATGACCTGTCCGCCGCCATCAAGGACGCGGTGCCTGAGCTGCCCCTGGTCATCCACACCCACTGCACCACCGGTCTGGCCTTTATGACTTGCCTGAAGGCGGTTGAGGCCGGTGCCGACGTGCTGGACACCGCCATCTCCCCCATGTCCGGCGGCACCGCCCAGCCTGCCACCGAGACCCTGGCCTATGCCCTGCGCGGTCTGGGCTATGAGGTGGACCTGGACGACAAGATCCTGGTGAAGATGGCCGACTACTTCAAGGGCGTCCGGGCCGATTTCCTGAAGGACGGCACCCTGGATCCCATCTCCATGGCTACCGACACCCAGTGCCTCAACTATCAGATTCCCGGCGGCATGCTGTCTAACCTCATTTCCCAGCTGAAGATGATGAACGCCATTGACAAGCTGGACGAGGCTCTGGCTGAGACCCCCAAGGTCCGTGCCGACATGGGCTATCCTCCTCTGGTCACCCCCACCAGCCAGATGGTGGGCTCCCAGGCCGTGCAGAATGTGCTGGCCGGCGAGCGCTACAAGGTGGTCGGCAAGGAGATCAAGGCCTATTGCCGCGGCGAGTACGGCCGTACTCCTGCCCCCATTGACCCCGCCATCCAGAAGAAGATCCTGGGCGACACTCCCCTGGTGAAGGGCCGCTTTGCCGACTCCCTGGAGCCCGAGTTTGAGAAGACCAAGAAGGAGCTGGCCGGCGTTGCCAAGAGCGACGAGGATGTGCTCAGCTACATCGCCTTCCCCCAGGTGGCCATGGCCTTCTTCAAGGACCGCGAGGCCGGCTTCCCCAAGAAGGAAGCTGCCAAGAAGCCCGCTGCTCCTGCCGCCCCCAAGAAGGAGGATCTGCCTCCCATGCCCGCCTGGCAGGGCCACGTGTACTACACCAACACCCCCGCTGTTACCAGCGCCGGGTACACCGCCCGTCCCATCCAGCCCTTTGCCGCCAGCTATCAGCCCCCCCACCTGGTGATGGGCGCCCGTGATAACTGCCCCGGCACTTACACCATCACTATCGACGGCAAGTCCTATGAGGTGGCCATCGCCTCCGCTGACGGCGCCGCCCCTGCTGCTCCGGTTGCCGCCGCTCCCGTGGCTGCCGCTCCTGTGGCCGCCCCCGTGGCTGCTCCTGCTGCTGCCCCCGCTCCGGCTCCCGCTCCCGCTCCTGCCGCCGCCCCTGCTGCTGCTCCTGCCGCTGTGGCTGCCGGCGAGACCGCTGTGAAGAGCCCCATGCCCGGCAACATCTTTAAGGTGGAGTGCTCCGTGGGTCAGAGCGTTAAGGCCGGCGACGTGCTGGTGGTGCTGGAAGCCATGAAGATGGAGATCGAGGTCTCCGCTCCCGTGGACGGCACCGTGAAGGCCGTGTCCGCCGCTGTGGGCACCGCTGTGAACACCGACGACCTGCTGGTCACTCTGGGTTAAGGCTTTCGATTATTTCAGGCTCTCCGGGAACTCCGGAGAGCCTGCTTTTTTTCCTTGAAAATACCAATTGCCCGTGATACAATTTAAGGTGCGGAATAAGGGAGTCGGAGAAAAAACGGCTCTTTTTTCCCATTTTTCAAACGAAGGATGAAATAAGGAAACGGTTATGCCGTGAAAGGAGGCCCTCCATGAAGGGAATTGTTCTGGCCGCCGGAAAGGGTACTCGGCTCTATCCCATGACCAAGCCGGTGTGTAAACCCCTGCTGCCCGTCTATGATAAGCCGCTGATCTATTATCCCATTGCCATTTTGATGCAGGCGGGGATTTCTGAAATTCTGGTCATTGTCCCTCCCGGTGAGACCAACACGTTCCGGGCCCTGCTGGGCGGCGGAGAGCAGTATGGGCTGAAAATTTCCTATGCGGAGCAGCCTGTGGCCCGAGGCATTGCGGATGCGCTGCTCATCGGCCAGGAATTTGTAGGAAACGACCGGGTGTGCCTGGTGCTGGGAGACAATATTTTCTATGCGCCCACCCTGGGAGCGACCCTGAAGCGGGCTGCCGCCAATGACCGCGGCGCTACGGTTTTTGGCTATTGGGTGGAGGATCCCCGGCCCTTTGGCGTGGTGGAGTTTGACAGGGACGGAAGAGCCATCTCCATTGAGGAGAAGCCCCGTTACCCAAAGAGCAATTATATTATTCCAGGCCTTTACTTCTATGACCACCAGGTGATGGATATTGCCCGGAATTTAAAGCCCTCTGCACGGGGGGAACTGGAAATTACCGATGTGAACCTGGAATATCTCCGCCGGGGACAGCTCCAGGTGGTGCCCCTGGAGAAGAACTTTACCTGGTTGGATGCCGGTACTGCAGACAGTCTGCTGGAGGCGGGTCAGACCATCCGACACATCCAGGACAGCACCGGGCGGTATGTGGGCTGCCTGGAAGAGCTGGCGCTCTATGAAGGCTGGGTCAATGAAGCGCATGTCCATGCCATTGGAAATGAGCTGTCCATGACGCTTTACGGAAAATACTTGCAGTGTCTTTGAGATAGGCGGGGAAGGGGAACATTTTTATGAAGATCATCGGTGCATATTTCAGTCCCAGCGGCGGAACAAAGCGGGCGGCAGAATTGGTTGCCGGGCTGTTTGGTGACTATGAAACATTGGACCTCGGGGGCCGTGAGCGTGCTGCGCGGCATTTTGGTCCGGACGAGCTGCTGGTACTGGGACTTCCGGTGTATGCCGGACAGATCCCGGCGGTACCGGGACTGCTGGAAGGCCTGTCCGGTGAAAATACCCCTTGTGTACTCCTTGCCGCCTATGGAAACCGGCATTATGATGATGCGCTGGCCCAGATGAAAGAGCAGATGGGAAAGCGGGGGTTCCGGTGCGCCGCTGCAGCAACGGTGATTACTCCCCACATTTTTGCGCCCTCTCTGGGCATGGGGCGTCCGGATGAGAAGGACGAGGCGGTTTTGAAGGAACTGGTCCGCAAGGTACAAGAGAAGCTGGCGGGGGAGAACTGGTCTGAGGCTCAGGTGCCCGGAAATCCCAACCCCGCCCCCAAAAAGGCGATACCCGTGCCCAAAGACCGGGACTGGGATACCTGCCTGGGCTGTGCCATCTGTGCCAAAGCCTGTCCCACCGGAGCCATGGATCTAAGCTCTCTGCTGTGGGAGGACAGCAAGTGTATCAGCTGCATGGCCTGCGTTTCCGCCTGTCCCACCGGAGCGTTAGGCTTCAGCGCCGCCCAGCTGGCAGAAAAGCTGACGGCCAATTTCTCCGACCGCCGGGAAATTGAGACCTTTGTAGAGGGCTGAGAACGCATGAAAAAGGTCCTCATGCTGGCCACCGGAGGGACGATCGCCTCAAAAGACAGCGGCCAGGGGTTGACACCGGCCATTACCTCAGAGGAGATTTTAAGCTATGTGCCCGCCATTGGAACGCTGTGTCAGGTGGATGCCATCCAGCTTATGAACCTGGACAGCACCAACATTACCCCGCGTCACTGGCTGGAAATGGCCCAGGCGGTGGAGGAGCACTACGATGCGTATGATGGCTTTGTGATCACCCACGGCACCGACACCATGGCCTATACTGCCGCCGCCCTGTCCTACCTGATCCAGTATTCGCCAAAGCCCATTGTCATTACCGGGTCCCAAAAGTCCATCTGCCTGGAAAATACCGATGCCCGGCTGAACCTCTACAACAGTTTCCTCTATGCCTCTGACAGCGGCTCCCACGGTGTGAGCCTGGTCTTTGACGGCAAGGTGATTCTGGGAACTCGGGCGAGGAAGGAGCGCACCAAAAGCTTCAACGCCTTTTCCAGTGTGGACTACCCCGAGCTGGGGGTGATCCGGGACGGAAAGCTTATCCGTTACCTGGCCGAGCTGGAGTACCGGCCCAGACCGGTTTTTTACCACCGGCTGGAGGAGCGGATTTTGCTGCTCACCCTGATTCCCGGTATGGGAGCCGATGCCCTGGAGGCCCTGCGGGACCGGTATGAGGCAGTGATTTTACAAAGCTTTGGCGTAGGCGGCCTGCCCGGCGGTGCATCGGGTTCGCTGGCCCAGGCCATAGAGGCCTGGCTGGAAGAGGGCAAGACCATTTTGATGATGACCCAGGTGCCCTATGAGGGCAGTGATATGACGGTCTATCAGGTGGGTTACCAGGTCAAGGAGAAGTACCAGCTCCTTGAGGGATATAACATGACCTTGGAGGCTGCGGCTACGAAATTGATGTGGGTCCTGGGCCAAACGCGGGAGAGCGAACAGGTACGCCAGCTCTTTGAGCAGCCGGTGCAGTTTGACCTTATTCGCTGAGCCAATATGTTTCGTTGATTTTTATAGGAAATCGTATGTTCAAGAGCGGAATTCGGGTGAGAAATCCCTGATTCCGCTCTTGCGCATTTGCCTGATTTGTGGCACAATATTGTTCAATACAGTACATTGCCGTGGGAAAGGAGAGAAGGGGATGAAACGATTTCGCGCCGTAGCCGCTGTGCTATTGGTCCTTTTGTGTGTTGCTGCCTTTCTTCCAGGAGCAGCTGCAGAGGGAGAAATCCGGGAAACTACCGTCCTCTTTACCCACGATCTTCATTCTCATTTTCTGCCCCAGGGAGACGGGACGGGAAAGGAGACGGGAGGATATGCCCGCCTGATGACGGCATTGGAGGAGGAGCGCCAAGCGCACTCCAATGCCCTGACGCTGGACGGAGGCGACTTTTCCATCGGTTCCCTCATCCAGACCCTCTATACCACGCAGGCCGCAGAGCTGCGCACCATGGGAGCTATGGGGTATGATGCTGCCACGGTGGGCAACCATGAGTTTGACCACGGAGGAATGGGCTTTGCCCAAATGCTCGCCGCCGCCGTCACCAGTGGTGACAAGCTGCCCGCCTTGCTCATGGCCAACTATAAACCGTCTGCTGACAATCCCGACCAATTGGACATCCAGCGCTCTATGGCTGCCTATGGTGTTCAGGATTACATGCTTCTGGAACGGGGCGGAGTGACCTATGGGATCTTCGGCCTGATGGGAGAGGATTCCCATGACTGTGCGCCTACCTCGGGCTTTACTTTGGGGGACCGGGTGGAACATGCCCGCCGCTGTGTGGAAGCCCTGGAAAAACAGGGAGCCGAATTTATTATCTGCCTGTCTCACTCGGGCACCAATGAAACTGTAAAAAAATCGGAGGACGAACAGCTGGCGAAGAAAGTGGAGGGGATCGACCTGATCGTCTCCGGCCATACCCACACCACTTTGGCGGAGCCTATTTTGGTGGAGGATACCTATATCGTCTCCGCCGGGCCGTACTGCCAGAACCTGGGTTCCATCACTCTCCGCTGGGACGATTCAGGGGAGAAGGAACTGGTAGATTACCACTTGACGCCCATTGACCAGACCATTTCAGAAGATCAGGACATTTCACTTATGGTAGAGGACTGGAAGCGGCAGGTAGGGGGGACCTACCTGGCCCGGTACGGCTTTGGCTATGATGAAGTCCTCACCACTGCGGGATTTGATCTGCCCACTCCAACGTCTGGCGTTCAGGAAGGCAATGCTTTAGGAGAACTGGTGGCTGACGCCTATCTTTGGGCGGTGGAAAATCTGGAGGCAGACAGTCCCGATGTGGAGACGGTGACCGTGAGCGCAGCTGGTGTACTGCGGGCCCCACTTTATGCCGGGGACCTTACCGTTTCCCAGGCCTTTGATGTGCTGTCCATGGGAGTGGGGACCGACGGGACCTCAGGTTATCCGCTGGTATCCTGCTACCTCACCGGAAAGGAACTGAAAGCGGTGGCTGAGGTGGATGCCTCGGTAACTCCGCTGATGCCCCCGGCTCAGCTTTATATGGCTGGAATACAGTATAGCTTCAATACCAACCGGATGTTTTTCAACCGGGTGACGGAGGCACAGCTTTTCAACGGATTGGTGGATACCAAGATCGAAAACGACAAGCTCTACCGGGTGGTCTCGGGGATGTACTCTGCCCAGATGCTGGGGACCGTGAAGGAAAAGTCCTTTGGCCTGCTGTCCATCACCCCGAAGGATGAGAACGGTACGCCTATTACGGACTTTTCTACACGGGTCCTCCGGGACAAAAATGGCAATGAGATCAAAGAGTGGTACGCCCTGGCGGCCTATCTGGAGCACTTTGGACCGGATGGCCTTTCTGATCTCTATGCCAGCAGTGACGGACGCAAAGAGGTCAGCCACAGCTTAAATCCCATCGAGCTTTTGAAACACCCCAACTGGATTACCTTGGTGACCTTGCTGGTGATCATTCTGGTGGTCACTCTGGTGGTCGTTCTGGTACGGCGCTTTGTCTTTGGAAAACGGCGGCGCTATCGGGGCTGGTAAATCTGTGATCTGAGCGGGAAACCGCAGTTCCATATTAAGAATGGAGAAAAGGATGCCGGGAAGAGCGGTTCCGGCGAGCAACCATTAAGGAGGAGAAGCAGTGAAAAAGTATGAAATCGCAAAGAAAAAGACGCTAACCGCTGAAATCAGTCAGATTTCGGTGTATGCGCCTCTGGTGGCTGCCAAAGCCAAGGCGGGCCAGTTCATCATTCTCCGTGTGGATGAAGAGGGTGAGCGGATTCCTCTGACCATCTCCAGTGCGGAGAACGATTTGGTTACCGTGATTTTCCAAAAGATCGGCGGCACTACCCTGGCCCTGGATGAGCTTCAGGAGGGAGATTGCCTGCATGATTTTGTGGGCCCTCTGGGTGTCCCCACCCACGTGGAGGATCTGGGCCGGGTGGCTGTGCTGGGCGGCGGCTTGGGCTGCGCCATTGCACTGCCGGTGGCCCGCGCCCTGCATGAGGCGGGCAACCAGGTGGACCTGATCGGCGGCTTTAAGACGAAGGACATCGTCATCCTGGAGGAAGAGATGAGCAAGGCCTGCACCGACCTGCACATCTGCACCGATGACGGTACCTATGGCTATCATGGCTTTGTCACCGGCAAGCTGGAGGAGCTTATTCAGAGCGGGGTCAAGTTTGACCACGTCTTTGCCATCGGCCCTCTGCTGATGATGAAGTTTGCCTGCAAGCTGACTGAGAAGTACAACATCCCCACCACCGTGAGCATGAACCCCATTATGATCGACGGTACCGGCATGTGCGGCTGCTGCCGCCTCACCGTGGACGGCGAGGTGAAGTTTGCCTGTGTGGACGGCCCTGACTTTGACGGCCACAAGGTGGACTTTGACGAGGTCATTGCCCGGAACAATACCTACAAGGAACAGGAGGCCAAGGCGAAGGAGAAGCACCTGTG
Organism: Lawsonibacter sp. LCP25S3_E2; assembly: GCF_052117285.1. Taxonomy (NCBI): domain Bacteria; kingdom Bacillati; phylum Bacillota; class Clostridia; order Eubacteriales; family Oscillospiraceae; genus Lawsonibacter; species Lawsonibacter sp. LCP25S3_E2. The sequence continues at coordinate 67,631 of NZ_JBQKJL010000007.1, forward strand.
CCGCCTGGGAGGAGGTGCCATGAATGGCTAACATGCAGATGAACAAGACCCCCATGCCCGAGCAGGATCCCAATGTTCGCAACCGCAACTTTGAGGAAGTTGCCCTGGGCTATACCCTGGAGCAGGCGCAGAACGAGGCCCAGCGCTGCCTGAACTGCAAGAACAAGCCCTGTGTCAGCGGCTGCCCCGTGGGCATCCCCATTCCGGAATTTGTGGGCAAGGTGGCCGAGGGTGACCTGGCCGGGGCCTATCAGCTCCTGTCCGATGCCAACGCCCTGCCCGCCATTTCCGGCCGTGTCTGCCCCCAGGAGACCCAGTGCGAGGGCAAGTGCGTCCGGGGCATCAAGGGTGAGCCCGTGTCCATCGGCCGCATCGAGCGTTTCGTGGCCGACTGGGCGGCAGAGAACGGCCTGGCCAATGTGGCCACCGCCCCCAAGAATGGCCACAAGGTGGCAGTCATTGGCTCCGGCCCTGCCGGACTGACCTGTGCCGGGGAGCTGGCCCGCATGGGCTATGAGGTCTCTGTGTTCGAGGCATTCCACACCCCCGGCGGCGTGCTCAGCTACGGCATTCCCGAGTTCCGTCTGCCCAAGGCTATTGTCAAGCGTGAGGTGGCCAACCTGGAGAAGATGGGCGTTGATATCGAGCTCAACATGGTCATCGGCAAGGTGCTCACCATCCCCGAGCTCTTTGAGCGGGGTTACGAGGCGGTGTTCATCGGTTCCGGCGCGGGCCTGCCCATGTTTATGAAGATCCCCGGCGAGTCCCTCATCGGCGTCTACTCTGCCAACGAGTACCTCACCCGTATCAACCTGATGAAGGCCTACAAGGAGGGGGCGGAGACCCCCATCCTCCACAACAAGAAAGTGGCCGTGGTAGGCGGCGGCAACGTGGCCATGGACGCGGCCCGGTGTGCCAAGCGCCTGGGTGCCGATGTGCACATTGTCTACCGCCGCTCGGAGGCTGAGCTCCCCGCCCGTGCGGAGGAGGTCCACCACGCCAAAGAGGAGGGCATTGTCTTTGACCTGCTCACCAATCCGGTATCCATTGAGGGTGACGAGACAGGTCATGTCCAGTCCATCACCTGTGTGAAGATGGAGCTGGGTGAGCCGGACGAGTCCGGCCGCCGCCGTCCTGTGGTGATGGAAGGCAGCGAGTTCAAGATGGAAGTGGATGCTGTCATCATGGCTCTGGGCACCAAGGCCAACCAGATGAGCTACGGCGGCACCCCCGGACTGGAGCAGACCCGGAAGGGCTGCGTAGCCGCCGATGAGAACGGCTGCACCTCCTGCCCCAACATTTTTGCCGGCGGTGACGCTGCTACCGGCGCCGCCACGGTCATCCTGGCTATGGGCGCGGGCAAGCACGCGGCCAAGTCCATTGACCAGTACATCAAGAGCAAGCAGTAAGAGGAAACAAACAGCGCCGCATGGTTTTTCATGCGGCGCTGACCATTTCAGTCCGGTTTTTGGGACTGTTTCCGGGGTAGCATTGGTGCAGGAGGAAGGAACATGGTTTATTTGGAAGAATTTCAGCTGCCCAATGAGGAGCAGCAGGCCCGCTTTTTGGCCGGTGACAGCGAGAACAAGCGTACCTGTTACGGCAGCCGCTATCCCTTCGGGCTCTTTCTGAACCGGGTGGTGCCCCCATTGAAGCTGGAGGAAATCACCATATTCTGCGGCGGCAACGGGAGTGGAAAAACCACCATTTTGAACCTGATGGGAGAGAAGCTGGGGCTGGAACGAAAGGCAGTGTTCAACCGCAGCTCCTTTTTCGAACGTTACCTTGCCCTGTGCGATATTAAAGTCAGCCGCAGCTTTACCCCGCAAGTGCAGTCGGGGAGTAAGGTCATTACCAGCGATGATGTTTTTGACTATCTGCTGGACCTTCGCTGTATCAATGAGAACATCGATACCCGACGCCGAGAGCTTTTGGAGGAGTATACGGACGCCCGGTACGCCAATTTTCAAATGCGTTCGCTGGAGGATGTGGACCGGCTGCGGCAGGTGGTGGAGGCCCAGCGCCGCAGCGGCTCTCAGTACGTGAAACGCCGCATGATGAAGGACATACCGGGAAAATCCAACGGGGAGAGCGCGTTTCTCTATTTCACACGGGAAATCCAGGAGGACAGCCTCTATCTGCTGGACGAGCCGGAAAACAGCCTGTCGCCCCAGCTCCAGCAGGAGCTGATGCGCTTTCTATTGGACTGCGTCCGTTTTTACCGCTGCCAGTTTGTCATTTCTACCCATTCTCCCTTTTTGCTGTCGATGCCCAGGGCCAGGATTTACGATTTGGATGGTGATCCTGTGGCGGTGCGGCCGTGGACCCAGCTGGAGCATGTGCGGATCTATTACGAGTTTTTCAAAGCGCATGAACATGAGTTTACATAAAAATGCCTCCGTTCTCAGAAGAGAACGGAGGCATTTCCGTTAGTTCTGGGAGTGCTGTTCCAGCCATCGGACGGCATAGGAACAGGTGGCTTCTGCCTGCCCGCCGTTTTCCTTGATCTGATCCAGCGCGGCCTGAACCAGCTGTCCCGCCGCGCCCTGGCCCCGGAGGGAGGGGGCAACAAAGGTATGGTCAATGGTGTATACGCCAGGTTCGGTCATGGGGAAGGTGATTTCGGCAATCAGTTTGCCGGAATCGTCCAGAGCGTAGATGCGGGTGGTTTCACGGGTCAGTTCCATCATAACGATCCCCCTCATCATAATGAGAGTACTCTATTTTGGCTTACGTTGATCTTGAAATGAGATGTTTTGCGTATTCATAATCCTTTTTATGAACATAGATTTTGTACTCATAGGAGCGATCAGAATCCGTCCGCAGCGAACCTCGGCTGGCTCGTTGGCTGGAATTTTGAAGATTTGTCGTTTTAATTTTATAATCGATGTCATTTGCACTGAGGATCGCACGGATAGCTGCCTGCCGCTCCATTGACAGCGTCAAAATCAATTCTCTGCGGTTCAAAATGGTTACCATAGAAAGCACCTCCCGATTGTCCGATCACATTTGCTGTTTTATGAGATATTGGCAAAGGGAGAAGATGTGCTGTTGAAAGCGGGCAAACAGGCGGAACGATCATTTGACCCGCAGCCGTTTCGCCAGCTCCCCATCCGGGGCGACCTGGGCCGTCTCATAGGTGGTGTAAATGACCATGCCCGGCCGGGCTCCACCGGGCTTTTTTACATAGCGCACCGGGGTGTAGTCCACCGGGACCTTGCCGCTGTCCCGGCCTTGGGAGAACCAGGCGGCCAGTATGGCGGCCTCATTGAGGCTTTGCAGGTCCGGCTGGCTGCCGTCCGTCCACAGGATGACATGGGAGCCGTGAATCTTTTGGGTGTGGAACCAGATGTCGTTCTTTCCGGCCAGCTTACAGGTGAGCAGGTCATTTTGGGTGTTGTTTTTGCCCACGGAAATGCGCATGCCCGTGGAGGAGCGAAACTCCATGGGTTTGGAGGCAAGACGTTTCGTTCGCTCTCTGGCTTTGCCCTGCCGGCGAAGGTAGCCGGTGTCGGTAAGCTCCTGCCGGATTTCCAAAAGGTCCCGTTCTCCTTCGGCCAGGGCGATGGACTCCAGCACGCTGTTCAGATAGTCCAGCTCCTTGCGGCCCTTTTCCAACTGAATGGTGAGCATGGCCTCGGCGGTTTTGGCCTTGTTGTAGTCCTTGTAATATTTGGCGGCATTTTGCTGAGGGGTGAGGAGGGGGTCCAGCTTGATGTCAATTTCCTTCCCCTCTGGATCATAAAAGTCCACCGCCCGCAGCCGGGTCATGCCCCGCTCCATCTGATAGAAGTTGCTGGTGATGATGTCACCCAGCTCCCGCAGCCGGTCCCGGTCCAGAGTGGCGGTAAGCTCCTTCTCCTGGTTGGCAATTTTCCGCCGGGTACGGTCCCTGGCATTGCTGACCGAGCGGATGAGGTCCTGGCCTTTTTGTTTCACCCGGTCCAGCCGTTCCCGCTGCTCATAGAACGAATCCAGAAGCTGGGAGAAGGAGGGCTGAGGCTCTGCCTGAGCGGCCCCCTCGTATTGCAAAATAGGGAGGAACGTAAAGTCCTTTGCCCGCCCATCCATTGAGATCAGAGTGGGTGTATAGGAATTTTCCCTTACAAGTTTCTGCAGCATTTCCACCTGATCCAGCAGCCGTGCACGGCCCTGCGGCCCCATAAGATGAAGGCGTGCATCGGTCTCGCCTCCTGCGCGGTAGGCCAGTTCCCGGCAGATGAGCGGGGAGAGACCGCCAAAGGTATCCAGCAGCCAGCGATCGGCCTGACTCTCTTCCGGGGCCTGGGCCAGGAGCTGCTCCAGCTTTTCCCGGTCCAACGCCAGTGGGTCGGCCTTGGGCTGCGCAGGGGGAAGGCGGTAAAACATCCCCGGCTGAAGGATGCGGCCCATCTGTCCCGTATGGGGATCCAGGCCGGAGTCCACCCTGCGGATGCAATCCAAAATCCGTCCGTCTCCATCCAAAAGAAGCAGGTTTGACTTATGGGTGATGGCTTCCAGCACCAGGGCACGTTCTACCCGGTCCCCCAGTTCATTGAGCGCCTCAAAGCGGAACCGTGCCACCCGTTCCAGCGGGACCTGCTCCACCGTCAAAAGCCTGGCTCCGGACAGGTGCTTTCGCAGGAGCATACAGAACATAGGGGGCTTGTCCGGGTTTTCCAGGGTGAGCTGGGTGAGATGGGCCCTGGGCTGGGCAGGGTTGGCGGAGAGAAGAAGGCGCACATTCCCCTGGACAGGGGAGCGCAGGGCCAGTACGACCTCATCCCGGCCGGGCTGATAGATTTTATCCACCTTTGCCCCCGACAGGGCGGTATTGAGTTCGGATATGACGCCGGACAGACAAAGTGCGTCCAATGGCATGAGTGATCACCTCAAACTTATGGGTTTTGATGGAGCTCCTGGTCCATCATGGCGTGAAACAGCTCATTGAGCCGCTCCGTCCGGCCCTGGAGATAGAGCCATCCAAACAGAGCCTCCAGCCCGGTAGCTGCCTGATAGTCTCCCCGGCTGGCCGCCTTGGGGATGGAATGGGGGGCCGTGTTTCGCCCGCGGCGGAATACGTCCTCCTCCTCCTGGGAGAGGAGAGGGAGAATGCGCTGAAGCAGCCGGGCCTGGGCGGGGGCGGCCACATACTGTACCGTGGCGCGGTGCAGATCCTTTGCCTTGGCCTTGCCCTGAAGGATCAGCCAAGAGCGGACCATTACCTCAAATACGCTGTCTCCCAGATGGGCCAGCCCAAGGGAGGAAAGGGACAACAGGGCGTCCCGTTCCAGGTCCAGATGAAAGAAATCGGTCATGAAAAGACCTCCATTTTGCTTTAAAAGTAACTTTTATCATAGCATAGTTCCCGAAAAATGGCAAGGGAGGCGGTAAGCAGCAAGGAGCGCTTGAAAAATAGGGCATATCGTGGTATTCTAAGTCGAACAGGAGGGGAAGGAGGAGAATGTCCATGCGGGTGCTGGCGACAGGGGCATTTTCCTTTTCTGCCTCCATTTTTGCCGCTGTCTATTTGGAGCTGGATGAGCTGCTGCTGCCTCTTGCGGCGGGGAGTGCGCTTGCGGCGGCAGTGGCAGCCTTTGCTTTGGGAAAATGGCCCATGGCTCAGCAGCGTCTGGTTTTGATCTCCTTTGGACTTGCGATCGGCTTTCTTTGGACCTGGGCCTATACCCAGCTGTGTTTCCAGCCTGCGGTCACGCTGGACAACCGGACGGTAGTACTCCATGCTACGGTAACCGATTACCCGCAAAAGGCTTCTTATGGCGGCTACACCCTGCCTGCACGGGTGGAGGCAGATGGCCTCATACGTCCGCTTGCGGTTCTTTATGTGGATGAGCAGGGAGCGAATCTGCGGCCTGGAGATGAAATCACCACGGTGGCTCACTGCACTTTGGCAGACCGTACCTTTTCCGGAGAGGAGATCACCTACTACACCGCCAAAGGTATTTTCCTGCAGGGTGAGGCCTATGGACGTCTGGAGGTTGACCGTCCGGACCGGATTGCGGTCCAATACTGGCCTGCAGTGATGGCAAGGGCCCTGAAAGAAGGCATTGTCCGCGCCTTTCCAACGAAGGAGGCAGGCATTGTCCAGGGGATCGTGACCGGAAACCGGGACAATCTTACCGATGCCTTTACCAGTTCTTTGCAGCGGGTGGGAATGAGCCATACGGTGGCGGTGTCCGGAATGCATCTGGCTTTTCTGGCCCAACTATTGGTTACCCTGCGGGGCAGAGGGCGGCGGTCCACTGCGGTACTGACCATTGTGTGGGCAGTGCTGTTTAGCGCGCTGTGCGGACATACCCCTTCTGTGGACCGGGCGGCCATGATGATCGTGCTGCTCCAGATCGCGCCTCTTTTGAACCGGGAGCGGGATCTTCCCACCTCCCTGAGCGCCGCCCTGATGGTGCTGTTGTTTTTCAATCCCTTCGCGGCGACCCACACCGGACTTCAGCTCTCTTTTGCGGCAGTGGCGGGAATCGCACTGGTCTCCGACCAGATTCAGGACTGGCTTCTGGGCAAGCTGCATTTGAACAAATGGCCGAAGAGCGGGGTAAGAAGGCGTTTGGAGAAGATTCCCCGTTTCGGTGTTTCCACCCTGTCGGCCACTCTGGGAGCATCGGTGTTAACGGTGCCTCTGGTGGCAGCCTATTTTAATACCTGTTCCCTCATTTCCCCTTTGGCGAACCTGCTGACCCTCTGGGCGGTGGGCTTCATTTTTGTGGGCGGGCTGCTGGTGGGGACGGTGTCCATCGTTCTGCCGGGGCTGGGACAGATCCTGGCTCTGCCGGTGATAGGACTTGTGCGGTATGTGGAAGGCGTGGTCAGGCTGCTGGCCATTCCCAATGTATCTGCTTTGTCCATGGAGTGTTTGCTTTACCGGGGATGGATCGTTTTTGTCTATCTGTTGCTGCTGGCAGCGCTCATTTGTAAAGGAAAAAAGAGATTGGGAATTCCCCTGTACGCAAGTGTCTTTACCTTGTCCCTGTCCATGATTGCCGTTGGAATCAGCGCCCGAATGGGAGATATGCAGGTGGCGGTTCTGGATGTGGGACAGGGCCAGAGCGTGGCGCTGAGCCAGAAGAATCTCTATGCCTTGGTTGATTGCGGCGGCGAGCAGGAAAACGCCGGCGATGTTGCCGCCGACTATTTTCAAACCCGAGGGATAAGCCGGCTGGATTTCCTGATCCTGACCCATCTCCATGATGACCATGCCAATGGGGTCCCACGCCTGTTGGAGCGTTTGAAGGTGGAGAACATTCTCCTGCCGGAGGAGGACAGTCCCCTGTTGGACGAGATTCTCAAGCTGGCCCAGGAGAAGAACATTGCAGTGCACAGGGTGACCGAGGACCTGTGCATTGAGACCGAGGACAGTCAGACCCTCAAGGTTTATGCGCCGGTGGAGGAGACCGGGGAGACCAATGAGCGGGGCCTTTCCATCCTGGCGGATGGGGAAAGCTTCCGAACGCTCATTACCGGAGACATGGGCGGGACAGGAGAAGAAAATCTCCTGAAGCTTACCGGCTTACCCCAGGCAGAGGTGCTGGTAGCCGGTCACCACGGCTCGAATACCTCCACCACCCAGGCACTGCTGGATGCCATAAAGCCGGAGTATGCACTCATTTCCGTGGGAGAGGGCAATCTCTACGGTCACCCTGCCCAGGAGACTCTGGAACGGTTGGAAGCAGCAGGGGCGGAGGTATACCGCACCGATTGGAACGGAACCATAGAAATCAGGAAATAACAGGAGGACGTGCCTATGCCGCCCAAAGGAAAGCCGGATACTGCCGGTTACCAAAAGCTGAAAAAAGATCTGTCCGGCAAGAATCCGGGGCAGTTATATATTTTCCACGGGGAGGAGACCTACCTTCGGGACCATTACCTGGGCAGGCTGCGGGAGATGCTGCTGTCTGGAGGGATGGGGGAATTTAATCTCCATGAGATTGCCGCCAAGGATATGTCGCCCCATGCCTTAGAGGAGGCGGTGGATTGTCTGCCCATGATGGCCGAGCGTACCCTCATCCAGGTCACAGACTATGACCTCTTTAAAGCAGGGGAGAAGGACCGTGAGGAATATATCCATATCCTCTCTCAACTGCCGGAGTACTGCTGTGTGGTGTTCGTCTATGATCTCATTGATTATAAGGGAGATGCCCGAACCAAGCTGGCTGCCGCTTTGAAGGCCCACGGGACGGTGGTCAACTTCATCCGCCAGGACCAGGGGGATCTGGTGGACTGGGTGCGCCGGCGGTTCCATGCCCTGGGCAAGGAGATCGACTCCCGGTTGGCTCTGGACCTCATCTTCCTGTGCGGAGACCTTATGCATAACCTCATTGGGGAGATTGAGAAGATTGCAGCTTATGCCAAAGGCCCCCATATCACCTGGGGAGATATTGAGGCAGTGGCCACGCCCCAGCTGGATGCGGTGGTCTTCCGTATGACCGATGCCATCGGCGAGGGTCAATTTGATAAGGCTATGGGGGTGCTGGGAGAGCTCTTCCAAATGCAGGAGGCCCCCATTAAGATCATGTGGTCTCTGGGCCGGCAGATGCGTCAGCTCTACTCCGCCCGCCTGGCTCTGGAGCGGGGAAAGGGGACAGAGTTTGTGGCCGGGCTTTGGAACCTGAAGCCCTATCCGGCAGATAAGCTGGTGCGCAGTGCCAAACGCTTCAGCCTTCCCTGGTGCCGCCGGGCGGTGGTGCGCTGCGGCCAGGTGGATTTGGCCATGAAGTCTACCGGACAGGACGGGAAGGAGCTGCTCACCGGCCTTATGCTGGAGCTGGCCAACCCTGTGAAGAAGTGAGGAAGCCGCTATGCTGAAAATCAAAGAGGCCATTGTGGTGGAGGGCCGGTATGACAAAAATACCCTCTCCCAGGTGGTGGACACCCTGATTTTAGAGACGGGGGGCTTTCATATTTTCAAGGATCCGGAGCAGATGGCCCTGCTGCGCAAGGCGGGGGAGCGCCGGGGGCTCATTGTCCTCACCGACTCCGATGGAGCAGGGTTTGTTATCCGAAACCGTATCCGGGGTTCCATCCCGGCCCAGTATGTGAAGCACGCCTACATCCCCGATGTATACGGCAAGGAGCGCCGCAAGCGTCAGCGGGGAAAAGAGGGCAAGCTGGGGGTGGAGGGGATGCCGCCCCAGGTGTTGGAGGAGGTCCTCCGCCGGGCCGGAGCTACGTTCCTGGAGGAGAGTTCCCAATCGGAGCAGAGCGGTACCTCCCTTACCAAAGCCGACCTGATGGCCGCCGGACTTACCGGGCGGCCGGACAGCGGGGAGCGGCGTCTTGCGCTGCTTCGGAAGCTGAACCTCCCCGAGCACATGAGTGCCAACGCCCTGCTGCAGGTCCTTAATGGCTGCTACAGCCGGGAAGAGGCAAAAAAACTGTTGGAAGAACAAGCATAAAAAGGCTGTGACCGTATTGGTCACAGCCTTTTGTTTCAGTAAACTTGACTATGTCACCATTTTTGACAGTAAGTCCAGGTGGTCCTCCAACCGTTCCACCCCGCCGTAACGGAAAACGGCCACCTTGCCGCCCTTGCCCACTGCCGCCATCTGCCAGGGTTCATCCTTTACGGTGGCCAGGATCACAAAGTCCAGGCCGGGATGAGGAATCTCCTCATATTCCCACCAGAGGTTTACCAGGCGGTAGCTGTCCATCTGGGCCCGTGCAACAGGCTTGGCCAGGGTGGGGATGAGCAGATGGAAACAGGTCATGTCCAGGCTGGGGGAGTAACGGTACTTCCCGCCCTGGGGATCCGGGGAGTAGCCCTCATAGTGCCCCCCTTCGGCCAGGCAGCTGTCCTGACTCACCTCGTACCAAGTGGGGGAGAGAAGGGAGAAGTGGTTGATTCCCTCGTTTTCCCCTTGGTGGAAGATGGAGTCGCCGAACACTTCTTGGGAACCGACCAGCTCGACCCGTTCCAGCTCCTGCAAGGCTACATAGGGACGGGAAAAGTCCTCCACCGGTATCGCCAGGTCCCTGTGGGTTTCTGCACTTAACAGGATCCAACCGATCACAAGAACGGGAATGAGAATCAGGATGAGGCGCTGTTCCCGGACGATGGCCCGGCTGGAACCGGGGGAGGGAGGCGGCGGCAGGCCGGCTTTCAAAGCCCGGCAGGTGTTTTTCAGAGCAGCTCGGTTCCGCCGCCAACGCCGGAAGGTCAAAGCTGCCCAGAGTAAAAACAGCAGGATTACGGGATGAAACAGCAGCAGCAGAACCATGGGCAAACGGGCAAAGCTTACGGGCTGTACATCGTGGCTGCTCCATGGGATGATCAGGGAGAGCAGAATCCCTGCTGGCAAAAGAGCCCAGCGGGTCATCTTGAGCCCGGAGTAGATCCGGGTCTCTTTCTCCAGCCGTTCCAGGGACATTCCCCGGCTCTCCCAATCGGTGTAAAGTTCTACCGCATCCGGATCAGTGGTGTAAAAGAGAACGTAGGGACGGCAGAGGATGGCTTTATATTCCCAGCCCGCCTGGCGGTAGAGCTCCAGCTGCTCCGGCGGGGGCTCGTTTCCCATCTTGCCCCAGGGCTCCAGCCGGAACCGGGTGCCCGGTACGCCGGTGTCCTCAAAGGTGGCCCAGAACCCCAGGTGAGTGGGGAAGAGACCCTGGTTGGCCTGCTCCTCCAGCCAGGCCTCCAGTCCGGGGATGTCATAGAGGGAGACGGGAATCAGCTTCTGCACGGTTTTCATCAAAGACACCTCCAAATCACGCGATCATGTTAACGATCTCGGTCAAATGGTCGGATAAATCCCCGTGCCCGGTGTATTGGACCACCACGACCTTGCCGTCCAAAGTGGCGGCGGCGGTCTGGAAGGGGGTGCCTTCCCGGTGGGCTACCGCCAGATAGTCCGCCCCGGCCTGTGGGTACTGGGTGACGCGCCAAGTGCCGATTTCGTCCTCCGGGGTAACCCACCAGATGTCCTCGTCCAGGGCCATGGAGTGGTCCAGCTGCTCCTTAGCCATTGGCTGAGCCAGGAAGGAGAGAGGGGCAGGAAGATCATACCAGCGGACTTCCATCCGGTTCCAGGTCCCATCCTCGTCCCATTCTCCGGTCTGTACTGCCTCCCAGCTGTTCCAGCACAACAGATAGTGCTCCTGCCGGGCATAGTTGGCGTAGTCCACATAGCCGTTGCTGGACATGGTATAGGGGACAAAATCCTCCCCTTCCACCTGGGCCAGGGACAGAAGGGGAAAGTCCTGGAGTGCCGACAGAGCCTGCAGGTTTCCCCCGGTGAGGGGCAGGATACATTGGGACAAAATCAGCGCGATCCACAGCAGGACAACGAGGGCGAAATATGCTGCGGAACCTAGGTTCCGTTTTGGGTAAGGAACCCGGTGCTCCAAAGGAGTACCGTCCTCCAGCTGCTGCAGGATAAGCTCCAGGTCCCTTTTTTTCAAAAATACGGAGGGGATATTTACCAACAGGCAGATACAGAGCAACACCACGAGGAGAAGCGAAGAAGTGATGAAGTTGGTGATGGGAATGCCTTGGTCAAAAAGCAGAACTCCTGCGCACGAAATGACAAACAGTGTGAACAGGGGAGTTATGACCGTATCCCTCCGGGCTCTTTTATAAAGTTTCTTCCATTGTTCTCCCTGGATGGCCGGGTCTGTGTGAAGTTCCGGAGCGTTTTCGTCCTGGGTTGAAAAGATGAGCATTTCCCGGTTGATGTCTCCCACGCACTCCCAGCCGTATTCCTCATAGAGATCCAGCATGTCGCAGGGCAGGTCGTCATCCACGGCGCGGCGGCAGGGTTCGATCCGGTACCGGGTTTTTCGGGCCGGACCAGGGGTGAAAGTGCAGAACAGGGAGCGGTACTTTTTCAGATATAGTCCCCGCAGGGCCATGTCCTGAAGCCAGCTCTCCGTCCCCTGAATATCGTAGTCGGAGACGGGAGTGAGCTTATAGACGGATTTCATGCTTTGGGCCTCCTTTCAGGCCAATTTTATAGGATCAGCTCTCCGCTTCCAGCCGTTCCAGGAGCAGGGAGAGAGCGGTATCTGCATCGATTACGCCGGAGCAGTTCAGGACGAACATCCGGTCTCCTGCAAGGCCGATATATACCGTGTGGGCAGCTTTTGTGTCGGAATATTGGTAAGTAAAGCGGGTCAGGCCATCCAGAACGGAGGGGAGCGACTCCTCCTGGAGAAAGTCAAAGGCGTTGGTGTGATCGTGGATAAACGGGGTGTTTTCTTCCCAATTTTTCCGGTACTGCTCCAGGGAATGGCGGTGCTCCTCCACCCGGCCCTCATAGACCAGCCGGGCCAGAGCGGGGGAGAGGGCACGCACATGCTCCTGAGAGAGCCGGGTGTCCGTTTTTGTCCCGTCGGAAAGAGTTACCTCGCCCCCCTGGACTACATCGTACTGCTCCGGGGCCAGGGCCGACCAGGATAATTCATCGTAGTGGAGAAGCTCCTGGTTGTTGTAAAGACGAATCTGTGCACTTGCCGGGATGAGCTCTTCCAGTGTGACGTGGGGGAAGGCCCATTCCTCGGGTCCGGACAGCCGTCGGGAATTAGAGGGGTTGAACCAGAGAAGCGTAAGGAAAAACCCCACGGCCGCCAGTGTCGCCAGCAAGACCAATGCCAAGCTCCGCAGCTCCGGGTAGCTCCTACGGCCCGGAGACGGCCATTCCCCACGCTTGAGGATGGACTGTGTACGGTAGATGCCGCAAAAGACACCCAAATTTGTGGAGATCACCGAAAGAGCCAGGATTACCATGAGGGCATAGATGGGAAGAAGGGTATCTGAGCGCAGGATCATGGACATCAAAAGGGATGCCGGCCGGGTGAAGAGCAAGACCCACTCGTCCCAGAAGGCCGCTCCCAGCCAGAGGACCAGGAGAAAGAGGCTGAACCACACCCGTTTGCGCTGACGTCTCATGGCCAGGGCCATACTGAAGGCATCGTTGTAAAGATCGGGGGCCTGAGGATCATCACAGCTGTAGATAGCGTAAAGCTTTCCTGCCTTACCCTCATACCGCCATCCGGCTTCCTGATAGTTGGAGATCCGGTTTTGCAGCTCCAGCTCTCCGATGAGATCCACCCCTGGGTCCAGGCGGTAGCGGGTGCGGGGGGCGTCCGGATCGGTGCGGAAGGGCACCCGTCCGATGAAGGACCACCCCGGCCAGCCGTTGAGGAGGTACCCTTTTTGGGCCTGCTCATTGAGCCAGTGTTCGATCCCGGCAAAATCCCATATGGGGTAGGGCAGCCATTTTTTTACGATCATGGGGCTCGCCTCCTTTACAAAGCGTCAAAGGTTGCGGCAAAGAGGGGGAGATAGTCCAGAAGGTTCTGTTCTCCGTAGTAGTCGGCAAAGAGGACGGTGGTTCCCCGGCGCAGGATAAAAATCCCGCCGGGCAGGAAGGTGCGTGTTTCCCCGGTCAGCTCATTGGTGTGGATCCACTTCTCCCGTGGGGCATAGCGGATCTCATCCAGCCCATAGGCGGCCTCCAAGGTTTCGTAGTCTCCTGAGCCGTTGATGTACTGCCGGCTCCACTCCTCACAGCGCATTTCGGCAAGGATCTCCAGAGGATAGCGGGTGATGGAGATTTCCAGCCGGGGCACGTCAAAAGGACTCTGGTTTGCGCTGAAGCTTCCGTATTGCTGAAAATACCAATGTTCCGGGTTCAACAAAGTCCCATGGTGGGAGATGTAATCCATGTTATAGAAAGGATCCTGGTGAATGCGGAAATCCGCTCCCTCCAGGTCAGTGAGGGTGACAAATCCCGAGCCCTCCAGATCATAGGGGCGGTAGTCCAGACCGGAAAAGAGCTGAACGGTGTTGATGAGAACGGGCAGCAGAAGGAGCAGTCCCGCCGCCAGCAGCCATCCCAGCCCCCGGTGGCCCCTGGGGGATGTACCGTTTTTGACCGCCTTGCGGTAACGCAGCAAATGAATGAGCCCCAACAGGTAGGACAGGTCAACGAAGAAAAAGCCTAGTGCTGCCAGCAGGAAAGGAATGATCATACCGTCGGACAGGGTCTCCACCGGGTAGTACCGGAGACACACCCAGTCGATTTCCCAGGGAGCGCCTCGCCCGTAGAGCCCCAGGAGCAGGAGATTTCCCAAAAGCAGAAGCAGTCCGCAGGCAAGCTTGAAGTGGAAAAATTTCCGGAGGGCGTAGTCCAGTGTATCCGGGTCCGTGTGGGCCTGAGCGTCCAGGTCGGAAGAGACATACACAAAGAAGCTGCCCCGGAACATGCCCCAATATTGCCAGCCGGATTGCTCATAAATGGCGTTTAGTTCCGGATCTTCCGCCACAGGGCCCTGAATGGGCTCCAGATGAACCTGAACCCGAAGGGGGGTGGAGCGCTCAAAAAGAGCGATTGGCCCCATGGCTGCGGCAAAGCGAAGCCCCTGGGCGGAGCATTCCGCCAGCCAACCTTCCAGACCGGGGATATCAAAGCCGCCGAAGGGAATCAGGCGAACGATGGTATGTTTCATCTCAGCTCCTCCTCTCCGTCCAGCACACAGGCCTTTAACCGTTCCAGCTCCTCCCGGAAGGCATCCCGGCCTTTGTCGGTAATGCGGTAGGTACGCTTGCGCCCGTCCACCTGGGTTTCTTCAATGAGCTTTTCCTCCTGAAACTTCGCCAGCAGGGTATAGAGGGTTCCGGGGCCCAGCCGTACCCGGCCGGCAGTTTTCTGTGAGACAAAGTCGGTGATCTCAATGCCGCACATCTCTCCGTGAAGAAAGGACATGAGCACATAGTACATAGGCTCGGTCAGTCCGCCCTTATCCCGTCCAGGCATCGCACTTCCCCCTTTCTCGAATCTCAATATCGTCTAACGATATTATAACATGAGATTATGAGAAGCACAAGAGCAACAAATGGATCTTCCAACAAAATTAAGAAAAAGTTTTTGCCGCAAGCCCATCAAAATATGACGGGAAGCCCTATCCCGGTTTCGGCCCCTTTCGCCCGGAGAGGTTCCTATAATAAGGACTGCGGGACAGCCTGCCGACAAGTGGAGGAAAGGGGAGAGGTACATGACGGTTATTTATGTGGACACGCTCTTTCTGCTCAACGCCATTGTAGATTATCTGCTCCTTTTGGCTGCCGCCCGGCTGGCAGGGGAACCCCTGCGGCGGCTGCGCTTTGCCCTGGGGGCAGTACTGGGGGGACTTTATGCGGTGGCCATTTTCGTGCCGGGGTTGTCCTTTCTCTCCCACCCTCTGTGCCGGGCGGCATCAGCGCTGCTGATGATGGTGGCGGCCTATGGGGGGAGCCGCAGGCTTCTCCGGCAGGGGATTTTATTCGTTGCCCTTACCTGTGCCTTTGGAGGGGGGGTGGTAGCAATAGGACTGATGGGGGGCACTGGCCTGTCTTTGGGAGGCGGGGTCTTCTATTCGTCCATGGACCTCAAAATGGTTTTGCTGTCCGCGGCGGTGTGCTATCTGGTGATCACGCTGGTCTTTCGCAGACTGGGGCGGCATACCGCCGCAGGCGGGGAGCTGGCCCGTGCTGTGCTTCGATTAGGAGACCGCAGGGTGGAGCTGACTGCCCTGGTGGACACAGGCAACACCCTCACCGACCCGGTGTCGGGACGAGGGGTGATGGTGGCCGAGGGAGATGCTGCTCGGGATCTCTTTCCCCATGACCGCCGCCCCACAGCCGAGGATCTGCGGGATCCCGCCGGAGCGCTGGAGCGGCTGGGAACGGGGCGCTGGAGGGGACGCTTTCGCCTTTTGCCCTACCGCTCGGTGGGGGTGGACCGGGGGCTGCTGCTGGCGGTGCGGGCAGACAGTCTGGAAGTGGATGGATGTGCCAGAGGGCCTGTGCTGGTGGCCCTGTCGCCGACCCCCGTGTCAGACGGGGGCGGATACCGGGCCCTGATCGGGCCAATGGAGGATGGAATATGAAAGGGAAAATGCTTTACATCAAATGGATGAACCGTTTGGCTGGCCTGTTTACCCGGCTGGGCCTTCTCCAGCCGGGTAAAATCATGTACATCGGGGGCAGCGACACCCTTCCCGCCCCTCTGGACCGGGCGGAGGAGGCAGAGCTGATCGCCCGCCTGGAGGCAGGGGATGCCAGGGCCAGGAACAAGCTCATCGAGCACAACCTGCGCCTGGTGGCCTATATTGCCCGGCGCTTTGAAAACACAGGAATCCACATCGAGGACCTGATCTCCATCGGGACCATCGGCCTTATTAAGGCGGTGGGCACCTATCAGCCTGCCAAAAGCATTAAGCTGGCCACCTACGCCAGCCGGTGCATTGAAAACGAAATCCTCATGTATCTGCGGAAAACAGCAAACCAGAAAAGTGAGTTGTCCTTTGATGAACCGCTCAATACCGATTGGGACGGAAATGAGCTTCTGCTCAGTGACATTTTGGGCACAGATGAGGATCTGGTGGTGCAGCCTCTGGAGGCGGATGTGGACCGGCAGCTGCTCCATCAGGCTTTGGAGCGGCTGGAAGAGCGGGAGAAGCATATTATCACCCTGCGCTTTGGTTTGGACGGGCGGCGGGAGTGTACCCAGAAGGAGGTGGCTGACCTTTTGGGAATCTCCCAATCTTATATTTCTAGATTAGAAAAGCGGATTATCGCCCGCCTGAAAAAAGAAATTTTGCGATTGATGTAGAAGCTATGGCCAAAGAGGGGAAACCATGATATAATTTTCCGGGTATTTGGAGGGATACCATGAGAATTGGAACAAGAGAGAGAAAGAGAGGAAGAAAACTATGTATGACGCGTTTCTGAATCTGATCTTGGCAATCAGCGACGCCATGTACAGCTATATCTTGATCATCATGCTGCTGGGTGTGGGATTGTACTTCACCCTGCGGGGCAAGCTGCTCCAGCTGCGCATGCTCCCGGAATCCATCCGGGTGGTGGGGGAGAAATCCAAAGATGAGAACTCCGTTTCCGCCTTCGAGGCTTTGATGGTGTCCACCGCCAGCCGGGTGGGTACCGGCAACATTGTGGGCGTGGCCAATGCCATTGCCGTGGGCGGCTACGGCGCGGTGTTCTGGATGTGGCTCATCGCCATTGTGGGCGGAGCCTCTGCCTTTGTAGAGAGTACCCTGGCTCAAATTTATAAGAAGAAGGACCCCAAGGGCGGCAGCTACGGCGGCCCCTCCTATTACATTGAGGCAGCCCTCCACAGCCGTCTGCTGGGTGTGATCTTCGCCGTGGTGCTCATTGCCACCTATGCCGGCGGCTTCAATATGGTGGCCTCCTTTAACCTGCTGGACAGCTTCACCAGCTATGCCTTCTATGAGCAGGCGGGCTATGTGACCCTGGGCGGCGGTACCTATAGCGTGGTTACTCTGGTGGGCGGCGCGGTGCTGGCGCTGCTGGTTGCCGTATGTGTGCTGGGCGGCGGCAAGCGCATCGTCAAGGTCACCGGTGTACTGGTGCCGGTAATGGGCGTGCTGTATATTCTCATGGCCCTGGTGGTCATGGTGCTGAACCTGAACATGATCCCCAGTGTACTGGCCCGGATTTTCCACGACGCTTTTGATTTCCAGGCCATCTTCGGCGGAGCAGTGGGCTTTGGTTCTTCCGCCATTATGCAGGGCATTAAGCGCGGCCTGTACTCCAACGAGGCCGGCGTGGGCTCCGCCCCTAATGCGGCCGCCGCTGCCAGCGTATCCCACCCGGTCAAGCAGGGCCTGGTGCAGATGCTCTCGGTGTTCATTGACACCATCCTGGTGTGTACTGCCACGGCCATGATGTGCCTGAGCACCGGCATTGACATCAAGGGCGGCCTGAACGGCGCTCCCCTGGTGCAGGCCTCTCTGGCTACTACCTTCGGCAGCGTGGGCCCCTATTTCATCACGTTCGCCCTGCTGCTGTTTGCCTTTACCACTCTGCTGGGCAACCTCTTCTATTGCGAGGGCTGCCTGAACTACATTGCCGGACATACCTTAAAGAACAGCGCCATGAATGTGTTCCGCCTGGTTGCCTGTGTGCTGGTCTTTTTGGGCGGGCAGCTGGAGTTCAGCCTGGTTTGGAATCTGGCGGATGTGCTCATGGGCTGTATGGCCATTATCAACCTGCCGGTCATCGTCATTCTGGGCGGCACCGCTATGCGGGCCCTGAAGGACTATACCCAGCAGCGTCATGAGGGGAAGGACCCGGTATTTAAGGCCTCTTCCATTGAACTGAAGCAGAAGACAGATTTCTGGAATTAAATTGGATAAGTTACGGGGCATGGAGACGTACCATGCCCCGTTTTTTGGGAAATCAGGGGTGCACTGCCAGGGAAAAGAGTTTGACAGCCGGGGAGGGATGGGGTAGAATAACAAAGTATTGTATTAGAGCCCACCGCCTCATAGGGCGGCGGCTATACCGGCTGGGCTGTACTGGCCCGGAGCCTGGGAGACGGAGCGTAGAATGAAACGAAATGCGAAAGTATCCACGGCGGTGATTCGCCGCCTGCCTCGATATTACCGCCATCTGTCGGAATTACAGCGAGCCGGCGTGGTGCGGATCTCCTCCAGTGCCCTGGGAAAGTCCATGGGACTGACTGCCTCTCAGATCCGTCAGGATCTGTTCTGCTTTGGAGAGTTTGGTCAGCAGGGATACGGGTATAAGGTAGATAGCTTAAAAGAGGAAATTGGAGAAATTTTGGGCATTAACCGGGGCCATACGGTGGTGGTCATGGGCACAGGCAACCTGGGGCGTGCCATCATTCAAAATTTTCAGTTTTCCAGCAATGGGTTCCGCCTGTTGGCGGCGTTTGACGTCAATCCGCAGGTGGTTGGCACCAAGATTGCGGGAGTGCCCGTTTACCACGCCGATGAGCTGGAGGCCTTTGTGGCTGCCCATCCAGTGAGTGTCGGTATGCTTACGGTATCCATTTCTGCGGCCCAGAGTGTGTGCGACCGTCTGGTCAATGCCGGGGTGCGGGGGATTTGGAACTTTACCAACCACGAGTTGGCCATCAGCCGGGAAAATGTGGTGGTAGAGTCGGTCCATTTTTCTGATAGTCTGCTGACCCTGAGCTATCTGATCTCTCAGCAGGGAGAGACGGCGGAGGAGAGAGAGGAGGAGCTGCCATGAAGAAATTTCTAAGGCCGCTGGTGCTGGCCGTGGCCTTTGTATTGCTGGCGGCCGGAGCTTATGCCGCGGTATCCGGGGACGGACCGGTGAGCCTGAGCTATCTCGTGGAGAACTTTATGCCTCAGGCCTTCCGAGCCGGGACCGAGGCTGCCTACGGCGCCCTTGAGGATACCTATGATACGGCGAAGTCTACGTTGGATCAGGTCCATGGACAGGTGACCAGCGGGGGAAGCGTTGCCTCCGGGCAGTCCAGTGACACCCTCCAGCGCCGGGAGTGGTATGATGGACAGCGGATTTGTCTGAGTACCGGCAGCGGTGCCCTGATGCTGGAGGGCTATGCCGCCGTCACCCATAACGGTGCGGTGGTGGATGTGACCGCCGGGACCGAGGTCTCCTCCGGCGCTGCGTTAAATGCCAACCACCGCTACCTGGTGGGAGAGGATACCACAGCTTATATCACCATCCAGTCCGGCTATGCCACCATGGGGGTACAGGGAAGCTACACCGTGGAGGGGGGAAACACTGCTGCGGCACCCTTCCTGGATGTGAAGCAGAGCGACTGGTACTATGCGCCGGTCAATTATGTGTATGAGAAAAAGCTCTTCTCCGGGATGAGCGAACATACCTTCGGCCCCAAGGAACCGATGACCCGTGCCATGCTCACTACCGTTCTCTATCAGCTGGCCGGAGCTCCGGCCGGTGAAATGGCCAGTGCCAATGTATCCTTGACTGACGTACCGGACAGTGCCTGGTATGCCCCCTATGTGAAGTGGGCCGTGTCCCAGGGCGTTACGGCCGGCACCGGAAACGGTACCTTCTCTCCCAACCGGCAGGTCACCCGAGAGCAGGTGGTGGTGATGCTCTATAGCTTTGCCTCCAACTATCTGGGGCTCAGCATGGGCCAGGGAGCCGACCTGAGCGGCTATCAGGACCGGGACAAGGTGAGCAGCTGGGCTCAGGAGGCGATGGCCTGGGCGGTGGCCGAAGGAGTGGTCAGCGGCGCAAGCAATGGCGGTGTACTTACCCTTAATCCCCAGTACAACGCCAACCGGGCCGAGGTAGCTACCATGCTGCGTTCCTTCGCGGAAAAGATTTCCTGAAGAACAGACACCCATTTTCTGTTCCTGCCATATGATAGGAATGAGAGCGGCAGACAGCCCTCTTAAAACTTTCATATCAGGAGGTACTCATTATGGGGTGCTGCAATAACGGTTGGGGCGGCAACAGCTGCCTGTGGATCATCATCCTTTTGGTCATTCTGTGCTGCTGCGGCAACGGCAACGGCAACAGCTGCGGCAACAGCAACAACTGTGGCTGCAACAACGGCTGCGGCTGCTGACGGACACAGAAACACTTGCAAACGGGTGCGGAGTTTTCCGCACCCGATTTTTTTGCGAAAAATGGATGAAGGCTGCAAATTATCTTGCATTTTTATGAAAGATGGTGTATGATATTTGCCGCAAGCAGAGCCGGCGCTTTTCCGCACTGATGAAAAAGGAAGGGAAAGCGACGGGTTTTGTCGTGCGCCCGTTCTGTGCGGGCGCAAGGAATGTATCCGCTGCCGCAAGGGGAAGAGCGGTTTTTTTGCCGCTTTGTAAGAGCGGAGAACCGTGTGGTACGGGTACTTCCAAATCCCGGCAGAACAGAATAGGGAGGTCGAAATCTTACATGAGCAAATTTCTCAAACGATCCGCGCAGGGCGCGGGTGTCCCCCACGAGAAACGGACTTCCAACCTGGAAACGGTAAAAATGCCGCTGCCCTCTAAGATTGTGCTGTCTATGGGTCAGCACATCGGTGCTCCGGCGTCTCCCGCCGTGGCCAAGGGTGACCAGGTCTATGTAGGTTCCGTGGTGGGCAAGGCCGGGGGCTTTGTCTCCTCCGACATCCACTCCGGCGTATCCGGTGTTGTGGACAGTATCATCACCATCACCGCGCCCAATGGCGCGCCGCAGACCGCCGTGGTTATCATCCCCGACGGGGAGCAGAAGGTGGACCCCTCCATCGCTCCTCCTGTGGTCACTGATCTGAAGTCCTTCCAGGACGCCGTCCGCGCCAGCGGTCTGGTCGGCCTGGGCGGCGCCGGTTTCCCCACTGCGGTAAAGCTGGCCCCCAAGAACCTGGACGAGATCGATACCCTGGTGATCAACGGCGCCGAGTGTGAGCCCTATATCACCTCGGACAACCGCTGCTTCCTGGAGGATACCCAGTTCATCATGGACGGTATCCAGGCGGTCATGAAGTACTTGGAGATCCCCAAGTGCATCATCGGCATCGAGGGCAACAAGCCCGAGGCCATTGCCAAGATGAAGAGTGTGGCCACCCAGGGCGTAGAGGTCAAGGAGCTGCCCTGCCGCTACCCCCAGGGCGCTGAGAAGGTGCTCATTGAAAATTGCACCGGCCGGGAAGTGCCTTTCCCCGGCCTGCCCTCTGACGTGGGCGTAATTGTTATGAACGTCACTTCTGTGGCTTTCGTAGGCAAGTACTTAAAGACCGGCATGCCTCTGGTCACCAAGCGTCTGACCGTGGACGGCGACATCATCAAGGAGCCCAAGAATGTTGAGGTCATCATCGGTACTCCCGTTCAGGAGCTGATGGACTTCTGCGGCGGCTTCACCGATGAGCCGGGCAAGGTCCTTTACGGCGGCCCCATGATGGGCAACTGCCTGGCCAGCCTGGACCAGCCCATTTTGAAGAACAACAACGCGGTTCTGGCCTTCTCCAAGAAGATGGCCCAGACCCCCAAGGTCACCAACTGCATCCACTGCGGCCGGTGTACCAACGCCTGCCCTCTGGGCCTGTCCGCCAAGGAGATTGTCCAGGCCTATAACGCGGGCAATGTGGAGCTGCTGCAGGAGCTCAACGCCGATCTGTGCATGAGCTGCGGCACCTGCTCCTTTGTCTGCCCGGCCAAGCGGCCTCTGGCCCCCTCCATTGCCCTGGCCAAGATCATGATGAAGAATGGAGGTAAAAAGTAATGGCCAATAAACTGATCGTTACCGCCGCGCCTCACATTACCAGCGCGGACTCCACCCAGAAGATTATGCAGCGGGTGTGTCTGGCCCTGGTGCCCACCCTGATCGCCTCTGTGATCATCTTCGGAGTCAATTCCCTGATCCTCACCGCCATCACCGTGGCGGCCTGTGTCTTCTTCGAGTGGGCCTACTGCAAGCTCATGGGCCGGGAGAACCCTGTGGGGGATTTCTCCGCTGTAGTGACCGGCATGCTGCTGGCCTTCAATCTGCCTTCCACCTTGCCCTGGTGGATGCCCATCGTGGGCGCGTTCATCGCCATTGTCATCATTAAGCAGCTCTTCGGCGGTCTGGGCTATAACTTTGCCAACCCCGCCATCGTGGGCCGTATCGCTATGGCTGTTGGCTTTGCCGGACGTATGTCCACCTACGGTTTCCCCCAGGGTGCGGATGCCGCTACCTCCGCCACCCCTCTGGCTCATGTGGCCGACCTGGGCGCCGGTGACTATGTGACCCTGCTGCTGGGCAACCACGGCGGTGTGCTGGGCGAGACCTGCGCCATCACCCTGATCGCCGGCGGCATCTACCTTATTGTTACCAAGGTCATCAGCCCTGTCATTCCTGTGACCTATCTGGCCACTGTGGCTGTGCTCAGCGTGTGCTTCGGCCTTGACCCCATCGTGCAGCTGCTGTCCGGCGGCCTCATGCTGGGTGCCTTCTTTATGGCCACCGACTATGTCACCTCTCCCACCACCCAGAAGGGCAAGCTGGTCTTCGGCATTGGCCTGGGTCTCATTACCATGATGATCCGTCACTTCGGCACCATGAACGAGGGCGTGTCCTTCGCCATTCTGCTGATGAACCTGCTGGTGCCCTATATTGAAGTGCTGACCCGGCAGGATAAGCTGGGCATCGCCAAGGTGAAAAAGGGAGGCGAGAGCAAATGAGCAACTGGAATCGAGTATTTAAGCCCATCGTGGTGCTGTGTGTCATCTGCATCGTCATCACCGGGGCTCTGGCCGCCACCAACAGCGTGACTGCCCCCATCATTCAGGCGGCTACCATCGCCGCCCAGAACGCCGCCCGCGCTGAGCTGCTGCCCGAGGCCGAGGGTGCCTTCACCAAGGTGGAGGGTGTTGAAGTGGAGAATGTCTCCGACGTCTACACCGCCGACAACGGCACCGGCACGGTCATTACCTGCTCCGGCAAGGGCTACGGCGGCACGGTTACCGTCATGGTGGCCTTCAACCCTGACGATACCATCAAGCAGATCAAGATCACTGAGTCTGCTGAGACCAAGGGTATTGGTACCAACGTTACTGAGAACGCCGAGTATTGGGCCAATTATAACGGTCTGTCTGCGGCTCAGGCCCTGGTGCTGGGCAGCGATGTGGACGCCTATTCCGGCGCCACCATCTCCAGCCGGGCTGTGAACAACGCTGTGAACGCCGCCATTGAGGCGTACAACGCGATCGCTTGAAAGGCAGGTGGAACAAGATGAGTAATAACAGCAAACTGAAAATTCTGACCAACGGTTTTCTGAATGAAAACCCGGTTCTGCGGCTTGTCCTGGGCACCTGTCCCACTCTGGCCGTCACCTCTATGGCTTCCAACGGCATCGGCATGGGCCTTGCGGCCACTTTCGTGCTGATCTGCTCCAACATCGTCATTTCCGCCCTGCGGAAGATCATTCCTGACCAGGTTCGTATTCCCTGCTATATCACCGTCATCGCCGGTTTCGTGTCCGTGGTGCAGATGCTGGTCAAGGCCTATGTGCCCGACCTGGATAAGGCCCTGGGCGTATACCTGCCCCTGATCGTGGTGAACTGCATCATCCTGGGCCGTGCTGAGATGTTTGCCTCCAAGAACGGTGTGGTTGATTCCGCTCTGGACGGTCTGGGCATGGGGATTGGCTTTACCATCACCCTGGTGGTCATGGGTTCCATCCGTGAGATCCTGGGCTCCGGCACCTGGATGGCCGGTCTGGGCAGCCTGATCCCCGCCCTGGGTGCGGACTTTGCCATTCAGGTCATTCCTGAGTCCATTGATCCTTTCACTATCATGACCAGCGCCCCCGGCGGCTTCTTCGTCTTCGGAATCCTGATGGCCGGCGCTACCTGGCTGACCTCCCGCCCCAAGAAGAGCGAGAAGTCTGCTGAGGCTGTGGAAGGAGGCAATGCGTAATGGAAATGGCACTGAAACTTGCCAGCATCTTCTTCACCATGATTTTGGTGGACAACTACGTGCTGGCCAAATTCCTGGGTATCTGTCCCTTCCTGGGCGTGTCCAAAAAGCTGGACAGCGCGGTGGGTATGTCTCTGGCCGTTACCTTCGTCATGGTCATGGCCACTGCCGCCACCTGGCCCATCTACACCTTTGTGCTGTCTCCCGCTTATGCGGCGGGCACCAGCCGTGACCTGGGCTATCTGCAGACCATCGTCTTCATCCTGATCATCGCCATCCTGGTGCAGCTGCTGGAGAACTTCCTGAAGAAGTTCGTTCCCGCTCTGTATAAGGCTCTGGGTGTGTACCTGCCCCTGATCACCACTAACTGCACCATTTTGGGCGTGACCATCCTGAACCTGGACAACGGCTATAACTTTGTGGAGTCCATCGTCTGCGCCGCCGGCGCCGGCATCGGCTTCCTGGTGGCCATGGTGCTCTTCTCCGGCGTGCGCCGCCGTGTGGAGCAGGCCATCACCCCCAAGTGCTTTGAGGGCCTGCCCATCACTCTGGTGGCCGCCGCAGTTACCTCCCTGTCCTTCATGGGCTTCGGCGGTATTGTGGACGCCATCTTCAAGGTTTGATAGGAGGGGGAGTAGAGTATGGATCCGATTATTCTGGCAATTGTTATTGTCACCGTCATCGGCCTCATTGGCGCGGTGATTCTGGTGGCCGCCTCCATCTTTATGTATGTGCCCGTAGATGAGCGTGTGGAGAAGATCACCGCCGTCCTGGCCGGTGCCAACTGCGGCGCTTGTGGCTGCGCCGGCTGTGCCGACTACGCCAAGAGCATCGTGGAGGAGGGCAACGCGGTCAACAAGTGTACCCCCGGCGGCGCTGCCTGTGCCGCTAAGATCGCTGAGATCATGGGTGTGGAGGCCGGTGCCTCTGTGCCTATGAAGGCGGTTGTGATGTGCTCTGGTACCTGCAACCAGACCTCCAAGCGCTATGAGTTCCAGGGCCTGCAGAGCTGCCAGGCGGTCAAGGGCCTTTACGGCGGCGACGGAATGTGCAAATACGGCTGCCTGGGCTACGGTGATTGTACCCGTGCCTGCGCCTTCGATTCCATCCACATCGTGGACGGCATCGCCAAGGTGGACTACGCCAAGTGCGTGGGCTGCGGCGCCTGTGCCGCCGCCTGCCCCAACGCGGTCATCAGCATTATTCCGGAGCACAAGCGTAAGCCTGTCGTCCAGTGTCTCAACAAGGACAAGGGCGCCGACACCCGCAAGGCTTGCACCGCTGGTTGTATCGGCTGCATGAAGTGCACCAAGGTGTGCCACTTCGATGCCATCACCGTGGAGAACAACCTGGCCCACATCGACCAGGACAAGTGCAAGGGCTGCCAGCTGTGCGTGAAGGAGTGCCCCGTGGGGATCATCCACGTGCCTGCCAACAGCTAAGAACGCAAATCAGCATAAAAAATGCCTCCGGCCTAAAAAGCCGGAGGCATTTTTTATAACTCGGATAGAGAACGAAATCAGTCCCGCAGCCAGCTTGGCAAGGTTCTGGCCTTTACACTGGATACCATGCCCATGGCGGCGTACAGAGTGATGACCGAGGAGCCGCCGTAGCTGATGAAGGGAAGGGTCAGTCCCATGACAGGAAGCACATAGAGGCACATGCCCACGTTCAGGGCGATTTGGATGAAGAGCATTGCCGCCACGCCCATGCATACATAGGCATCAAAGGGAGAGCTGGCATGACGGCCTACCCAGATACAGCGCAGGACCACTGCCCCTAAAATGAGCAGCAGAAGCAAGCAGCCAATGAGTCCCAGCTCCTCGCCGCATACGGCGAAAATAAAGTCGGTGTGCCGGGCAGGCAGGGTGTGGGAGTATTCCGACTGGGTGTAGTCCCCCTGGAGAAACCCCTGGCCGAAGAGCTGTCCGGAGCCAATGGCCAGGATGGAACGGGTCTGCTGGAAGCCCCGGCCCTGGGGGTCCAGGTCGTGGTCAAATACCACCCGGAAGCGCATAATGCGGTAATCGGTCCACCATTTTGTCTCCGGAAGGACAAAGAGCCAAAGGATGACTGCCGCCAGAACAATCCCGCCGCCTACCAGAAGAAACCAGCGCAGTTTGACGCCGGAAGCCCAGGCCATAAAGGCGAAGATGACCATATACACCACGCACATGCCCATGTCTCCGCACACGACGGAGATAAGGCCCAGCATGAAAATGGTATGTCCGCCGATTTGAATCAGGGAGGGCAGGGAACTGATATCCCGCTCCTGCTCCTGGATTTTTGTGATCTGGAGACTGAGCAGGAGAATAAACGGAAGCTTGACGATTTCATTGGGCTGCATGTCCACCGGGAAACCGGGGATATGGATCCAGTTAAGGTTGCCGGAGTTATAGTCCTCCCCCAGGGGGGTGAGGAGAAGCAGAATAAATACAACGTTGAAGGCCAGGATATACTTCCAATTTTTTTCTACAAACAGGTGGAAGTCAACCATGGTCAGCAGCATATAGGCCACCACGCCCAACACCACGGCCAGAGCCTGGACCATGATGGGGCGGTTGGAATTCAAGTACCGGGTGGCGGAAAATACCAACAGCAATCCATAGCCGCTGGCCAGCAGACACAGGGATAGCAGGATCAGATCGCCCTTTTTGAAAAATTCCCGCACGGGGGAAAAGAGTGTGGTCAAGACCTCACCTCCTGAAGGGGCCCGGAGAGGGCGGAAGAATCGAATAAAATTGGTCCGATTTATTTTAGCACATTTTGGTGGAAAGGCAAACCATATCGTGGTATAATCTCCTGGATGTATGAAAATTTTCTGTGAACGGAGGGATGGCTTTGTCCGTCCGCTATGTAACCAATACGGAGGAGGAGACCCAAGCGCTGGGGGAACGGCTGGCCGGGCGGCTTATGCCGGGAATGGTGATTGCCTTTACCGGGGACCTGGGGGCGGGAAAGACCGCCTTCACACGGGGACTGGCACATGGACTGGGAATTACCGAACGGGTGACCAGCCCCACCTTTAACATTGTCAATGAATATGAGGGGGGGCGGCTGCCCCTGTTTCACTTTGATATGTACCGCCTGGGCTCCTCAGATGAGCTTTATGACATCGGCTGGGAGGACTATCTGGCACGGGGAGGCGTGTGCGCTGTGGAGTGGAGCGAAATTATCGAGGATGCCCTGGAGCACGACACCGTACGGGTGGACATCCGTCGGGGGGAGCATGAGGGACAGCGCCTGATTGAGATCGGAGGAATTGAACTGTGAATATTTTGGCCCTGGAGTCCTCTGCTCCCGCCTGTTCCGCCGCGCTGATGCGGGATGGGGAGCTGGTGGCCCAGAACTATCAAAACAGCGGCCTGACCCACAGCCGCACCTTGCTTCCTATGGTGGATGACATGCTGCGAAACTGCGGGGAGAGTCTGGAGAATGTGGATGTGCTCGCCGTGGCTGCCGGGCCCGGTTCTTTTACAGGCCTTCGCATTGGCGTGGCCACCGCAAAGGGGCTGGCCTGGGGGCAAGGGAAGCTGTGTGCCCCTTGTTCCACATTGGAATCTATGGCCTGGCCCCTGGCCCATCTGAAGGGAAAGCTCATCATCTGCGCCATGGATGCCCGGCGTAAGCAGGTCTACAATGCCCTGTTCCTGGCCCTGGGAGATCAGCTGGAGCGGCTGAGCCCTGACCGGGCGATCTCTCTGGAGACGCTGGGAGAGGAACTGAAAAATTTCCATTTTCCGAAAATTGTCGTTGGAGATGGCGCGCTGCTGTGCTATAATACCTTACGAGAGCGTGTGCCAGAGATGGAACTGGCCCCCCGGCACCTGCGCATGCAGAGTGCCTTTGGGGTGGCTATGGCGGCCCAGCGCCTGGTCCGGGAGGGCAGGCTGGTGGAAGGCAGCGCTTTGACTCCCGTATACCACCGCCTGTCACAGGCGGAACGGGAGCGACTGGAACGGGAACGGAACTTCACATCCAAATCTAATGATAAAGGGGATCATCACAATGTTTGACGAGAAAGTACACGTACTGGACCACCCGCTGCTGCAGCACAAGCTGACCATCCTCCGGGATGAGACCACCGGCGTGAAGGAGTTTCGAGAGATCGTCTCCGAGATCGCTGCCCTGGAGTGCTATGAGGCCACACGGGATCTGCCTCTGGAGGACGTGGTGGTGAAAACCCCCGTGGCCACCGGCACCTTTAAGCAGCTCACCGGCAAGAAGCTGGCCATTGTTCCCATTCTCCGGGCCGGCCTGGGCATGGTGGACGGCATTTTGAATCTGATCCCCTCTGCCAAGGTGGGCCATATCGGTCTCTACCGCGATCCTGAGACCCACCAGCCCGTGGAGTACTACTGCAAGATGCCCAGTGACATTGCCGACCGTGATGTGATCGTCCTGGACCCCATGCTGGCCACCGGCGGTTCCGCCTCCGCTGCCATCACCTTCCTGAAGGGCTATGGCTGCAAGCACATCAAGCTGATGAACATTCTGGCCGCGCCCGAGGGCATTGAGGTCATCCGCCGGGATCATCCCGATGTGGAGATCTACGTAGCTGCCGTGGACGAGAAGCTCAATGACCACGCCTACATTGTGCCCGGCCTGGGCGATGCCGGCGACCGTATTTTCGGCACCAAGTAAGAATACCGATTTTAATTTTATAAAAAAGCCGCCCCCTGCCGCCGGGTAGGGGGAAGGGACGTTCGCGTTTCCTCCGTTAGGCCGTAGAAGGAGGAAAGACGGGCGTCCCTTTTTGTGCGTTTGGGGGATTGAGAATACATGCAGAATCAACTGATCCGCAGGGAATTTTTCCGTTACACCTCCCAGAACATTATGGGGATGATCGGCCTGTCCTGCTATATTTTGGCGGACACCTACTTCATTTCCCAGGGCCTGGGGGCAGATGGCCTGACGGCGCTCAACCTGGCCATTCCGTTTTATAATTTCATCCAGGGCATCGGCCTTATGCTGGGAATGGGAGGGGCCACCCGATTCTCCATTCTCCGGGGCCAGGACAGGGAGGAGGAGGCCCTTCGGGTCTTTACCCAGTCCCTGATGCTGGCGTTGATTGCCGGCGTGCTGTTTGTCATTCCCGGCGTCTGTTTCCATTCCCAACTGAGCACCTTGCTGGGAGGAAGCGGAAGGGTCCATGGAATGACCGCAACTTATCTGCAGGTGCTGCTGTCCTTTGCGCCTGCCTTTTTGCTCAACAATGTGCTGCTGTGCTTTGTACGAAATGATTCCGCCCCCAGACTGGCCATGACGGCTATGTTGGGAGGGAGCTTTTCCAACATTGTGCTGGACTATATCTTTATTTTCCCTCTAAACATGGGAATATTCGGCGCGGTGCTGGCCACGGGCCTGGCGCCGGTGATCAGCATGATGATTTTGGCTCCTCATTTCCGAAGGGGCACCCTGCGCCTGAAGAGAGAGGGCCTGCGGCTGCGCGGGACGGGAAAACTGGCCGTTTTGGGCTGTCCGTCCCTTATTTCAGAGCTCTCTTCCGGGCTGGTGCTGATTTTGTTTAACCTTATTATTCTCAGCCTGGCCGGAAATTTGGGCGTGGCAGGCTATGGAGTGGTGGCCAACATTTATCTGGTGGTGCTGGCTCTGTTCACCGGCCTGGGCCAGGGGATTCAGCCCCTGGTCAGTTCCGCCTGGGGCAGGAGGGACACCCATTGTGTGCATACGGTATACCGCTACGCCTTGTGGGTGGCGGCGGTGCTGGCAGTGGGGGTTTACGTTCTGGCCGTGGTTCTGGATGACCCCATTGTGGCCGCCTTTAACCGGGAAAACGATCCCCTCCTGCAGGAAATCGCCGTGCGGGGGCTGCATCTTTACTTCATTGCCTTCTTCTTTGCCGGCTTCAACGTAGTGACGGCGGTGTTCTTTTCTTCCATGGACCGGCCCCGTGCAGGCTTTGCCGTGTCGATCCTAAGAGGGTTTGTGCTCATCGTCCCGCTGGCAATGGTCATGTCCCGGATCTGGGGGATGGATGGGGTGTGGCTCAGTGCCCCGGTGACCGAGGCGGTTACGGCGTTGGCTGCGGTGATGTTTCTGAAAACAAGCAAATTCCAATGAAAAAAACCCACGGAGAGCACTGTGCTTTCCGTGGGTTCTTATTATTCCTCCTGCCAGGCCTTGCAGACATCCACCCAGCCCCGGCTGTGGGAGTACTGCTCCAGCTCGCCGCAGGTGAGCTCAATGGCGGAGTTGGAGCTGCCCGCAGCGGGGAAGACGGTGTCAAAACGCTGAAGGGAAATATCCAGGTAGGTGTCCACTCCGTCGGGATTGGCAAAGGGGCACACACCGCCCACCGCGTGGCCGGTCATTTCCAC
The DNA here is from genome assembly GCF_052117285.1 of Lawsonibacter sp. LCP25S3_E2. Lineage (NCBI taxonomy): Bacteria > Bacillati > Bacillota > Clostridia > Eubacteriales > Oscillospiraceae > Lawsonibacter > Lawsonibacter sp. LCP25S3_E2. The sequence goes on from NZ_JBQKJL010000007.1 coordinate 98,150, forward strand.
CGCCTGCTCGGGGGTGAGCATTTTGGCCTTTGTGTGGAACAGGTGCTTATACTTGCTGTTGTCGATCTTTGCGTCCCCGGCGGCCACGATCAGCACGCATTTGTCCTCCACCAGGAAGGACAGGGTCTTGGCGATCCGGGCGGGGATCACCCCCACCGCCTGGGCGGCCAGCTCCACGGTGGCGCTGGACACTGGGAACTCCAGAATGTCGCCCTCCCGGCCTAGGGGACGGAAGTAGTCTCGTACCTTCTCGATGGACATTCCTCAGCCCTCCAGCTTCTTGGCGGCTTTGGACAGAAAACGCTCGTTGGTGACAATAAACCGCTCGTGGGTGCCCTGGCCGATAAGACCCTTTTGGTCGTAGGCGGCGACCTTCAGCACCAGGCGCTTGCCGTCCACTTCGGTAATCTCGCTCTCCGCCCAGACCTTCATCCCCACAGGGGTAGCGGAGTCATGGGTGATGTCCAGCTTGGTGCCCACGGTGCTCTGCCCCTCCTCCAGGTGGGGGGCAATGGACTTCCAGGCGGCCTCCTCCATCAAAGCACACATAAAGGGAGTACCAAAGACGGGCAGCGCCCCGGAACAGGCGGCCTGGGCAGTATTCTGATCGTTGACCAGGGCCTCTGCCCGGCCCTTCAAACCGACGGTAACAGACATGGAAATGTCCTCCTTTGTAATAACATTGGGGCTATTGTACTACACCCCGCCGGGAAAATCCAGCCCCTTTCCTGAATTACATCAAGCAGGCAATGTTGGCCGTGGAGGCGAGCACCACCCAGTTTTGGGGGAAAGGCCGGTCCAGGTTCCAATACCCCACCCCGTGAAGGCCATATTCCAGGGCCAGCTTCACCTTGGCCTGAATGCTTCGGGCATCTTCAAACCATACCTCCCGCTCCTGTCCATTTTCGTCCACATACCGGAACCAGGGAGCCTGAGCGGTTTGATCAAAACGGATGGCGGCGTGGCGGTCCCAGGCCAGGCGGACAGCCTGCTGGTTCCCTACAGATACAGCCCGATTTCCCTCTTTGAATGGGATGGGCCAGTTATAGCCATAGTTGGGGATGCCCAGGTAGAGCTGCTGGGGACGAAAGTGAGTGAGGGCATATTCCACCACTTCCCGCACCTGGGGCAGGGGGGCCACGGCCATGGGCGGGCCGCTGACATAGCCCCAGTCGTAGGTCATAAGCAGAGCGTAGTCCACCGCCTGGGCGATGCGGTCATAGTCATGCCCCTCATAGAGCCGTCCGGGCTGGTCATCCCGTGTTTTCGCTGCCAAGGCTGCGGACAGGGGCAGCCCCATGGGAGAGAGGGCTTGGCGCAGGCGGCTAAGGAAGTTAGCATAGTGTTCTGCGTCCTCTCCATAGACATATTCAAAGTCCACATCCACCCCGCGGTAGCCCTTGCCCTGTGCCTGTTTCACAATGGCGGTGATGAGCTTGTCTTGGGCAGTGTCGCAGTTTAATAGCTGATGGACCAGCTGGCTGGAGAAGCTGTCGTTCTCGTCCAGGTTGGCAAGGCACAAAAGCGGTGCCACACCCGACTGGAGAGCGGCAGAGATCAGAACTTCATCCTCCGGAGCGATCAGCGTCCCGTCACTGGTGAAGCGGTGGGCGAAGGGGGTGAGCTGGGAGAGATAGGGGAGAGTGGCGGTGAGCAGTGCGCGGTCGATCCAGGGGTAGGCGTAGCTGTTGACGGTGAGAAGCCCCTGGGGACGGTCCTGGTATTGGATCACCAGCACCTGGCCGGGGTAGAGAAGGTCTTTCCCCTGAAGATTGGGGTTATTGCGCAGCAGGGTGCGGACGGTGGAGGCGTGGGCCTGGGCAATGGACCAGAGGGTATCTCCCTCCTTCACGGTGTAAGTGAGCGCAGGGGTACGGATGACGATGGTCTGGCCCACCACCAGCTGAGAGGGGTCGGGGAGCTGGTTGTCGTGGAGCAGGCGGTCCATGGAGACCCCGTACTGCCTGGCCAGTCGGTAAAGGGTATCTCCAGGCTGTACCACATGAATGTCCATAGGAAAATCCTCCTTACAGCAGGGTGATGTAGTCGGCGTTGGCATAGCCGACGGTGCCGTTGAAGTTTACCAGGTGCCAGCCGTTTGCGGTGTTGATGATGGTGATGGGAGCCCCATCGGGAGCCTGTGCCAGGATGGGAGCGTCGGTAGTTGGCCGGGCGCGGATATTGAGTCTGCCCCAGGTCACATCCACTACGCCGGAACGGCGGTTTTCCGTCTCGAAGAACGGGATGTCGAAATATTCGGTCAGAGCCAGCACCAAAATCCGTGCTACTTCATCCAGGTTGTTTTTGATCCAGGCCGCATCCTCGGGGTTGTCGTGGAAGGCCAGCTCCAGCAAAATGCCTGGGGCCCGGACCTTAGCTACCTCACCCAGGGTGGTGGTGGACTGGATGCGCACCAGATTGGGGTCAGGATAGATGGTTTTCAGAGCATCTGCCACCAGTTCCGCCGCCCGTTTCCCAGGGGCGCTGGTGGGGTAGTAAAAGACAATGGAACCTTTGGCCTTCCCGGCCTGGTCACCGGCTGCGGCGTTGGAGTGGAGGGCAAAGTGCAGGTCATAGTTTCCCGCATTAGAGGCGGCAATGGAGGAGGCGGCGGTCATGTCCGGGGTGTTCCGGGAATAGCGGATCCCTGAGGCATCCAGATAGGGGACCATTTTGTCGGCCAGAAGATTCATGTAATATTCCTCAGTCCCGCCGTTGACATAATAATTAAACTCCTGGGTGGAGGGGGAGAGATAAATAATGGGCATAGAGAAAGCACCTCCTGTTTTTGCCCATCCTATGAAAAAATTTGAAAAAAGGTGCAACTGCTCGGTTCTTTTTTCGTCTAAAGGAATAGAAGACCAGAATGAAAGGGAGGATTACCGTGAAGAAAAAGAAGGCGTTTGCCCTGTGCCTGTCCATGCTGCTGCTTTGTTCTGCCTGCGGAGGGGGAAGCTCTGCAAACATGGCCGCGGGGGATACCACAGCATCCAGCGGGGCCGCGATGGAGTATGGCAACAGCGGTGGGAGTGGGATGGACATGGAGCTCTACGCACCCTCTGCTCCTCAGGAGTCTCAGTCCGCTGCTGCAGCGGCGGAAGAAGATGGGGGAAGCTCCGTCTATCAAAACAGCGGAGCTAAGCTCATCCGCCGGGCGGAGCTGTCCATCCAGACCACTGTGTTTGACCAGGCCGTCCAATCCCTCCAGGATCTGGTGGAACAGTGCGGGGGTTACTTTGAGCGCTCCTCGGTGTATGGGGGCAGCTATCGGGATGTAAACGCCCAGCGCAGCGGAGAGTATGTGGTGCGTATTCCGGCGGAGAAATACCAGGCGTTTTTATCTGCCACGGGGGACCTGGGCTATGTGACCCAGCTGACCGAGAGCAGCGAGGACGTGGGGGAACAGTACTATGACACGGAGTCCCGGCTGAAAACCCAGCGCACCAAGCAAGAGCGGCTGCTGGAGCTGCTGGAGAAGGCGGAGACCATGGAGGATATCATCTCTTTGGAAAATGCCCTCAGCGAGGTGGAGTATCAAATTGAGCAGTATACCTCCACCCTGAACCGCTACGATGCCCTCATTGGCTTTTCTACCTTCAATATTTATCTCAATGAGGTGAGTAAGGTCACGGAAGAGGTGGGAGAGACCGCTTCCCTGGGGTCCCGTATGGCGGCAGGGTTCCGTTCCAGCCTGGAAGGGCTGGTAACCGGCAGCCAGCAGCTGCTCATTTGGGTGTCCTACAACTTCATTGCCCTGGCGGTTCTGGCAGCAGCCGTGGCAGTGGGCGGTACAGTGGGATACCGCCGCTGGAAGCGGGTAAGAAAGGCCAAGGAGCAGCCGAGGGACCCGGAATAAGGGAATGTAAAGATTCCGGACGAAGGGGTTAAACCTGAATTCAAAATCCGTACCGGGACTGGCCTATAATGGGCCGGTCCCGGTATTTGAATTTCGGGCAGACAAAGGAAAGAGAAATAACCCGGCTCCTGACCACATAGGATGGACGGAAGGGAGGACGAGCGATTGATCGGCAGACTGAAATTTACCGCGCGGGGGAAGGGGATCACGGTTCCGGGCAGGCTCTATGGACTCCATGTGCTGTGGGCGGAGGTGGACCCGGAGAGCTTTTGGGCATTGCGGCGGCTGCGGAAAGCGGGCCGGTCCTTCCGCCGGGCAGGGGTGAGCCGCCTGCTGGTTCCGGGAAGCTTTGAAGACTGGAATGTGGTGGGTGCCATGGGCCTTCGTCCCATCGAGACCGAACCTTTGGTCAAGGCGCACAGTGCCCCTCTGGCCTTGGGGAGCCTGGAACGCCGGGGACTTGCCCCCGACCGTGCTACTGTGGCCCTGCGGGGCAGCCGGGCCGACCGGGCGATGCGGCAGGCCGCGGCAGAGCTGTGTCCCAGAGTACGCAACCTGGTGATCGATGTGCCCAGAGGCGGCCGGGAGCTGGCCCAGTGGCTGCGGTGGGAGTTTGGAATGCCTATTTTGCCCCAGGAAATGCCGGGACAGGTAGGGCTCTGTTTCCATCCAGGCAGCGAAGGTGAGGATGAGGAGGATTTGGGCCTTTATGGGCCCAGCCCACGGCTGGCCGGGCTTGCTCTGGCGGCACCGGAGCTGGCAGAGGAGGACCGGGAAAATCTCCCCCTGCTGGCAGCGCTGTGGGAGGGGGGAAAGCTGGGGCCAGAAGACATAAAAATACTTGACAGAACCGGGCCGAACACATATAATGACACAGAATCCATCCTTATGCCCACTGAATGATAAAAAAGCGGGCAGGAAGCGCAAAATATGAAATTTCCGCGCCAATGCGTGTTGCCCGGAGCAGCTCCGGGTCATTTTTTGGAAAGGTGTGCGAGGTACTATGGCAAAGGAATACAAGCTGAGCCCCCAGCGGCTCAAGGAATTGCAGGACGAGATGAATTACCTGAAGACCGTCCGGGAGAAAGAGGTGGCCGAGCTCATTAAAGAGGCCCGTTCCTTTGGCGATCTCAGCGAGAACAGCGAGTATGACGAGGCCAAAAATGAGCAGGGCAAGCTCTATTCCCGCATGGCTGAGCTGGAAGAGATCCTGAGCAACTATGTGGTCATCGAAGAAGAGGAGCAGGAGGGCGACTATGTCCGTCTGGGCTCCACGGTCACGGTGCTGGATAAGGAGTTCAACGAGGAGGAGACCTATAAGATCGTTGGCTCTCAGGAGGCCGATCCTATGAACGGTGCTATCTCTGAGGATTCCCCCTTTGGCCGCGCCCTGCTGGGAAAGAACCCTGGAGAAGACGTGACCGTAGACGCGCCTGCCGGTCCCGTGGAGTACAAAATCCTGAAAGTAGAGCGGTAATATTATACTTGGCCTGTGGGCCGAAACAGATAGGAGTGGTCGCATATGGCCGAGAAGAACAATCAGAATGTCCCTCAGGAGGAGAACCTGTCCCAGCTGCTGCAGATTCGCCGGGACAAGCTCGCCAAGCTTCAGGAGGAGGGGAGTGATCCCTTCCAGGTCACCCGCTATGAGGTGAACAACGACTCCGCCAACATCAAGGAGAACTTCGACGCCCTGGAGGGCAGCGAGGTCTCCATTGCCGGACGGCTCATGTCCAAGCGCGGTATGGGTAAGGTGTCCTTCTGCGATTTGCAGGACAAGTCCGGCCGCATCCAGCTCTACGCCCGGAAGGACGAGATGGATGAGGAGGAGTATGAGCGGTTCAAGAAGTACGATATCGGTGACATCGTGGGCGTCCACGGTGTGGTGTTCCGCACCCAGCGGGGCGAGATGTCCGTGCGGGTGGTGAAGGTGACGCTGCTGAGCAAGTCCCTGCTGCCCCTGCCCGAGAAGTTCCACGGGCTGACCAATACGGAGCTTCGCTACCGTCAGCGGTATGTGGACCTGATCGTCAACCCTGAGGTGAAGCGCAACTTTATCATCCGTTCCAAATTTATCAAGCACGTGCGTGACTTCATGGATGGCCGGGGCTTTATGGAGGTGGAGACCCCCGTTCTCAACACCATCTCCGGCGGCGCCACCGCCCGCCCCTTCATCACCCATCACAACACCCTGGATATCGACATGTACATGCGCATTGCCACCGAGCTGCCCCTGAAGCGGCTCATTGTCGGCGGCATGGACCGGGTGTATGAGATTGGCCGTATCTTCCGCAACGAGGGCATGGACCCCAAGCACAATCCTGAGTTCACCACCATTGAGCTCTACCAGGCCTATGCCGACTTTAACGACATGATGGACCTCTTCGAAGATCTGCTCTCCTCCGCCGCCCAGAAGATTTTGGGCACCTATCAGGTGGAGTGGCAGGGGGAGAAGATCGACCTGACCCCCGGCTGGCCCCGTCTGCCCATGCACGAGGCGGTGAAGCAGTACTGCGGCATCGACTTTATGGCCATCACCTCCGACGAGGAGGCCGTGGCTGCTGCCAAGTCCATCGGCGTGGAGCTGCCCGAGACGGCCGACAAGACCTGGGGCAACGCCCTCTATGAGTGCTTTGACCAGAAGGTGGAGGAGAAGCTCATCCAGCCTACCTTCATCACCATGCACCCGGTAGACGTGTCCCCCCTGGCCAAGCGTTCGCCCAAGGACCCCCGGCTCACCGAGCGCTTCGAGCTGTTCATCTGCCACAGTGAGATGGGCAACGCCTTCTCCGAGCTCAACGACCCCATTGACCAGCGCCAGCGCTTCCAGAAGCAGGTGGAGCTGCGGGACAAGGGAGACGAGGAGGCCGGCATGATGGACGAGGACTTCCTCACCGCTCTGGAGTACGGCATGCCCCCCACGGGCGGCCTGGGCATCGGCATCGACCGGTGTGTCATGCTGCTGACCAACTCTGACAGCATCCGTGAAGTCATTTTGTTCCCCACCATGAAGCCCGAAGGGGTCAAGAAGGAGGAAAAGGCCGCTCCCGCTGCCGCTCAGGCTCCTGTGGAGAAGATCGACTTCTCCAAGGTGGAGATCGAGCCTCTGTTTGCCGACTTCGTGGACTTTGAGACCTTTGCCAAGTCCGATTTCCGTGCCGTGAAGGTGAAGGAGTGCGAGGCGGTCAAGAAGAGCAAGAAGCTGCTGAAGTTCGTTCTGGACGACGGCAGCGGCACCGACCGTGTCATTCTCAGCGGCATTCACGATACCTATGAGCCTGAGGAGCTGGTGGGCAAGACCCTGATCGCCATCACCAACCTGCCTCCCCGGAAGATGATGGGCATCGACTCCTGCGGCATGATCATTTCCGCCATCCACCACGAGGAGGGCGTGGAGAAGCTCCACTGCCTGATGGTGGACGACCATATTCCCGCCGGCGCCAAGCTGTACTAAGCGCTACTGAACCTGTAAAGTGCGATTTTCCGTGAATGCCATGGGAAATCGCACTTTTTTGTCTGAAATTTGAACCGAATCCATGAAATGTAAGAAGAGAGGATTTTTTCTTCCCTTGATGGAGGGAATGTGATATACTTACCCTGTATCATTGGGGACAGGAGGACACTATGATCATCTTAGGCATCGATCCCGGAGTGGCTACCATTGGGTTTGGGGTCATTCGGGCCCAGCGGGGCAAGAATACGCTCATTCAGTATGGCGTCATTACCACCCCGGCGGGACTCCCCCTGTCTAACCGGCTTCTGCAGATTTCCAACGATATGGAGGAGCTCATCCATACCTTTCACCCCGATGAAATGGCGGTGGAGGAGCTGTTCTTCACCAAAAATATCACCACCGGCATCGCCGTGGCCCATGGCCGGGGGGTGATCCTTCTGGCGGCGGAGAAGCTGGGGGTGCCGATCTTTGAATATACCCCCATGCAGGTGAAACAGGCGGTGGCGGGATACGGCGGAGCACAAAAGCGTCAGGTCATGCTGATGACCCAGCGGCTTTTGAATATGAAGGAGGTCCCACGGCCCGACGATGCCGCCGACGCGCTGGCCATTGCCATCTGTCACGGCCGCTCGGCCACCAGCCTGCTCAATACTGAACGGGTCTTTGACCCCAAAAAATATGACACGAGGTAAGCGGTGTGAGAACTGTTTTGAAAAAGCCGGATTCCGCGCCCCCGTACAGCCTCCATGATGCCTATGTCCGGAAGGTGCAGTTGCAGGGAGATACCCTGCGTCTCATCACCCAGAGCGGCTATGTCAGCACTTTGGGCCCCTGCGAGCAGGTGGAGGGGGATGTAGAGATCACCGGCATTGACTGGGACTTTTCCAGTGTCTATGTTATGGAATACCAAAATGTCCTGTGTGGCAACTACGGCTCCTTTACCGGCAAGAAAATGACGGTGGAGGAATTCCTGCGGGAATATCCCGAGATGGGCCTGGACATTATGGATGAGACATTCGGATATCATCAGGTGAAGCTGGATGGCTTTCTGAACCTGGGGAATCGCTGTCTGGAATTTCGTTTAGAACTGTGCTATGACGGAGCATTTCGTTATTTGTTAAAAGACTAAAAGCCGCCCTACGGGCGGCGGGTGGAGGAAACTATGTTTTATTATCTCAGCGGCACCGTGGCCCACATCGAGCCCTACCTGGCTGTCATGGACTGCGGCGGGGTTGGGTATGCCTGCCGCACCACCAGCTATACCCTGTCCGCCTTAAAAAAAGGTGACAAGGGAAAGCTCTTTACATACCTGAATGTTCGGGAGGATGCCATGGAGCTCTATGGCTTTGCCACCCAGGAGGAGCTGAATCTGTTCCAGCAGCTCATTTCGGTTTCCGGCGTGGGGCCAAAGGCGGCACTGTCTATTCTTTCCTCCAATACGCCGGCCAACTTGGCTTTGTCCATCATTACCGGGGACGAGAAGGCCCTCACCTGTGCCCAGGGCATCGGCAAAAAGATTGCCCAGCGGGTGATTTTGGAGCTCAAGGACAAGCTGGCCAAGGGGCAGACCATCAATGGGGCGGGAGAGACTTACGGCGGTACCGGGGTCACTGTCATTCCCGAAAACAAGCTCTCCGAGGCCGGCGCTGCGTTGGCAGTGCTGGGGTATTCCCAGGGAGAGATCAATGTGGCCCTCAAGGGGATCGACTTGGACAGCCTTACTCTGGAGGAGATCATCAAACAGGCACTGAAAAAGATGATGAAGGGGTAAAGGCTATGGAAGAGAAGAAAAGATCCAAGGCCGTGGTGAAAAGCGGGATTACCTTTGGTACCTGTCTGGCTATGGTGATTTCCTACACGACTTGGCACTCGGTGGGCTGGGCCATCTTTCACGGTTTGCTTAGCTGGGTGTATGTGATCTATTTTATCCTGCGGTATTGAGAGGAGGCGGACGTATGGCAAAATTTGAAACAGAACTCCGCGGCGATTTTGATGAGACCCTGGAGTATTTCCATAAAGGAATTTTAGATGCCAGCATGTCTGCCAGCTTCGAGGACGAGAGCTATTGGCAGCGGGCTGGCGTGCGCTGCTGCGTGCGGGTGTATGAGCGCTACAGCTTCGGCGGCGGCAACCGGGTATCCATGGCTTTGATGCTGATGGGGGATGGGGAAGACCTGTTTTTGTCTGCCATTACCTCCGGAGGAAGTCAGGCCATGTTCTTTAAAATCAACACCTGGGGGGAAGAGGCCTTTCTGGATACCCTCCGGGAGCTGGCAGAGCGATATTAGTTCGTCCATTTGAAGTAAAACCCACCGAATGGGACAGGGATGTGACAGTTTGAGTATTGATTTTTCCAATTCGGAATTTGACAGCGAGGAGCTGGAGCCGCTGGTGACCACCTCCCTCACCCGAGAGGACGAGGGGGAGTATTCCCTGCGGCCTAAAACCTTACGGGAGTACATCGGCCAGGAAAAGGCGAAAGGGAATTTGGAAGTCTTTATCCAGGCAGCCAAAATGCGCCATGAGCCTCTGGACCATGTGCTCCTCCACGGCCCGCCCGGCCTGGGCAAAACCACCCTCAGCGGCATTATCGCCAATGAGATGGGGGTAAATGTGCGCATTACCTCCGGCCCTGCCATTGAAAAGGCGGGAGATCTGGCGGCTCTGCTCACCAATTTAAATGAGAATGACATCCTCTTTGTGGACGAGATCCACCGCCTCAACCGTTCGGTGGAGGAGGTGCTCTACCCGGCCATGGAGGACTACGCCATCGACATTATCATTGGAAAAGGGCCTTCGGCCAACTCCATCCGCCTGGATCTGCCTAAGTTCACCCTCATTGGAGCTACCACAAGGGCGGGGCAGCTTTCCGCTCCCCTTCGGGACCGGTTTGGAGTGACGTTAAGGCTGGAGCTTTACACCCCGGAGGAGCTGGCCCTCATCGTGACCCGTTCTGCCGGGATTCTGGAGGTGCCCATTGAGCCGGACGGAGCCATGGAGATTGCCCGCCGCAGCCGCGGAACCCCCCGGATCGCCAACCGGATGCTCCGCCGGGTGCGGGATTTTGCCCAGGTGAAGGCGGGGGGCGTCATTACCAAAAAGGTAGCGGACGAGGCCCTTACTGCCCTGGAGATCGACTACCTGGGTCTTGACTCCATCGACCACAGAATGCTGCGCAGCATTATTGAAAATTACCGGGGCGGTCCCGTTGGCCTCGAGACGCTGGCCGCTACGATCAATGAAGAAGCAGTGACCCTGGAGGACGTGTACGAGCCCTACCTTATGCAGCTGGGCTTTCTGACCCGTACCCCTCGGGGACGGTGCGTTACCCCAAAGGCTTACCAGCACCTGGGTCTTAGCGTTCCGGGTGGACAGGACGGGGCAATGGACCAGCTAAGTTTTTAATTCTTGAGGTTTTTGTGAAAGAAAAGATTCAAAAATTGTTTGTGTGCCTGTTGGGAACCGGGATTCTCTTTTCCCTTGCATTTCTCGTGTTTGCAGTTGTTGCCCAATTGGGTGGCCGCTTGATGGGAATATTCGGTTTTCATTATGAAAGTATGGGACAGCTGCTGATCTATTTTCTCAGTGCTGCGCTTTTTAGTCTGCCTCTGGAACTGTTCAGTACGGCGCTGCCTCGTGCGCTGTACCGGATGGGGAAGGTGAGCCGGCGACAGGGAAATTTACTTTACATTCCGTTGGACACCTTGTGTACAGTGATCAGCTTTTGGCTTGCAGACCAATGGATAAAGGGGGTTTCCGCAAGCGCACTGTCCCTATGTATCCTGGGACTTTCCATGGCTTTGGTTACTCTGCCGATCAAAAAGAAATCTGAGCAGTGAAGAGAATATTTGATGACTTTGGAAGAAAGAAGGAACAATAACATGGGTAAACTGTTTGGAACGGATGGAATTCGCGGTGTGGTCAACGCCGGATTGGACGCAGATCTGGCCTACAAAGTGGGTCTGGCTGCCGCCACAGTGCTGGCCAAGGGCAAAAAGCCGGGGGAGAAGCCCCTGGTGACCATCGGGAAGGACACCCGCATCTCCGGTGATCTGCTGAAGGGTTCTCTTATTGCAGGACTTTGTACCGCTGGAGCTGATGTGCTGGATCTGGGCACCCTGCCCACCCCCGGTGTGGCCTGGGTCACCGTGGACGAGGGGGCGGATGCGGGGATCGTCATTTCCGCCAGCCACAATCCCTTTGAGCATAACGGCATTAAAATCTTCAACGGACAGGGCTTCAAGCTCTCCGACGAGCTGGAGGAGAAGATTGAGGACATCGTCCTCTTCGGCCACAACGATGTGGCCCGGAAGACCGGGGCGGACATCGGCAAGGTGAGCTATGTGGCTCCCAAGGCCTCTGAGGACTATATCGACCATCTGGAGAGCACCATCGACTCCACCCTGGGTGGTCTTCGGATTTTGGTGGACTGCGCCAACGGCGCCGCTTCTGCCACCGCCGCCCGGCTCTTTGACCGGTTCTCCAAGCTGCGTACCGACGTCATTAACGCCGACCCCGACGGGGTGAACATCAATGAGAAGTGCGGATCCACCCATATTGACGGCCTGGCCGCCATGGTAAAGGCCGGCGGCTATGACCTGGGCCTGGCTTTTGATGGAGATGCGGACCGGTGCCTTGCGGTAGACGAGCTGGGCAACCTCATTGACGGTGACCAGATCATGGCCGCCTGTGGTCAAGACCTCAAGAAGAAAGGCAAGCTGCCCGGAGACACCGTGGTCGCTACCGTCATGTCCAATCTGGGCCTGCACCTGTACACCAAGGAGAACGGCATGAAGCTGGAGTGCACCGACGTGGGCGACCGGAACGTGCTGGAGCGTATGCTGGAGAAGGGCTATGCCATCGGCGGTGAGCAGTCTGGGCATATGATTTTCCTGGAGTATGCCACCACCGGCGACGGACAGCTCACTGCCCTGCAGATGCTGGCCCTGCTCAAGGAGAGCGGCAAGAAGGCCTCTGAGGTGTTTGGTCCCTGTCCCCGGTATCCCCAGGTGCTGGTCAATATCCCTGTATCCGACAACGATGTCAAAAAGTCTGTGATGGCAAGCCCTCTGCTGGCCCAGGCCATCCAGCGCGAGGAGGCGGGCCTGAACGGGGAAGGACGGGTGCTGGTGCGCCCCTCGGGCACCGAGGCTCTTATGCGTGTTATGGTGGAAGCAAAGACTCAGGAGCTTGCACAGGAGGTGGCCGACCGGCTGGCTGATTTGATCCGGGGACTGTAAGGATAAAATTGGAAGTTGTAATTTTAAACAGAATATTTCCTGAAAACCCTTGACAAATCTGAACAATTTGTTTATTATGAATAACAATCAATGCGTCGATTTGGAGCATTGGCCCGTTAACAGCCTGACGGACGAACAACTGTCCCAGAGAGCTGCCCAGGGAGATTCCCAGGCAGAGACAGAACTGGTCCAGCGGTATGGCCGGCTGGTCCGGGCTTGTGCCCGCCCTCTGTTCCTGGCGGGGGGAGACAGCGAGGATCTGATCCAGGAAGGAATGATGGGACTGCTTACCGCCATCCGGAGTTATGATCCGGGACGGGATGCCAGGTTCCGCACCTATGCGGAGATTTGTATCCGAAGCCGCCTGCTTACCGCCGTACGTGCAGCCCAGGGTGGAAAGCATGCACCCTTGAATTACAGCGTTTCATATGAGCCACCTCTTTTTGACGGAACCAGTGCGCATCTGTTTTCCAGCGCCGAGAGCCCAGAGGATGTGGTGATCGGCAGAGAGGAACTGAAGGAGCGTCTGGACGCTCTGAAAGGCCAACTGTCAGAGCTTGAAGCACAGATTTTAACCCCTTATCTCAGCGGCCTCTCCTGCGGAGAGATCGCGCAGCGGGTGGGCCGCTCCCAAAAGTCAGTGGACAACGCCATTCAGCGTATCCGCCGAAAAATGGCCCGCAGCTTTTCTTCCGGCGTATCCAGCGAGAGCTGATCGCAATATTACAACCGCCCGGCGTATTGACCGGGCAACGAGTCAAAGAGAGGGAATTCCAATGTACGAAGACAAGATCCTGGTATGCAAAGAGTGCGGCAACGAGTTCGTCTTTACCGCTGGTGAGCAGGAGTTCTACGCTGAGCGTGGCTTCCAGAACGAGCCCCAGCGCTGCAAGCCCTGCCGTGACGCCCGCAAGAACGCTGCCCGCGGCCCCCGTGAGTACTTCACTGCCGTGTGTGCCGCCTGTGGTGGTGAGGCTAAGGTTCCCTTCGAGCCCAAGTCTGACCGTCCTGTCTACTGCAGCGACTGCTTCGCCAAGATGCGTGAGCAGCAGGGCTAATTAATAGCCGACTTAAAAGGGTGCCCGCTGGGGTGCCCTTTTTTATTTATCCTTCCGGGGAAATCACGGAACTTTTTCCAATTTTCCATTGAAAAAGCCGGGAAGATAGGGTATACTATCCCCATCCCAAAATAAATGGAGGATTTCCAATGACCATTACGAAGGATACTATCATCGGCGATATTCTGACCATCGCTCCTCAGACTGCCCCCCTGTTTATGGACATCGGTATGCACTGCCTGGGCTGTCCCGCTTCCCGTGGTGAGACCGTGGAGCAGGCCTGCATGGTCCACGGGGTGGATCCTGACGAGCTGCTGGCCAAGGTCAATGCCATGATCGCCGCCCAGTAAAAACCACACATAGACGGAGAAGGGGAGCGGACGGTCCGCTCCCTTTTCTGTTGCGGAAGCAATTAGCACAGGAGGGATGGTATGAAGCTGTGCATACTGTTGGGCAGCCCCAGAAAACGGGGGAATACCGCCGCCCTGGTGGAAGAATTTCTCCGCCAATGGAAACAGTTTGGAGAAAAGAGCAAGGTCATTTCACTCTATGAGTACCGTATCGATCCCTGTTTAGGCTGCATGACCTGTCAGGACTGTATGGACGGTTTGGGCTGTATCCAGCAGGATGATTTTGCAGAACTATTTCAGGCAATGGCGGACGCGGACCTTCTCCTCTTGGCTACGCCCATCTACGCCTGGTACTGCACGGGACCCATGAAGGTTCTGCTGGAACGGGCCATATATGCCGGGAATAAGAACTATGGTTCTCGAAAGGGTCCTACCCTGCTGGCTGGAACATATGTGGCCTCTTTGACCACCTGCGGCTATCCGCCGGAGAAGGGGGCCGATCTGTGGGAGGAAGGCCTCAAGCGGCTCTGCCGCCACAGTAAAATGAATTATTTGGGGATGTTCTGCGGCCGGGATTTGGGGCGGAGCGTACCCTTTTTGGATGAGGAAAAACAACAGGGGGTCCGGGATTTTGCCCGTGTGCTCCATTCGACCATGGAGGTAAAACATCATGAGCGGATTACATGATCTGTCTCCCCGTTTGCGGATGGTAGCGGATCTGGTGCCTGCGGGGATCAGGTTGGCCGATGTGGGAACTGACCATGCCTATCTCCCTGCGGCCCTGCTGCTGGAGGGAAGAATCCCCTTTGCTGTGGCCGCCGATCTGCGGCAGGGCCCACTGGCTTCGGCAAGAGCCACGGTGCGCCGGGCGGGACTGGAGGGAAAGGTGGCCTTTCGGCTGTGTGACGGACTGCGGGGCATTCGGCCGGAAGAGGTGGACGGTGTGGCGATCGCCGGTATGGGCGGTGAAACTATTGCCGCCATTTTGGCTGCCGCCCCCTGGACACGAGAACAGAATGTGCCCCTGATCCTTCAGCCTATGTCATCTATGCCTGATCTGCGGAAATGGCTGGAAGAGAACGGCTATCAAATTATAACAGAGGAACTTTGCCAGGAAGGGGATACCCTTTACACCGCTATGCTGGTCCGGGCAGGGAAGATGGAACCTCAAAGTCCTGGAGAGCTGTGGGCAGGAAAGAACCGCAACCACCCGCTTCGTGGGGCTTGGCTGAACCAGTGGCTGGGCCGTATAGAACGGGCACTGGATGGTATGGAACAGGCTCAGGGAGAAGGAGTTCGCCCTAAGCGGGAACAGCTGGCCCAGGTACGGGCTGAACTCTTGCATATGAGAGAGGAGTGGGATCAATGGCAACGGTGAACGAAGTCTATGAGGCACTGAATTGTTGGGCTCCCTTTGGAATCCAGATGGACTTTGATAATGCGGGTTTTCTGGTAGGCCGGGGGAACCGGGAGGTAACCAAAATCCTGGTGGCTCTGGATATTACCCAGGACGTAGCTTGCGAGGCTGCGGATTGGGGCGCTCAGCTGGTGGTATCCCACCATCCAGTTCTCTTTCACCCTGCCCGGTCTGTTACCGATGCCGATCCCACAGGGCGGATTTTGCTGGAGCTGATTGAGAAGGGTGTAGCTGCCATCTGTGCCCATACCAATTTGGATGCGGCCCAGGGGGGCGTCAACGACTGCCTGGCACAGGCGCTGGAGCTCAACCAAGTGGGGCAATTGCACCAGGATGGAGTGCTGGACGACGGGACCCCCTACGGTATCGGACGCGTGGGTTTGGTCCACAAACCGGGCCTGTCCCCAGGGGAGTACGCCGCCTATGTGAAAGAGCAGTTGGGAGCGGCGTCGGTCCGGTGTGCAGACGGCGGGAAGCCTGTGGCTAAAGTGGCGGTGGGGGGCGGCTCCTGCGGCTCCATGTTGGAGGATGCTGTCAAAGCAGGGTGTGACACCTTTGTCACCGCGGATGTGAAGTATGATGTCTTCCTCCAGGCCAAAGCCCTGGGAATCAACCTCTTGGATGCAGGCCACTTTGCCACGGAACATGTGGTTTGCCCCAGTCTGGTGAAATTTCTGACGGAGAAATTCCCAGGGGTTGAGGTCCGTCTGTCTCAGCGTCATCAGGAGGCCTATTTTGGAGTGTAAATCCCGCCGCTGGAGAATCTGGGACTGGGGAATGGTGCTGGTGCTGTTTTTGCTTCTGACAGCCCGTGCCTGCGCTTGGGGAGTTCAGTACTGGCCCCAGATCGATGACTATATCCAGCTGTGCAACTATGTGCGCAACAGCACCTTGGCAGCGGTGCAAGAGAGCATAGGCATTTTGGGCGCCCGTCCGCTGGCTGTGGTGGGAGATTTTTACCTGTGGGGCAAGATGTTTTCCTTCCTCATTGTGGGCGTGGCCATGATCTCCCTGATGTACGCGCTCTCCGCTGTCATGCTCCGGCGGCAGCTGGGGCGGTATTTCCCTGTGAGCCCGCTGTTTCTCGTACTGTTTACCCTGCTGCCACTGGGTGTGGAGGGCACCTATTGGATGTCGGCTGCCACACGAGTCGTATGCGGACTGTTCTTTGCGGCTTTGGCATCGGGGGCCTTCCTCAAATGGATGGATACAGGCAGTTGGCTTTGGGCATTGGCCTTTGCACTGCTGCAAATTATGCCCATGGGCTTTTACGAGCAGTCGGGGGTTTTTGCGGTAACGCTGGTGATAGGCCTTGCCATCTTGGAGGTCATTCAAAAACGGCGGCTGAAACGGGCGCTGCTGGCCCTGTGGAGCCTGCCGGCTATGGGGCTTTATTTTGCCGTAACCCCTCTTTTGACGGTGGGGAGCATGTATACAGGCCGGGCCAAGGTTCTCCTGCCCACCGATCCCGCCTGGTGGGAAAGCCTGCTGCCGGAAGCACTCCGACAGATCAAGACAGTTTTTTTAAACGGAAATTTTTATACCCTGGGAAAGGGGTTTTGGCGAGGGGTTCAGGCGATCTGTTCCGGAGAGCTCATTGTTTGGGCGGCGGTGACAGCGGCGCTGTGTCTGCTGTTCTGGCTGCTGTGTGTACGGGGTCCGGGCAGAGAGAAGGGGAGAGTATTTCTCTCACCCTGGCTGGAGCTGACAGCGGGAATCCTTTTGTTTCTTGCCCCGCTGACCATATTCCTGGTGCTGGAAAATCCCTGGTTTTCCTTCCGGGGGGCAGTGACCTCCTTTGCGGGCCTGGCCCTGGTGTGCGATACTGCGGTAACCGCCCTTTGGAGGTGCTTGCCTGGGCGAAAGAGGGGACTGCCTGGATTGGCAGCCCTGCTGGCTTTGATCTTCTGTATAGCGGGAGCCTCTGAGATCGGGGATTACCGGGCCAACTATCAGGCGGATCAGAAGGTGGGAATGGCGGTGGTTCAGGTTTTGGAGGAGGATTTTCCCCGGCCCGGCGATAACGGTTATACCCAGCGCATTGGGATTCTCAACATCCAGCCCACCTACCTTGAGGATCAAAACTACTACTACCACGAGCATATCCATGGCTGTACAGAGAGCAGCTGGGCCTTCCAGGGGCTGCTTGCCAGCCTGGGAGATCAGGGAACCTGGGACGTGACCCCGCTGCCCACCGATCCTATGTATTACCACTGGAACAAGGACACCCATCGGCCGGAGACCTTTGACGTGCTTTATTATTACGATGGGCAGAGGATTTTCCCTGTAGAGCTGGAACAGACCGGAGAGCACCAGTTCCGGGTGCTGGACATGGAGGGTCGGACAGTGGGAAATATTTGGGAAGAGGAAAACCAAAGAGGATACTTCCAGGCAGAGGAATAAGGAGAATTTTTTGTAAATAATCCTTGCATTCACCAACTTTCTGTGATATAATCCCTTAGTCTGAATAACGGGCGGTCCTCTGCGGCGCACCTTCCAGCGGGAAGAGGCACGAGGCCGGAATGAACGCCTATACAACAGGAGGAAAGTATTATGGATCTGATGAAGGCTTTTACCGAGAAGTACACCAAGGCCGAGCCCCCCGTGGCCAATGTGGGCGACACTGTGCGCGTTCACCTGAAGGTCAAGGAAGGCAACCGTGAGCGTATCCAGGTGTTCGAGGGCACTGTGATCGCCAAGAAGCACGGCGGCATTGAGGAGACCTTCACCGTACGTCGTGTTTCCTACGGCGTTGGTGTGGAGAAGGTGTTCCCTGTTCACTCTCCCGCTGTGGAGAAGATCGAGCTGGTGCGCCATGGTAAGGTCCGCCGCGCCAAGCTGTACTACCTGCGTGGCCGCGTGGGCAAGGCTGCCAAGATCAAAGAGGCCCTGTAATTCAAGCGCGAAAAAGGAGCGGTTTTGCCGCTCCTTTTTTCATATAGCGTCCGAGGCCGCGAACAAAGGCCTCGGCACAGCCTTGGGCATAGAAAGGAGAAGTTCCATGTATATCCAGTGGTACCCAGGCCATATGACAAAAACCCGGCGGCAGATTGAGGCAGATCTGAAGCTGGTGGACATTGTAGTAGAGATCATCGACGCCAGAATCCCTATTTCCAGCCGTAACCCGGACATCGATGCCATCTGTGCCGGAAAGCCCAGGCTTGTGGTGCTGAACCGGGCGGACCAGGCCGACCCCGCAGGCAATCAGAAATGGACAGCTTGGTTCCGGGCCCAGGGCTGGGCAGTGCTGGAGACCGACGCCAAAAGCGGCGGGGGAGTAAACCGCTTTTCCGCTGTGATCCAGAGCGTGCTGAAAGAGCAGATCGAGAAGTGGCGGGAGAAGGGCCAGGTGGGACGGCCTGTTCGCGCCATGGTGGTGGGGGTGCCCAATGTGGGTAAGTCCACCTTCATCAATAAAGTAGCCAAGAAGAAATCAGCCAAGGCCAGCGACCGTCCGGGCGTCACCCGCGGCAAGCAGTGGGTGAATGTGGACCAGAGCCTGGATCTGCTGGATACACCGGGAATCCTCTGGCCGAAATTCGAGGACGAGGTTACCGGAATGAACCTGGCCTTTACCGGGGCGGTAAAGGACGACATTATGGATGTGGAGACCCTGGGCTGCCATCTCATGGCCCTTTTGGGAGAGCGTTACCCCCAGACCCTGGTGACCTCCTATAAGCTTCCCCAAGTCCCTGCACGGGAGGAGGGAGAGAACGACGTGGCCTATGGCTATCGTCTGCTGGAGGCCTGTGCCCAGAAGCGCGGCATGCGGATCTCCGGGGGAGAGCTGGACACAGAACGGATGGCGCGGGTGCTGCTGGATGAGTACCGTGCCGGAAAGCTGGGACGCTTTACACTGGAGCTGCCGGAAGAGAAGGAGACGGTTTGATGGATTTCTGGCAATATGAGCGGGAAGCTCAGCAGGCCGGGTTTCGGACGGTGTGCGGCTGTGATGAGGCGGGGGCAGGCCCTTTGGCCGGACCGGTGTACGCTGCTGCGGTGATCCTGCCGTTTGGAGAAGAAATCCCCGGTCTCAATGACTCGAAAAAGCTGACCGAAAAAAAACGGGAGGCCCTGTTTCCCCTTGTGAAGGAAAAGGCGCTGGCCTGGTCGGTGGCCTTTGTGGAGGCGGAGGAGATCGACCGCACGGATATCCTCAGCGCCCGTATGAAGGCTATGCAGCTGGCCATGGATGGCCTGAGCATTCCCGCTGACTTTGCTCTCATTGACGGCAACCGGGACAAAGGAAAGAGCAGCGCTATTACGACCTGTCACCGCTGCATTGTAAAGGGGGACAGCCTGTCGGCTTCTGTGGCCGCCGCATCCATCCTGGCCAAGGTGAGCCGGGACCACCATATGCTGGAGCTTGCCCGCCAGTACCCGGAATACCGCTTTGACAAGCATAAGGGCTATGGTACCAAGCTCCACTATGAGCTTCTGCGTGCCTATGGGCCCAGTCCCATCCACCGCAGAACCTTTTTAAAAAACTTATGAGCGGGCAGGAGAGCAGGCTTCTGGGCCGATGGGGAGAGACTCTGGCGGCGGAATTTCTGCGGCGGCGCGGCTATTCCATTCTCGGTGCCGGGTGGCGGTGCCGGTTTGGAGAGATCGACCTGATTGCTGCGGACAAAACCTACCTGTGCTTTGTGGAGGTCAAGCTGAGAAAATCGGCCGCCTATGGTACCGCCGGGGCCTTTGTGGACCGGCGCAAGCAGGAGAAGCTGCGCCTGACTGCGCAGATGTACCTTTGCCAGCACCCGACCAGCCTCCAGCCCAGATTTGATGTGGTGGAAATCTATGCCCCTCAGGGAATCCAGACGGAGCAGCCGGAAATCAATATTCTGGAAAACGCCTTTTGAGGCAAATTCCCCCGGCTTTTTCCCAAAATCCCTTGACCGTGGGGCGGGAAGCTGGCATAATGAATTATTAGAACGATGCGGACCATGTGCCGCGAGACGACTTCAGTGAAGATGGGAAGGATCGCCATGCAGTATATCAGTACCAGAAACGTAGGCTTCCAGTGCTCTGCCTCCCAGGCCATTGTCCAGGGCCTGGCCAAGGACGGAGGACTGCTGACGCCCTTTTACATTCCCAAGCTGCCCAACAAGGCCCTGGAGGAGATGAAGTCCATGGCCTATCAGCACCGGGCGGTGTACATTATGAAGCAGTTTTTGGAGGAGTTCTCCGTTAAGGAGCTCACCGACTTTGCCAATGCCGCCTATGGGCCGGAAAAGTTTGACACCCCCGCGGTGGCTCCGGTGCGCACGGTGGATGGAAACACCCACTGTCTGGAGTTGTGGCATGGCCCCACCTGTGCCTTTAAGGACATGGCCCTTCAGATGCTGCCCCACCTGCTGTCCGCCTCCCTGGTAAAGACCGAGGAGGAGAAGACCGCCTGCATCCTGGTGGCTACCTCCGGTGACACCGGAAAGGGAGCCTTGGAGGGCTTCCGGGACGTGCCCCGGACCAAGATTTTGGTGTTCTATCCCAAGGACGGCGTGTCTGAGGTTCAGCAGCTCCAGATGGTCACCCAGGAGGGCAGCAACGTGGGGGTCGCCGCAGTGTACGGCAACTTTGACGATGCCCAGACCGGCGTAAAGCGCCTGTTTTCTGATCAGGAGCTGGCAAAGGAGCTGGCGGACAAGGGATATTTCTTCTCCTCGGCCAACTCCATCAACTGGGGCCGCGTGCTGCCTCAGATCGTCTACTACATCTCCGCCTACTGTGACCTGCTCCGGGACGAAAAGATCGAGCCTGGACAGAAGGTCAACGTGTGCGTGCCTACCGGCAACTTCGGCAACATCCTGGCTGCTTACTACGCCCGTGAGATGGGAGTGCCCATCGACCAGCTGATCTGCGCCTCCAACAGCAACAATGTCCTCACCGACTTTATCCGCACTGGCGTGTATGACCGTAACCGGGACTTCTATAACACCATGTCCCCCTCCATGGACATCCTGATCTCCTCCAACCTGGAGCGGCTCCTCTTTGCCCTCACCCAGGACACGGAAGAGGTGAAGGGGTACATGAAGGAACTGGCCGCTTCGGGCCGCTACCAGGTCCGTGACCGGATCAAGGAGAAGCTTCAGCAGCGTTTCAAGGGGTACTTCTGCAATGATAAGGAGACCCAGCGGGTGATCCGGGAGATGTACGATAACCACGGTTACCTTATCGATACCCACACTGCCGTGGCCTTCTCTGCTTTGGAGCAGTACCGGAAGGAGACTGGGGACGAGACGGTGTGCATCGTGGCCTCCACAGCCAGCCCCTTTAAGTTCTGTGACAGCGTGCTGGAGGCCCTGGGGGAGACGGAGATCGCTCAGGGACTGGATGCTCTGGATCAGCTTGCTGCCAAGTCCGGTCAGCCCGCTCCCGCGCCTCTGTCTGGTCTGCGTGACAAGCAGATTCGCTTTACGGAGACTGTGGAGAAAGAGCACATGGTGGACGCTGTGTGGAACATGCTGGGGTGAACTATGGCCCTGTACGCCATTGGAGATACGCATCTATCCCTGGGCAGCGACAAGCCCATGGACGTGTTCGGCGGAGGCTGGACCGGTTATGTGGACAAGCTGCGGGAGGGATTTTCCCACGTAGGGGCGGAGGACACCGTGGTGATCTGTGGTGATGTGTCCTGGGGCATGAGCCTGGAGGAGGCAAAGGCGGACTTTGCCTTTTTGGACCGTCTGCCCGGAAAGCGGAAGCTGCTGCTGAAGGGCAACCACGACTATTGGTGGACGACCGCATCCAAAATGAGCCGCTTTTTTCAGGAGAATGGTTTTTCTACCCTGGAGATTCTCCATAATAACTGCGCCTTTTATGGGGAAATTGCCCTGTGCGGCACACGGGGGTGGTTTTATGAGGAGGAGCGCGGAGAACACAGCGCCAAAATCTTCAACCGGGAGCTTATGCGCCTGGAAACCTCGCTGAAGGCTGGGGGAGAACGGGAGAAGATCTGTTTTCTTCATTATCCGCCCATCTACCAGGGATACCGCTGTCAGGAGATCCTCGACCTGCTGAAGCGGTATGGAGTGAAGCTGTGCTGCTACGGTCATCTTCACGGCCCCAGCCACCGTTTTGCCGTCAACGGAGTGTGGGATGGGGTGGATTTCCGGCTGATTGCCGCGGACTATGTGGGATTTCAGCCGGTAGAGCTCCTTTTTTCGGAAAAATTTCTTTAAAATTTAAAAAATAGTCTGGTCAAACCGCCGCTTATCTGATAAAATATCGTGGCGAAAGTAAACAGGCTCTCCCCAACCTTATGCAAAGGTGGGTTGGGCCGACAGGAGGAAATTAACAAATGAAGGTCACCAATGTAGAGAAGAAAGAAAAAAGCACCGTTGAGCTGACGATTCAGATCGACGCCGATCAGTTTGAGGCCGCCGTGCAGAAGGCTTATCTGAAGAGCCGCGGCAGCATCAACGTCCCCGGCTTCCGCAAGGGCAAGGCTCCCCGGAAGATCATTGAAGGTATGTACGGCTCCGGCGTGTTCTACGAGGAGGCCATCAATGACGTGTACCCCGCCGCCTATGCCGAGGCTGTGAAGGAGCAGGGCCTGGACGATGTGGGTTACCCCAAGATGGAGATCGTGGAGGTTGGCAAGGAGGGCTTCACCTTTAAAGCCCTGGTGTCTGTCCGCCCCGAGGCCAAGCTGGGTGAGTACAAGGGCCTGAGCGCTCCCAAGGAGGAGATCAAGGTCACTGAGAAGGACATCGACGCTGAGATGCAGCCCTACATCGACCGGGCTACCCGTCTGGTGAGTGTCAAGCGTAAGGCCAAGAAGGGTGACACCGCTGTCATCGACTTTGAGGGCTTTGACAACGGCACCCCCTTTGAGGGCGGCAAGGGTGAGAACTACGAGCTGAAGCTGGGCGCCGGCATGTTCGTCCCCGGCTTTGAGGAGCAGGTCATCGGCATGAAGGCCGGAGAGGAGAAGGACATCGACATCACCTTCCCTGAGGATTATCACGCCGACCTGGCCGGCAAGGCCGTTGTCTTCCACGTGAAGGTCAACGAGGTCAAGGAGCCCAAGGCTCCCGAGGTGGACGACGAGTTTGCCAAGGACGTGTCCGAGTTTGAGACTCTGGCCGACTTCCGCAAGGATCTGGAGACCAAGCTCACCGAGCGCCGCACCCAGCAGGCCCAGAGCGATTTTGAGAATCAGGTTCTGGAGCAGCTGGTGGCCAACATGGAGTGTGAGATCCCCGACGGCATGATCGAGGTTCAGATCGACCGCCTCATGGATGACTACGCGATGCGTCTCCAGAGCCAGGGCATCTCCATGGAGGACTATCACAAGATGATGGGCACCAACGCCGAGATGATCCGCGCTTCCGCCCGTCCCACTGCCCTGAAGCAGGTGCAGATGGAGCTGGCCCTCACTGCTGTGGCCAAGGCTGAGAACCTGGAGGTCTCTGACGAGGAGTACGAGGAGGAGATCAAGCGCCTGGCCGAGCAGTACAACATCCCTGCCGAGCAGGTGAAGGCTGCCGTTCCCGCTGAGGACCTGAAGCACGACCTGGTCATGCGTAAGGCCAGCAAGCTGGTTCTGGATTCCGCCAAGGCCACCAAGGCTAAGAAGAAGGCTGCCGCCAAGAAGACCGCCAAGAAGGCGGAGGAAGAGGCCGAGCAGTCCGCTGAGGAGCCCAAGGCTGAGTAAATGAGTCATAACAACCCGGAGCGGCCAGCGGCCGCTCCGGGTATCCCCATATTTATGGGGCAGATATGAACGCAGCGTAAACATTTTCAATAAACCTCCGTTTTTGAAAATCGGGGGTTGATTTTTTGCGGCGAAGCGGTTATGATCATAGAAGAAGTTGGCACTCTGTTGTAATGAGTGCTAAAACAACAGAAACCGATCCATACCAAATCTCTGTTTCTGGATTGTTTTTCCGGGAATGGGGTATACTTTGGTATCTTGCCTGAAAAAAGGAGTATCGAAGATGAGTTTAGTTCCTTATGTAGTAGAGCAGACCAACCGGGGCGAGCGCTCCTATGACATTTTCTCCCGCCTGCTCAACGACCGTATCATCATGCTGTCTGAGGAGGTCAACGACACCACCGCCTCTCTGATCGTGGCCCAGCTGCTGTACCTGGAGGCCCAGGACCCGGACAAGGACATTCAGTTCTACATTAACAGCCCCGGTGGTTCTGTCACCGCTGGTATGGCCATTTATGACACCATGCAGTATGTGAAGTGTGACGTGTCTACCATCTGCATTGGCATGGCTGCCTCTATGGGGGCCTTCCTGCTGTCCGCCGGAGCCAAGGGCAAGCGTCTGGCTCTGCCCAATGCGGAGATTATGATCCACCAGCCCTCTGCCGGCACCCAGGGTCAGATCACCGACATGGCCATCCACCTCAAGCGCCTGGAGGTGGTGAAGAAGCGGATGAACCGCATCTTGTCCGAGAATACCGGCAAGCCCATCGAGGTGGTCACCGCCGACTGTGAGCGGGACAACTTTATGACCGCACAGGAGGCCATGGAGTACGGCCTCATCGACAAGGTGATCGAGAAGCGCTGAGGGCGCAAACCCTGAAAACGAGGTGTAGCAATGGCTCGCAATGACGAAAAAAGCATCCGCTGTTCCTTCTGCGGAAAGCATCAGGACCAGGTCAAACGGATGATCGCCGGACCCGGCGTATATATTTGTGACGAGTGCGTCAATCTCTGCATGGAGGCCATGGGGGCTGAGGGGCTGCTGTTGGATGACGACATGGGCCCTGTGGGGGAAATCCCCGATGCCCTGCCCACGCCAAAGGAGATTCACGCCGTCCTGGATCAGTATATCATCGGCCAGGAGAAGGCCAAAGTGGCCCTGTCCGTGGCTGTCTATAACCACTATAAGCGCATCTATTTTGGTGGGGGAGAGGATGTGGAGCTCCAGAAGAGCAACATCCTGCTCATGGGTCCCACTGGCTGCGGCAAAACTTTGTTTGCCCAGACCCTGGCTCGGGTGCTGAAGGTTCCCTTTGCCATCGCCGACGCCACCACCCTCACCGAGGCCGGTTATGTAGGCGATGACGTGGAGAATATCCTTCTGCGCCTGGTACAGGCTGCCGATTATGACATCGAGCTGGCCGAGCGGGGAATCATCTATATCGACGAGATGGATAAGATCGCCCGAAAGAGCGAGAATACCTCCATCACCCGTGATGTGTCCGGTGAAGGGGTACAGCAGGCCCTGTTGAAGATCCTGGAGGGCACGGTGGCCAATGTCCCGCCTCAGGGTGGCCGGAAGCACCCCCATCAGGAGTTTATCCAGATCGACACCCGGAATATCCTGTTTATCTGCGGCGGCGCCTTTGACGGCATCGATAAGATCATCGAGCATCGTCTGGATAAGCGCTCCCTTGGCTTTGGTGCCGAGATCCAGAGCCGTAAGGAGCGGAATGTGGGCGAGCTGATGAAGGAGATCCAGCCCCAGGACCTGCTGAAGTTCGGTATTATCCCCGAGCTGGTGGGCCGTCTGCCCGTGGTTACTACCCTGGAATCCCTGGACCGGAACCAGATGGTAAAAATCCTCACCGAGCCCAAAAACGCTCTGGTGAAGCAGTATCAGAAGCTGCTGGATTATGACCAGGTGGAGCTGGAGTTTACGCAGGAAGCCCTGGAGGCCATTGCGGACCGGGCGGTGGAGCGCGGCATCGGGGCCCGTGGCCTGCGGGCTGTGCTGGAGGACATTATGACCCGCGTGATGTATGATGTCCCCTCTGATCCCACCATTGTCAAGGTGACCATTACGGCTCCCTGCGTCAAAGGGGAAGGAGAGCCTGAGCTGGAGCGAAACCCCAACCGCACCCAGCGGCCTAAGCTGGGGAAAGCCAGCGTGCAGGTGGACCATGGGCTGGGAATGCCAGGGTCCAGCGCCAGCTAACCAATCCATACAGGCGCCCGCGGTCTCCCCGGAACGGCGGAGCCGGGGGCGCTGTTCGTTTTATGTACCCCTGAGAGGAAGTGAATGATTATGACCAAAGAATGGGAAGTGCTGCATACCACAACCATGCCCGTCATTGCCCTGCGGGGCCTGACGGTGTTTCCCAATGTATTGATCCATTTTGAAGTGTCCAGGGACATCTCCATCAAAGCCCTGGAGACCGCAATGAGTGCGGGCAGCCCCATTTTCCTGGTGGGCCAGAAGGACATCGGGGTGGAACAGCCGGGGCTGGAGGATCTTTATCAGATCGGCACCATCTCCAACATCCGCCAGATTCTCCGCATGCCGGGGGACAATGTTCGGGTGATGGTAGAGGGACAGAGCCGGGGCCGCATGATTCAGCTGCTGCGTACTGAGCCCAACCTGGAGGCAGAAGTCCAGGAAATCCAGGCCCAGGATGCGCCCGCCCGGAGCTCGGCTAAAACGGAAGCACTTATGCGCGCCACCTATGACCTGTTTCAACAGTATGCTGAGCTGGCCCCGAAGCTGTCTCACGATTTGCTCATCCATGTGCTGGCCAGCCAGGACCCCGGCCATATCGCTGACTACATCGCCCAGAATATCCCCATGCGCAACAGTGACAAGCAGGCAATTCTGGAGGAACTGCGCCCCAACAAACGGCTGGAGAAGCTCCATAAGCTGCTGGAGCGGGAAGTAGAGATCCTCGCCCTGGACAACGAGATTCAAAACAAGGCACGGGAGCAGATGGCCGACCACCAGCGGGATTACTACCTGCGGGAACAGCTGAAGGCCATCCAGAATGAGCTGGGGGAGGGAGAAGGCACCGACGAAATTGAGGAGTACCGCCAGAAGATTGCCAAGGCCGACCTCCCTGACCCGGTGCGGGAGAAGCTCAATAAAGAGCTGGGCCGCCTGGCCAAACAGTCCTACGGCTCCTCGGAGGGGACCGTCCTTCGCAACTATCTGGACGTGTGTCTGGAACTTCCCTGGGGGGTCAAGACCAAGGAGAAGATCAGCGTTGCCGCGGTACGCAAGGCCCTGGACCAGGACCACTATGGCCTGGAAAAGGTCAAGGAGCGTATTCTGGAGTTTGTGGCGGTCAAGCAGCTTGCTCCGGAGTTGAAAGGGCAGGTCATCTGCCTGGTAGGCCCTCCGGGTGTGGGCAAGACCTCCATTGCTATGTCCATGGCCCGTGCGATGAACCGGAAGCTGGCAAGGCTGTCTCTGGGCGGCGTCAGTGATGAGGCTGAGATCCGGGGCCACCGGAAGACTTATGTGGGTGCCATGCCTGGACGGATCATCTCCGCCATCAACCAGTGCGGCAGCTGCAACCCCTTAATGCTGCTGGACGAAATTGATAAGCTGGGCCATGACCACCGGGGCGATCCCGCCTCCGCCCTGCTGGAGGTTCTGGATGGAGAGCAAAATTCCACCTTCCGGGACAACTTCCTGGAAATCCCCTTTGACCTGTCTGAGGTCATGTTCATTACCACGGCCAACAGCCTGGACACCATTCCCCGGCCTCTGCTGGACCGGATGGAGGTCATTGAGCTGGGCAGCTACACCGACGAGGAGAAGGTGCAGATCGCCAAGCGCCACCTGCTGCCCAAGGAGCTGAAACGCCACGGTCTCACCAAGGCACAGATGAAGGTGTCGGATGGGGCTTTGCGGGAGATTATCTCCGCTTACACACGGGAGTCCGGCGTGCGTGTGTTGGAGCGGCGGCTGGCTGGCCTGTGCCGGAAGGCTGCTATGAAAGTGGTTACAGGTGATGTAAAGTCTATTCGCATTACAGAAAAAGACCTGAAAGAGTATCTGGGTATCCCCCGGTACCACCCGGAACGCCAGGCTTTGGAGGAGCGTGTGGGCGTGGTCAACGGCCTTGCCTGGACCAGCGTGGGTGGAGAACTTCTGGAAGTAGAAGTCAATGTGATTCCCGGCTCGGGCAAGGTGGAGCTCACCGGCAACCTGGGCGATGTGATGAAGGAGTCGGCCCACGCCGCCCTCAGCTACATCCGCAGCCAGTCCGACCGGCTGGGCATTCCCGCCGATTTCTACAAGGAAAAGGACATCCATGTCCACTTCCCGGAAGGGGCTGTGCCAAAGGATGGTCCTTCCGCTGGCATTGCCATCACCACTGCCATGGTCTCTGCCCTCACCGGGCGTCCGGTACGCCGGGGCATTGCCATGACCGGCGAGGTGACCCTCCGGGGGCGGGTGCTGCCCATTGGCGGATTGAAGGAAAAGACCATGGCTGCTTTCCGCAACGGCATTAAGACGGTGATCATCCCCGCTGACAATGAAAAGGACCTGGAGGAGATCGATCAAACCGTACGGAAAGCCCTCCAGTTTATTCTGGTGGAGCGTGCGGACCAGGTGCTTGCCGCGGCGCTGAACCGGCCTGCCGAGGTGGTGGAGCTGCCTGCGGCGGAGCGGAAGGAGGAGCCCATTTCCATCCCGGCTGCTCCCGTGAAAGGCAGAGATGCCCAGCGCCCCCGGCAGTAAGGAGGGGAAACGATGGCTGTGAACGTACAGAAGGCGGAATTTGTCCTCTCCGCCGTGTCTCCAAAAAATTTTCTGGAGGATGGACTGCCCCAGGTGGCCTTTGCGGGCCGGTCAAACGTGGGCAAATCTTCTGTGATTAACCGGCTGCTAAACCGGAAGAACTTTGCACGGGTGGGGGCTGCCCCAGGAAAAACCATCCATATTAATTATTTCAAAATTGACGGTGCTTTCTATCTGGTGGACCTGCCCGGCTACGGCTATGCTAAAGTATCCAAGGCAGAGCGGGACCGGTGGGGAAAGCTGATGGAGGACTACTTTGCCCGGCCCGATCTGCTGACCCTGGGGGTCATGATCGTGGATTCCCGGCACAAGCCCACCGCCGACGACTGCACCATGGCCCAGTGGTTTCGGGACACAGGCTGCCCTCTCATTGTGGTGGCCAACAAGCTGGACAAGCTGAAGAAAAGCGAGGTCGAGCCCAATCTCCAGCGCATTCGCGAGTCCCTGGAACTGGAGGAAAGCGCCGTACTGATTCCCTTTTCTGCGGAGAAGGGGACCGGACGGGACGAACTGCTCCGGGCGATCCTGTCCGGCATACAGGCATAAAAAACCCCCGGCTCTGTATTTGACGGAGCCGGGGTTTTGATTGATATGACCGAGCATAGAACTGCGGCTGGGAACAGCCGAAAAGAATGGAGGAAAAGGGGTCACGCAGACTCCAGGAAATCATCCCAATATAATTCATACCAGCGAAATTCGGGCGTCTCCTCCGTTTTGCCCAGCAGGAAATAGCGCAGATACCGGCCTTCGCCCAGCTGAGGGCCTGCGTCCAGCAAAGCCTGGGAATAGGTCCAGTCCAGATCGGCCTGAACAATGGCGTATTCGGTCAGCGCATACTGGTCGATATGTTCCAGTAAATCCTCTTTGACATAAGCCGCCGTGTGATCCAGATCCTCAGGGGTAAGGGTATTCAAGGCGTGTATGGTGATACTGGTCATATATTCGCCGTTTTCAAAATTCTTTTGCCCGTTGCGCACAGTGGTATTAAGAACGTCGTTGTTGCCCAGCAGCTTCTCTTGCTGAGAAAAGTCACCGGAGATTTCAGACTGGTAGTTCTGATAGACCAGGTATTCCAGCTCGTTTTCAATGCTGTCTTCCATGACCAGGGTGCGGTCCTCAAATGAAAGGGATGGCTCCAAATTCAGATCCAATGCAGGAAGGGCGGAGACGTCAGTATAACGGGAGACAAGGATTTCCTCGTCCAGGGAAGAGGCGGAGGACTGCCCGGTGGTGCCGGGAGCGGAACTGGAGGCGGCGGAAGAGCTGGGAGAGGCGGAAGAAGAGGACGCATTCTGGGCGCAGCCTGTGAGAAGAACGGCAGCGAACGCGAGTGCGGTCACATAGCGCAGTGCTTTCATGGCATGAACCTCCTGCCAAACAGATTTAGTTGATTCTACAACGATCATATCAGAGGGAACGGATGCGTTCAAGGAAAAAACGGTTACAATAGGTAACAGAACGATCACAACGTTAGGCCGTAAGTACATGGGGCTGAAGTGGAGGCAGTCGTTTCTTTTCCTTGTGTTTTTACAAACAAACTGGTATAATATTCTGAACTGATTTTGCCTGGAAGGAGGCCTGCTTTGTGGAAACGCCCATTTACCACCTGGAAGGGGTGGTAAAGGCCAAAGAAGAAAATCTGGAAGATTTTGTAGGACCTCTGGATTTGATTTTGCACCTTCTGAGCAAAAATAAAATGGAGATCAAAGACATCCAGATCTCCCTGCTCCTGGACCAGTATCTGGACTGGATGAACAAGCGCAAGGAGCTGGATTTGGAGGTTGCCAGCGAATTTGTCACCATGGCCTCCCATCTTATTTATATTAAGACCAGAATGCTCCTCTCCATCCATGATGAGGAGGCTATGAGCGAGATGGAACAGCTCATTGCCACGCTGGAAGCCCATCAGCGCAACGAAAATTATCTGAAGATCAAAGCGGTGGTCCCTGCCATGGACGGCCGCTTCCAAATTGGCCGGGATTACCTGACCAAAGTACCTGAGGCCATCCAGCCGGACAAGACCTACCGCTACGTCCATGACAAGGAGGATCTTCTGCGGGCCATGACGGCGGTCCTCAGCCGCACAGACCATAAGCTTCCGCCTCCGGTGGCGGCGTTTCAGGGGATCGTGGGCCGGGAGCCCTATCCGGTGGCTGACAAGGCAGGGGAGATCCTCCAGCGGCTTTTGCGGTTTGGTGTCACCCGGTTCCGGGCCCTGTTCAAGGGCAACCGCAGCCGTTCTGAGGTAGTGGCCACCTTCCTGGCAGTGCTGGAGCTGTGTAAGGCCCACCGCCTGCGCCTGGCTGGAACCGAGGAGGACTGTACCGTCACCTGTACCCAGGATGAGGGAACAGAAGAAGTCAAGTTTACCGCCGACAGCGAGTAAGGAGGCAGCCCATTGGAACTGAAAGAGTTGGAATCCGCCCTGGAGGGGGTGCTGTTTGCCGCCGGCGAACCGGTGGCGGTGGAACGGCTGTGCCTGGGGCTGGAGGTGGACCGGCCCACCCTGGATGCGGTGGCCCAGCGGCTTATGGACAAATATAGCTATGACCGCCGGGGCATCCGTCTTTTAAAGCTGGATACCAGCTATCAGCTATGCTCGGCCCCGGAGTATGCCCCCTATATCCGAAAGACCCTGGAGAGCCGCAAGCCCGCCCGTCTGTCTCAGCCCGCCCTGGAGGTACTGGCCATCATTGCCTATTACCAGCCGGTGACACGGGCCTATGTGGATCAGGTGCGGGGAGTGGACAGCTCCTATACGGTGGGGCTGCTGCTGGAGCGGGAGCTGATTGAAGAGGCTGGCCGCCTGGCGGTTCCGGGACGGCCCGTGCAGTTTCGCACCACGAAAAATTTCCTGCGCTCCTTTGGCCTGTCCAGTCTGGAGGAGCTGCCGGAGTTGCCCAATTCCTCCCAGGAGGGGAGTCAAATGACCCTGGAGCTGGAGAACAGCCTGGCCCGCCTGCGCCAGGCGGAGCGGGAGGCTGAGGAGGGACCGGAGGACCCGGTCGAAAAGCCGTGACGGGCTTTGTGATCCTGGCCGCCGTTCTGACTGTTTTGTTCCTGATTGGGCAAGTGAGAGTGGGCGTGCGGGGGGAATATACCGCCGCGGGATTGGCCGCCTGGGCCCGCCTGGGCCCGGTGCAGCTGAAGCTCTGGCCCCGGAAGGCGGCAAAACCAAAGCGTTCTCGGGAAAAACAGCAGAAAAAGCCGGAAAAACTCCCGGACAAGCCCTCTGCCGCTCCTTCGGGCGGAGCACTGGACTATGCCCGTGAACTGCTCCCCGTGGCTTTGGAGGCAGCGGGGCAGTTTCGGAAAAAGCTGCGGGTAGATCAGTTGGAGCTGGTACTGCGGGCAGGAGCCCAGGACCCAGCGGATGCAGCCATGGTTTACGGCTATGCCAACGCAGCTCTGGGGGCGTTGTGGCAGCCGCTCACCCAGAGCTTCCATGTAAAGGACGGCAGGGCACGGGTGGAGCTGGATTTTGAAGCGCAGCAGACTACTCTATATGCTTCGGGGTCCATGTCCCTGAAAATTGGCCAGGCCCTTTGGCTGGGACTTTACTTTGGACGGAAGGCTTTATCAAGACTATCTGCCGTCAAGGGGCGGCGGAGCACCAAAGACAAGGAAAGAAAGGCGGTCTGATTTATGGAAAATCAGGAGAAGAAGAATCCCATCGGCCGGCTGATGCAGGACACCATGGAGCAAGTGCGCGCCATGGCTGACGCTGACGTGATTGTAGGAACGCCCATCCAGGCGGAGGGGGTAACCCTCATTCCCGTGTCCCGGATGTCCATCGGCGTGGGCGGCGGCGGCACCGAGTTTTCCACGAAGCAGGCCGGCCCCGATAAAAACTTTGGCGGCGGCAGCGCGGCCAGCGCCAAGCTGGAGCCGGTTGCGTTCCTTGTGATTCGGGACGGGAATGTGAAGCTGCTCCCTGTGGGCGGCGCTCCGGTGACCACCATGGATCGTGTCATCGAAATGGTGCCTGACGTGGTGGACAAGGTGACAGATTTTATCCAGAATCAAAAGGAAAAAAAGGAATTTGAGGAATAAAGCCTCCGCTGCCAGTAAAAATTCCCCTCTATAATTGGGCTCAGGCGCAGCATACTAAGGCTTACCTATGAAGAAAGAGGTGAGCTTATGAAGCTGCGTCTGACTGCGGCGGCGTTGGCTGTAATCTGTCTTTTGGGAAGTGTGCCTGGGGCCGGTGCGGTGGGCACCAGTGCCAAGTCTGCCATTTTGATGGACGCCCACAGCGGCCGGGTTCTCTATGAGCACAACGCCCATGACCGACGGCTCATTGCCAGCACCACCAAACTGATGACCGCGCTGGTGGCGCTGGAGTCGGGAGTGGAGCTTTCCCAGGAAATAACCGTAGTTCCCCAGTGGGTGGGTGTGGAAGGATCTTCCATCTACCTGCGGGAGGGGGAGAAGCTCACCCTGGAGACCTTGCTGTACGGCATGCTTCTGCGCTCGGGCAACGACGCTGCTTTGGCTGTGGCGGAGGTCTGTGCCGGCTCCGTGGAGGCCTTTGCGGCGCGGATGAATGAAAAGGCCCGTGAGCTGGGGATGACCGACAGCCATTTTGTTAATCCTAACGGCCTCAACGATGAGGCGCACTATTCCTCTGCCTATGACATGGCGCTGCTGGCCTGTGCCTGCCTGGAAAATGAGACGCTGCGGGAGATGGTCTCCACCAAATCTGTCTCTATGGGGGGACGGAGCTTTACCAACCACAATAAGCTCCTGTGGCAGTATGAGGGGTGTATTGGCTTAAAGACCGGCTATACGGAAAAGGCGGGGCGTACCCTGGTGTCGGCGGCGGAGCGGGATGGTATGACCCTTATCTGCGTTACACTGTCCGACCCAAACGATTGGGCAGACCACACAGCCCTCTTTGACTGGGGCTTTTCAGCTTATCACGCACAGACCGTTGCTCGTACAGGAGAACCGGTGGGCTGGCTGCCCGTGGAGGGAAGCTTGGTGCCTATGTGCCAACTGACGGTGGGAGAGGATCTGCGCGTTGCCGTGGGGGAAGGGGAGCGGCTGAAGACAGAGCTTGTTCTGGACAGCGCTGCCCTGGCTGCCCCTGTGGCACAGGGAGAGCCAGTGGGTGAGCTGATCGCTTCCCTGCAAGGCCGGGAGCTGAAGCGGGTGCCTGTGGTGACGGCCCAGTCCATCCCCTGTGATCTGGACGAGCACGGAACGATCATCGAGAAAATCCTGGCGCGGTTTGCCGCGCTTTAGAGAAAGAGAAAGGATGGTTTGGTGGAGGAGCGGCTGCAAAAACTGATCTCTGCCTGTGGCCTGGCTTCCCGCCGCAAGGCGGAGGAGTGGATCACCGCCGGCCGGGTGACGGTCAACGGAGAAAAAGCTCATCTTGGGGACCGGGCGGATCTGGACCGGGACAAGATCATGGTAGACGGCCGGCCTTTGCGCCCGGCACAGGGGCAGGTCTATCTGATGCTCCACAAGCCACGGGGCTATGTGACCACCCTCTCGGATGAAAAGGGGCGGAAAAACGTAGCCCAGCTGGTCTCCGGCTGCGGCAGGCGGGTATGGCCGGTAGGGCGGTTGGATCTGGATTCCGAGGGGCTGCTGATCCTCACCGATGACGGGGCGCTGACCCAGCGGCTTCTTCACCCGAGCCATGAGATAGAAAAGGAGTACCTGGTCTGGGTGACGGGCAATGTAGAAAAGGCACTGCCGGTCCTGTCCTCGCCCATGGAACTGGATGGAGAGCGGCTGGCCCCGGCCAAGGTGCGCCGGGGAAGAGACAGCGGTGGAGTACACCAGCTGTCCATCACCATCCACCAGGGGAAAAACCGCCAAGTGCGCCGGATGTGTGCCAAGGCAGGACTGAGTGTGCTGCGCCTGAAGCGGATTCGGGAGGGTGCCCTCCTGCTGGACCGTAACTTGAAACCTGGCCAGTGGCGGAATCTGACCCCACAGGAAGTCCTGTCGCTGACTCCGGAGCAGGAAGAAAAGGAATGAGAGGGATTTTTGCAGGAAAAATGAAATTCCTGCAAAAATCTCTTGCATTTTTTATGGGAACCGAGTATGATTACAGAGACGGTCAAAGCGCGTCTTGCATTTTATAAGAAGAAAACCCGAGCGCTGACCGAGCGACAGGATGAGATACATAGGAAGTGAATTGGTATGAATCGTGATATTCTGGCCGTTATCCAGGAAAATATACATACATTTTCCAAAGGACAGAAGAAGATTGCCAACTTTATTCTGGAATCTTATGATAAGGCTGCTTTTATGACGGCCAGCCGTCTGGGTAAGAAGGTTGGGGTCAGCGAGTCCACCGTGGTGCGTTTTGCGGCGGAGCTGGGTTACGATGGCTATCCGGATATGCAGAAGTCCCTGCAAAAAATGATCCGGAACCGCCTGACCTCCGTACAGCGAATCGAGGTAACCAACGATCGGCTTGGGGATCAGGATCTGCTGTCTATGGTGCTCCAGTCTGATATTGAGAAGATTCGTATGACCCTGGAGGAGTTGGACCGGGACAGCTTTGAGAAGGCGGTGGATGCCATTGTCTCGGCCAAGAAGATTTATATCATCGGCGTGCGTTCTTCCGCCGCGATCGCTGCTTTCCTGCACTTCTACTTCAACTTGATTTTTGATAGTGTATGTCTGGTTTCTGCCAACACTGCCAGCGAGGTGTTTGAGAGCCTGCTGCGGGTAGGGGAGGGCGATGTGGTAGTGGGAGTCAGCTTTCCCCGCTATTCCAGCCGCACGGTCCAGGCTATGAACTTTGCCCGTGACCGGGGTGCCACGACCGTTGCCATCACCGACAGTGAGGCGTCTCCCCTGGCCCCCATTTCCCACTATACCTTAAAGGCCCGTAGTGACATGGCCTCCTTTGTAGATTCCTTGGTGGCCCCCCTCAGCCTGGTGAACGCCCTGCTCGTGGCGGTGAGCCAGAGAAAGAATGACGACCTGGCCCATACCTTCCGCACGCTGGAGGAGATCTGGGATGAATATGGAGTTTATGAGAAGGTGGAGCAGTGACCGGAGGGGATAAAAGGCTGTTTGTAGTAGGCGGCGGTGCCGCCGGGATGATGGCCGCGATCACCGCTGCCCGGTTGGGCTGTCCGGTGACACTGGCAGAGCGTAACCCGAAGTTGGGGCGCAAGCTGTATATTACCGGCAAAGGCCGGTGCAATGTGACCAACCACTGTTCCCCGGAAGAGGTACTCTCCGCCACGCCGAGAAATGGAAAGTTTCTCTACAGCGCGGTGAACCACACTCCCCCGGCGGAGGTGGAGCGTTTTTTCGAAGAACTGGGTGTGCCGCTGAAGGTAGAGCGGGGAAACCGGGTGTTTCCCCAGTCGGACAAAGCCGCCGACATCATCGATGCCCTTTTTTATGAACTGAAACGGCTGAAAGTCCCGGTTCTCCAGACCCGTGTTACCGGACTGGAGATTCAGGAAGATCGGGTCGTGGGACTTGAGACCGAGCAGGGGCAGCTGGAGGCTGGCGCAGTTATTTTGGCTACCGGCGGGCTCTCCTATCCCGCTACCGGTTCCACTGGCGACGGCCACCAGATGGCCGCTCGGGCTGGCCATACGGTGGTGGAGCCGAAGCCGTCTCTGGTGCCGCTGGAGTCGCCGGAGGCCTTTTGCGGAGAAATGCAGGGGCTGGCCCTGAAAAATGTGATGCTGACGGTAAAAAACCAGAAGGGGAAGACCCTATACCGGGAGCAGGGGGAGATGCTCTTTACCCACTTTGGCCTCTCGGGCCCTCTGGTCCTTTCCGCCAGTGCCCATATGCGCAATTTTGACCGGGAACAGTATACCTGCATCCTTGATCTGAAGCCTGCTCTGGATGAGCAGGCTCTGGATGCCCGCCTGGTGCGGGAGCTGAGCCAGGGAGCCAACCGGGATATGAACAATTTGATGGGGGCTCTGCTGCCAAGGCTGATGATTCCGGTTGTCCTTCGCCTTTCCGGTATCCCCGGAGAGAAGAAGGCCCACGACATAACACGGGAGGAGCGCCGCCGGCTGTTGGAGCTGCTGAAGGCTTTCCCTGTGCCCGTCTCCATGCCCCGGCCCATTGCTGAGGCGATTGTAACTTCTGGTGGCGTGAAGGTTGGGGAAGTGGACCCAAAGACTATGGCTTCAAAGAAGGTAAGGGGGTTATACTTTGCAGGTGAACTGCTGGATGTAGATGCCTATACCGGCGGATTTAACCTTCAAATTGCCTGGTGCACCGGTCGGGCGGCGGGAGAGTATGCCTGCAGTTTCCTGAGAGAAGCGTGAAGGGAGCTGTGCCGCTGATCACAGGTGCAGGAAGCATTTCATGGAGAGAGGGATCGTAGAGTTGAAAAGCATTGCCATTGACGGCCCAGCCGGGGCAGGGAAGAGCACCTTAGCCCGGCAGCTGGCGAAGGAATTGGGATTTTTATATGTAGACACCGGGGCCATCTACCGCACGGTGGCACTGGCCGTGCTTCGGGCTGGGATAGCTGCGGAGGACAGCGAAACGGTATCTTCCCTTTTGGAAAGTCTGAACATCCGCATGGACTATGGCCCTGATGGGGAGCAGCGGATGTTTTTAGCGGGAGAAGATGTGTCAAAGGCCATCCGGGAGCACCAGGTTTCCGGCCTTGCTTCCAAGGTTTCGGCCATTCCGGCTGTGCGGGACTTTCTGCTGGACTTTCAGCGCCGGCAGGCCAGAGAGCACAGTGTGGTCATGGACGGCCGCGACATTGGCACTGTGGTGCTGCCGCAGGCGGATGTGAAGATTTTCCTCACTGCCGCCCCTGAGGCCAGAGCCAGACGCCGGCTGCTGGAGCTTCAGCAGCGGGGGCAGCAGGCTGACCTTGAGACGGTGCTCCGGGACATCGTCCAGCGGGACGACCAGGATGAACACCGGGCAATTGCTCCCCTGCGCCGGGCGGAGGACGCGGAGCTTCTGGACACGACCCAACTGAATTTGGAACAGAGCCTGCAAGAGCTGCTCCGTATGGTAAAGGAGAAGATTGATCTGTGAGCGAAGAAATAAAGGAAACCAATCTGCCTCAGCGGGAGGAGGGCGATCTGCGCAGACGAATGGACGCCATGTTCCATGTTCTATATGCGGTGATCTGGCCTTTTTTCAATCTGTTCCGTCCGGTCAAGGCCATTGGGCGGGAGAACATCCCCGATGGTCCCGCGGTGATCTGTCCCAACCATACCACGGCCGGAGATCCCTTTTATGTGGTGTTTGCCTTTGGATATAAATACCCCATGCGGGCCATGGCAAAGATTCAGATCATGCGTGTGCCGCTCATTGGCTGGTTGCTGTCCAAGGCCGGGGTGTTCGGCGTGGACCGGGGGGCGGCCGATATGAAGGCGGTAAAAACAGCCCTGAAATTCCTGAAGGATGGCGATAAGCTGCTCATGTTCCCAGAGGGGACGCGGGTACATGAGGGGGAGCATGTAGAGGCCAAAACCGGAGCTGCTCTCTTTGCGGCCCGGACGGGCGTGCCTCTGCTGCCGGTCTATATCCAGCCGAACAAGCGGCTGTTTCGTTCTAACACCGTGGTGATCGGCAAGCCCTACCATCCCACATTTGCGGGAAGAAAGCCCACCGCTGAGGAATTGCAGGTCATTGCCCATGACCTGCTGGATCGGGTCCATGCCCTGGGGGAGAACGTTACATGAAGGTAATGCTTGCACAATCCGCCGGTTTCTGCTACGGTGTACGCCGTGCTGTGGAGCTGGCCGAACAGACCGCTGCGTCCCAAAAGCCCTGTGTCATGCTGGGTTCTATCATCCATAACCGGGATGTGGTGGAACACTTGGCGGCCCAAGGGCTCTATGCGGTGAAGAAGCCGGAGGATGTTCCCGCAGGCAGTGCGGTCATCATCCGTTCCCACGGGGAAAGCCGGGCAGTCCACCAGGGATTGGAAGAGCGGGGAATTGAGATCCTGGACGCCACCTGTCCCAATGTGACCCGCATTCACCAGATTGTACAGCAGGCGGAGCAGCGGGGACGCCAGCCCGTCATTGTGGGAACACCGGACCATCCGGAGGTATTGGCCATTGCAGGCTGGTGCCAGAATCCGGTGGTAGTCTCCGGGGAGGAAGAGCTGGAAAATTGGCTGGCGCAGGACCCCAAACGGCGGGATTTGCCGCTGACGTTTGTGTCTCAGACCACCTCAACCAAGAAAATTTGGGAGGGGTGCGTGAAAAAAGCAAAAAAAGAGTGTACAAACGCAGAATTTTTTGATACAATATGTGGAGCGACATCAAAACGCCAGGAGGAGGCACGCCAG
The DNA here is from genome assembly GCF_052117285.1 of Lawsonibacter sp. LCP25S3_E2. NCBI lineage: Bacteria > Bacillati > Bacillota > Clostridia > Eubacteriales > Oscillospiraceae > Lawsonibacter > Lawsonibacter sp. LCP25S3_E2. The sequence continues at coordinate 137,258 of NZ_JBQKJL010000007.1, forward strand.
CTGGCCCAAATTTGCGGCCTGATGGTGGTGATTGGCGACCGGCAGAGCTCCAACACCAAGCGTCTGGGAGAGATCTGCAGGGAATTCTGTCCCCAGGTCCTGCTCATTGAACGGGCTGAGGATTTGGATCTGGGTCATCTGCCCCAGGCGGATATGGTCGGAATCACGGCGGGTGCATCTACGCCCGCGTGGATAATAAAGGAGGTCTATGACAAAATGAGCGATGAAATCATGGAGATCGAAAAATCCTTCGCGGAGCTGCTGGAGGAGTCGATCAAAACTTTAAATAATGGAGATAAGGTTACCGGTACCGTTGTGGCTATCACACCCACCGAAGTTCAGGTAGAGCTGGGCATCAAGTACCCCGGCTACATTGCCCTGTCCGAGCTGACCGATGACCCCAATGCCAAGGTGGAGGACCTGGTGAAGGTGGGCGACGAGATCGAGTCCATCGTGATGCAGGTCAGCGACCGCGACTGCCTGGTGAAGCTGTCCAAGCGCCGCCTGGACATCAACAAGGGCTGGGAGGAGATCGAGGCCGCCCGCGAGAACGAGTCTGTGGTGGAAGGCGTCGTCACCGAGGACAACAAGGGCGGCGTGGTTGTTTCCGTCAAGGGCGTTCGGGTGTTCGTGCCCGCTTCCCAGACTGGTCTGCCCCGTGAGGCTCCCATGACTGACCTGCTCAAGCAGCGCGTCCGTCTGGTCATCACTGAGGTCAACCGTGCCCGCCGCCGTGTGGTGGGCTCCATCAGCCGCGTGCTGCGCGCTGAGCGTGCCGCTGCCGCCGAGAAGGTCTGGGCTGAGATCGAAGAGGGCAAGCGCTACACCGGCACTGTGAAGTCCCTGACTTCCTATGGTGCCTTCGTGGACATCGGCGGCGTGGACGGCATGGTCCACATCTCTGAGCTGTCCTGGTCCCGCATCAAGCACCCCTCTGAGGTGGTGAAGGTGGGCGACACCGTCGAGGTGTATGTCATCGCTGCCGACAAGGAGAAGAAGAAGATCTCCCTGGGCATGAAGGACCACAGCCAGGATCCCTGGACTGTGTTCACCAGCACCTACCAGGTGGGCGACACCGCCAATGTGCGGATCGTTAAGCTGATGACCTTCGGTGCCTTTGCCGAGGTTGTCCCCGGTGTGGACGGTCTGATCCACATCTCCCAGCTGGCCGATCACCGGGTGGAGAAGCCCGGCGACGTGGTGGCTGAGGGCGACAAGGTGGATGTGAAGATCACCGACGTGGATATGGAGAACAAGAAGATCTCCCTGTCCATCCGTGCTCTGCTGGAGGCCCCCGCTGAGGAGGAGGCCGCTGAGGAGCCCGCTGCTGAGGAATAAGCGATCATTTGAGAGGCCGGCTGCCAAAAGCAGCCGGCCTCTTTTGTAAAAATACGCCCATAAAATGTAAAATTTTCCTATATTCCTGTTTCTTACTTGCAATTTTGGGACAAAATTGCTATAATACATCACAGTAGCGTAGAAAATGTGATTTGTTTGGCTGAGAAAGTGAGGTTCCGAGTGTTTCAGGTGGGGGATAAGGTAGTCCACCCCATGCATGGGGCGGGTGTGGTGGAGAGCATCGTGCAAAAGAAAGTGGACGGGGTCATGCGGGATTACTATATCCTGAAGCTGCCCAACCGCTCTATGGTAGTGATGATCCCCACAGACAGCAGCGAGGAAATTGGTGTGCGGCCCATTGTAGATGGGGCACAGGCGGACCGGGTTTTGGCCGCAATTCCGAATATCCAGGTTGAGATGACTGCCAACTGGAACCACCGTTACCGAGAAAATATGGAGCGTATGAAGAGCGGCGACCTCTTTGAGGTAGCTTGGGTGATCAAAGGCCTGACGGCCCGAGATCATGCCAGAGGTCTGTCCACCGGCGAGCGGAAGATGCTCCATTCCGCCAAGCAAATCCTGATTTCAGAAATCGTCCTTGCCAAGAGTGTCAGCTACGAATCGGCGGAAGAAGCGCTGAATACCGCTTTGGCATAATTTCCATAAAGCCCAATATGATAGAACGAGGGGCCCTTCGGCCCCTTCTTTTATGGACAGGAGGTTTTTCCATGGCCGGACTGTTTTCAAAATGGAAGAAAAAGCCCGCTTCTCCCTCATGCTCTGTAGTAGTGGTGGCTGCTGGGTCCGCCCGGCGGATGGAGGGGATCGATAAGATACTGACTCCTTTAGGTGAATTGCCTGTGCTGGTACATACACTATACGCCTTTCAGGACTGCCCCGTGGTCCGTGAGGTAGTGGTGGTCACGCGGGAAGATCTGCTGGTAGAAGTAAGCCGCCTCTGCAAGGATTTTGCTTTGGATAAGGTGAGCAAGGTCATCGTAGGCGGTGCGGAGCGGATCCACTCGGTCCAGGCGGGGCTGCAGGAAGTAGACCCGGAGGCAGAACTTATTGCCATCCACGACGGAGCCCGTCCTCTGGTCACACCACAGGTCGTTGAAGAAGCGGTAGCTGCCGCCGCCCAGTCCGGCGCAGCCGCTCCAGCGATCCCGATCATTGATACCATCAAACGTTGGGAGGATGGCCTGGGGGTGGAGACGGTAGATCGCTCTGTCCTGCGGGCGGTTCAGACCCCACAGGTATTTGAAGCGGGGCTTATCCGGGCCGCCACCCAAAAGGCCTTAGAGGATGGAGAACTGCTCACCGACGACTGCGGAGCGGTAGAGCGGCTGGGCAAGAAGGTGACCCTGACAGAGGGCAGCAGAGAGAACATTAAGATTACGACTCCGCTGGACCTGGTGCTGGGGGAGGCGATTCTAACCGCCAGAACGGAGGGAAGGTTATGATAAATGTTAGAGTGGGACACGGCTATGACGTCCACCGGCTTACCTCTGGCCGAAAGCTGATCTTGGGAGGACAGGAGATCCCCTTTGAGCTGGGGCTGCTGGGCCATTCGGACGCGGATGTGCTGACCCATGCCGTTATGGATGCCCTGCTGGGTGCGGCGGGGTTGGGGGACATTGGCCGTCACTTTCCGGATACCGACCCAGCCTACGAAGGGGCGGACAGCATAAAGCTGCTGGAACATGTAACCGCGCTATTGAAGGAACAGGGCTGGCAGGTTGGTAACGTGGATGCCACCATTTTAGCCCAGAGGCCAAAACTGGCGCCCTACATCCCTGAAATGGGCCGCTGTCTGGCGGCAGCCATGGGAGTGGAGAGAGATCAGGTCAATGTAAAGGCCACCACTGAGGAGAAACTGGGCTTTACTGGGGCAGGGGAAGGAATGGCCGCCCACGCTGTGGCGTTAATTGTTCGATGACAAAATGGCAGGGGACAGCTTGCCCGTATACCGGTCAGGCAAAACGAAATAGCGATTTAACAAAAGCCTGTGCGGTAAAAAACTGCACGGGTTTTTTAATGGGTGATTTCAAGCACCGAAATGTTTGCCTCACAAACGCATACGGCGGGGGGGATGGGCTCCTCCGGCCTGGATCGTGTTTTAGATCCGAAGAGTTTTGAAGCTCGTGATGTCAGTTAAGCGCTGTTTATTGGGAATTTTGCCTTGTTTGGGTTGGGGTTTAATGCTACAATCGGAACGAAACAGCAGCGCAGGCCTGACGGCTGACTCAGGACTAGGCGGCTGCAATAACAGGTGAAGGATTGGTCATTATGCTGAAGCTGCGTACAAAAATTACGTTGCTGGTTTGCTCCGTGATTGCAGCAATCTTGATTTTAAATCAATATCCTGTGTCCATGAGCTTGCGTCAGACGGTGATGGAGACAAGCGGTTCGGCCTTACTGGATGTGGCGCGGCAGTGTTCTGTGGCGCTATCCCATTCCATGCAGATGGGGGATTATTCTGCGCTTCCGGAGTTGGCAGCTCAGGCGCAGGAATGTACCAATTGTACCGGAATTGCCATTTTGGACCGGTCAGGAGAAGTCTGTTATAACTCACCTGGCCATGAAATCGAGCCCTCTGTCCTGGAACAATATGGATCCAGCCTGCCCGGAGAGATGGAATATAAAATTCAAAACAACAAGGACGGGGTAACCACGATTTATGCCGTTGCACCCATTGAAGGGCCGCAGGGAGAAACCTTGGGACGTGTTGTGGCGAAATTGCAGCATGAGCAAATTCCATCGGGTTTGCAGAAGGCCCAGCGTGAGCTGAATACAATGACGCTTTTGGTCATGCTCATTGCATTGCTGTTTGTTTGGGACCTGACGGACAATATAAAGGGAACCATGTTCAATTTGGAACCGGTGGAAATTGCGCAGCTTCTGGTAGAACGCAATGCTTTGATCGATGCGGTACGAGACGGCATTTTGTCGGTGGACGCCCAGGGAAAGATTATCCACGTCAACCGTACAGCCATGAAGCTATGCAGGCAGTCCCTGGAGCAATTCGATCCCAAGACGGATAGCTTTTCCCGGATATTTCCGAACAATTCGCTGGATCATCTGATTCACTGCGATCATCCCCTCTATGACCACGAGTGCCTGATCGGCAGAGACTGGTACTATGTGAACTTTGTCCCCATTAAAGTAGAACAACCGAAACATGAGAGTCTGCTGATTACGTTCCGCCCCAAGCAGGAAGTAGTTCGCTTTGCGGAAGACATCACCGGTGTGAAAAGTTATATTGAGGCCCTGCGCGGACAGATGCACGAATTTAATAACAAACTTCAGGTAGTAGCGGGCCTTGTGCAGGGAAAGAATTATGAGCAGCTGGGGCAGTATGTGAATTCCCTGATTCATCTGAAAAACCGTGAAATGGTAGAGATCAATAAGAAAATCAAAGATCCTATTTTAGCGGCCTTTCTGCTTAGTAAATTTGATCGGGCGGCAGAGCAAAAAGTAGATCTTATCTTAACGGATCATTCCGAAGTTCGAAGCAAACTATCACAGGAATTCCTTCAGGATCTGGTAGTAATTGTAGGAAATTTGTTGGAAAATGCCTTTGATGCGGTGCAGAACAGTGGGATGCGCACGGTTACCCTGGAGCTGATGGAGACAGGCGCAGAGCTGTCGGTATCCGTGTGGAATTCCGGCCCGCCGATTCCGCAAAATCTCATTGAAAAGCTGTTTGATTACGGAGTTACCACCAAGGAAGAGGGACATGGAATCGGGCTTTATTTGGTGCGCCAAGCGTGTAACCGCTACAACGGCTATACTACGGTGGTCAGTGATCCCAAAGATGGGACGGAATTTACCACTCATATCCCGATCCCGGAGAAGACAGGAGGAGAACTATGTACCGAGTGTTGATCGTAGAGGATGATCCGCAGGTGGCCAGCATCCATTCCCTTTATCTAGCGCAAGCGGGTTTTGATGTGGTTGGCATTGCTGGGGATATGAAAACTGCGTTGGAATTGCTCAGCCAGTATCAGGTGCACCTGATATTACTGGACATCTATCTCCCTGGAGGGAGCGGACTACAGCTGCTTCGGAAAATCCGGACGGAGGAACAGCAGATTGAGGTTATCATGGTATCTGCAGCCAAGGACGGAGCTCAAATTCGGGAGGCATTTCGGCTGGGGTGCCTGGATTACATCATGAAGCCTTTTACCTACGACCGTCTGCAAGATGGATTGGAAAAGTTTCAGATTCGTTATCAGATTCTGAACAAGGAGACGCTCAGTCAAAAGGAAGTGGATCTGTTGGCTGAGCGGCAACATGAGTCCCATGTCCCCCTGTGCTTGCCCAAGGGCATCGACAGGCAGACACTGAAACTGGTGTGTGCCGCGGTGCTGAATGTCAAGGCTCCTTTTGGGGTACATGAGGTGGGGGAGGAGATCCAACTGTCCAGAGTATCGGCAAAAAAGTACCTGGATTTCCTTTGTGACCAAAAGCTGCTTCAGCAGACCTATGTGTATGGCAATAAAGGGCGTCCGGCAAATCTCTATCAACTTGCGGCGGCATCGCAGCTGCAGGAGATGGTCGAGCGGCTGGACCACATGTAACGACAGGCTGCTTATTTTAATTACATAATTCACAGAAAACTTACAAAATATTTACTGGCTTTCTTTTGATGATATACTAAAGTTGGCTGTGGAGCATGGGTGGAGGAAGACGATGTCACAGTTATATCGACTGCTGGAAAAACAGTTTCATTTAACTGAAAATGCGACTACTGTGCGCACAGAGGTTATTGCTGGCGTGACCACCTTTGCCACAATGTCCTATGTCTTGGCCACGGTACCGAATATTCTCAGCAATGCTGGTCTGGCAAAGGATTCGATATTAAGCGCAATGATTCTGATGATCATGATTTGCAGTGTTGCAATGGCGCTTTATACCAACCGACCCTTTGCAATGGCCCCAGGTATGAGCTCGGTGGCGGTGATTGGACAGACCATAGGAGAGGCAGGAATCTCTGTGGAGGTGGCCTTTGGGCTGGTTTTTCTCAGCGGGGTCATTTTTGTGCTGATCTCCTTTATCGGACTGCGAGAACTGGTCGTCAAGGTGATCCCCACCAGTGTAAAAATTTCCATCAGTGCCGGAATTGGCCTGTTCATTGCTCTGATCGGGCTGAAGTCCGGCGGCGTTATTGTAGCGAGTGCCTCAGACTCTTTAAATTTTGGAGATTTGACATCTCCCAACGTATTTTTGTTTGTTGTTGGCTTTGTGGTGCTCCTCTTCCTGGAGGCAAGGAAGTTTCGCGGCAGCATGATTGTCTCGATCTTGGTGGTGACGTTGCTGGCCATCCCTATGGGGATTGCCGTGGTGCCGGAAAAGATGGTGCAGCTTCCGGCTTCCCCCATGGAGACAGCGTTCCGGATCGACATTCTTGGCGCATTGAAGCCAGAATATATTCCGTGGCTGTTTACGTTCTTTGTCCCGGATTTTTTTGGAACGATGGGCATCATTCTGGGCATTGCCAACCGGGCCAATTGGCTGGATGCGGATGGCAATATGCCGGAGATTGAAAAGTGCTTCAAGGTGGATTCCCTGTCTACAGTGGCAGGCAGCCTGGTTGCCATGCCGGTTATGACCACCTATCTGGAATCGGTAAGCGGCGTAGAAGATGGGGGAAGAACGGGGCTGACAGGAGTGGTCACCTCGGTGATGTTTGGCCTTATGCTCCTTTTTACTCCCTTTGCGCTGATGATCCCTATTGTGGCTACGGGACCGGTATTGTTTTATATTGGACTGCAGATGCTAAGTGCCATGAAAAACATCAATTACGATGATGTAACGGAGTACATTCCGGCTTTTATTGCCGTTTCTATGACTATTTTTACAAATAATATTGCAAATGGCCTTTCTCTCTCTGTTCTTGCATATGTATTTCTAAAGGTGGCGGCCGGAAAAGGGAAAGAACTCCATGCGGCTATGTACGGCCTGTCTATCTTTCTGATCTATTATTTTTCCACCTTACTCTAACTCGGCAGGAGTGAATCATCCAGGTCGCCTGCCGTGTAAGTTTCATTCGGATTTTTTGTATCGGATGGAGGAAACGATCCATTGCCGTTTCTGCTGTTCGAGCAATAAAAATCACCGGAAAAGCTTTCCGGGCAGCGACACTTGGATATTAAGGAGGAAGAGAAATGAGCAGTTTGAGTACCACGTTAGAAAAACGGTTCCGGCTGAGGGAAAACGGAACCAATCTAAGAACGGAGCTGCTGGCTGGCGTTACCACGTTTGCCACGATGTCCTACGTTCTGGCTACGATCCCCAATATGCTGGAGCAGGCCGGACTTGTGCGAGGAGCCGTGCTGACAGCGCTGATCTTTGCCATCGTAATCTGCAGCGTAGCAATGGCGCTTTATACCAACCGCCCCTTCTGCTTAGCCCCTGGTATGAGTTCGGTGGCGATTATCAGCTCCATTGATTCCATTGGCATGCCATTGGAGACGGCCTTCGGATTGATCTTTATTGAAGGTGTTATTTTTGTTATCATCTCGTTTGCGGGACTGCGCAACATCATCGCTACCGCGATTCCGGCAAGCATTAAGATCGCACTGAGCGGCGGCATTGGACTGTATATCGCCCTGATCGGTCTGAAATCCGGCGGCATCATTGTCTCCAGCCAGAGCAACACCCTGATCTTTGGCGATTTGAGCACGCCCAAGGCCCTGATGTTTGGCATCGGTTTTTTGCTGGTGCTGATTTTTGAGGCCCGGAAGATCAAGGGAAGCATGATCCTTTCCATTATTATTGTGACTCTGGTGGGGATTCCTCTTGGCGTTACTACGCTGCCCACCAGTCTCTTGAACCCCCCTGCGGGTATCAGCGATGTGACCTTCCGCATTGATGTACTGAGTGCTCTTCGTCCGGAATATTTCCCCTGGCTTCTGACCTTCTTTGTGCCTGACTTTTTCGGAACCATGGGCATTATTCTGGGTGTAGCCAATCAGGCTGGCTGGCTGGACAAGAACGGCGATATGCCTGGGATTGAAAAGTGCTTCAAAGTGGACTCTCTGTCCACCGTGGGCGGCAGCCTGTTCTGTATGCCCGTTATGACTACTTACCTGGAATCTGCCAGCGGCGTAGAGGACGGAGGCCGCACCGGTCTTACTTCTGTCACTACGAGCGTCCTGTTTGCACTGATGCTGCTGTTTACCCCCTTGGCGCTGATGGTGCCCGGTGTCGCTACCGGCCCCGTCCTTACCATCATCGGCTTCCAGATGCTCAGCTCTATGCGGAGCGTAGATTACAGCGACAAGACCGAGTGCCTGCCCGCTTTTATCGCTGTTGCTATGACGATCCTGACCTACAACATTGCCAATGGTATGGCTCTGTCTATTATCTCTTATCTGATTTTGAAGATCGCTGCTGGTAAGGCGAAGGAAATTCCTGTCCCCATGTATGTCGTAGGTCTTTGCATGGCGTTCTATTTCTACACGCTCATCTGATAGAGGTTTAGTTGTAAGTACATAAGCAGTTCTGCTTTCTATCGTCCGCCGGAATCTGAAAATTCCGGCGGATATTTTTTGCACTGAGAATAAAATGTTCCTCCTATGAAACAGTGAAACTGCTGGCCAGAAGCACTCTCCAGCCCTTGCCGGTGTCCTTTCCCCTGAAGGGATGGGGAGCGCTTTTTTGTATTTCCGGATGCCTGAATTGTACCGCTGAGAATGGGATCAAACCAGTCATTTTTATACGACCTGCGGGTTGAAAGAGGCGGATTTTGAACAATAAAGGCCGTTCATGTCCGAAAATTAAGAAAACTTAAGAGAATGTTCAGAGGGTTCCTCGGTTTTCTATGGTATGATCTCTTCGATCCGGATAAGAAAAATATACTGAAAATTTATGTCACACTAAAATAAAGCTAGTATTTTGTTCTTATTCTTTTTTAAATACAATAAAGGCGGCGATGGTATGGAGTATATTTTGCAAACAGAAAACCTGTCGAAAGTCTATGGAACAAAAACCGTTCTGGATCATGTGAGCATCCATGTGCCGAAAAAGTCGATCTATGGTTTGGTGGGGAAAAACGGAGCCGGAAAGACTACGCTTATGCGTATTGTCTGCGGCTTAACGCAGCAAAGTGAAGGAAGCTGTACATTGCTGGGCAAGTCAAATGATGCCGCAGTACGGAAGCATATGGGGATGCTGATTGAAAAACCAGGCATCTACGAACACATGACGGCCATGGAAAATTTGCGCTATTTTTCGCTGCTGTTTGGCATCCAATCGAATGATTATCACGGAATCCTGGAAATGGTTGGATTGCAGAACGCTGAAAAAAAGAAAGCACGTCAATTTTCGCTGGGGATGAAGCAGCGATTGGGCATTGCAATTTCATTGCTGGGAAATCCCGAGTTTCTCATTCTCGATGAGCCGATCAATGGCCTTGACCCAGAAGGGGTCTATGAGATGCGCAAGATGCTGGAGACATTGAATCGTGAAAATGGTACCACCATTATGATCGCCAGCCACATTTTAAGTGAGTTATACAAACTGGCGACGGATTACGCTATTATTGATGGCGGATGTCTGATTGATGAGTTCAGCAAAGAAACACTGGAACGTGCATGCAGCAGCGGCGTCCATGTCACGGTGGAACCGGAATACCTGCAAGATGCACAAACACTCATTGCTTCCCGTTATCCGGATGTCCGGTGTGAAGTTCTTTCCAATCAAAGCTTGCGTTTGCATGAGAAAATTGATCCGGCGGACCTGAACCAATTCCTGGTGGAACACAAAGTACGTGTGTGCGGTTTGGGGACAAACGAGGAAGACATTGAGAAATTTTTTGTCGAAAAGCTTTCGGGAGGGCGAGCGGTATGAAAAATCTAATTCGCGGACATATTTATCAGCTGAAAAAAGATCCTTTCTTTTTTGGCTGCCTTGCGCTGAGTTGTATTCTCCTGGTTGCATCGATCCGGCTTTCTCTTTCTCTGGCAGCTGCATTAACCCCTGTTAAGGGGATAGAAGGGCTGTTTCATACATTTTTGGGTGGTGATACCATCCTTTATGTGTTCATGCTGCTGACCGCAAATACGGTTGCAGAAACTTATCGCTCCGGTGTGATGAAAAACATTATAGGGCGGGGGATCACAAAGAAACAATATTATCTCTCCATCGTTTTTACGGTATCCGCTGCATATGTATTGCTCATGCTGATGGGCGGTATCGTTATGGGAGCTCTTGCAGGAAGCCGATTTGGTATAGGGGCAATTTCTTATCCTGGTTACTATGCTCTTTCCATCATAGCGCGTATTCTTTTTACAATGGCCCACATCAGCTTTGCACTTACAATGACGATCTACACCAGAAATGCAATTACAGGTGTTGTTTTCGGCCTTGTGATTCCGAATATCCCGAGAATTTTGGAAATGGTCTTAGGTTTTTTGAAAATTCATATTGACCTCAACTTTATCAAGGTCTCTACGCATATGCCGTCTGTTTATGCGGCCTCAAATGATTTATCATCCTTTTTGCCGTGTTTTGTTGTGTTGAGCGGTTATCTTATTTTATCGATTGTTGCTGGCCTCAGCCTTTTGAAGACGCAGGATATTAAATGATTTGCAATGAAACGCCGGCGTATCGCTGCGTATCTGTTTAAAAATGCAGCTGCCCATCAGTCGAACCGGGGCAGCATAGCCCTAGATATAGGTCGGGGATGGGAAAACGGCAGAAGATGCCAATGCAGATCTTGCGCCGCATAAACAAAAAAGAAGGGTACTCCCAGAAAAACGGGGTACCCTTCTTGTAGTTAAACCAGAAAACCGCCTGTGGTATTTGTTTGGCCAGCGATGGAATCAAGATTATGAAGTTCTGCTTTGACAATAAAAAGCGAGAAAAATCCGCCGTTTTTGCACAAAAACGGCGGATTTTTGGTCCGAGTGTCATTTAAGAGCTTCAGAAAATTGAGAATACGAATAGGTGTAGGCAATCAGTATTTCTCTATTAAAGTCCGATTACACGGTTCCAGTCTGCTATATACATATACATTCTCTGAAACTCACTAGGAAGTAACATGCGATTATGCGCTATAAAGTTTCGTGCTTTTTCAAGTTCTTCCATTCGCTGGATTAACCAATGTTGGGATGGAATTATACTTTCGAAATATTCCCATTTTTCAACCATGATAGTGGCCAACATACCAAAGTCAACAAAACCCAAAGAATCCTCTTTTTCACCTTCAAGCCAGCTATCTTTAAAAGCTGTCTTTTGACGGTTTTCAGCGTGATTTCTAACACGAGAGGATAACTTTGACCACCAATCTGGCCCGTCTTTCTCTAGAAGCGTATCTCTAATTAGTGAGCGGACTTCATTTTCGAAACAATGTAACAATGCATATAATCTAGCCATCTCTAATGCATTGTTGCGACGAGAAACACTAAATGGCGATAATAATTCTGCCAATAAATGTTGATCAGAATTTGAAGAAGATGCCCCAATTTGAATGCCCGCCGATTGAAATCTTTCGGCTTCCGATTCTAGCATAAGTCCCCGAAACAAAAAATCCCTTAAAGAAGTATAATAGTCACTCAAACAAATGCTCCTTTATTGACTTAAATATGGCATTATACACTTCAATGTCTTTGGTCGCCGGCAAATGAATTTCAATATTGTAGTGTAAGCTAGGAACTTTACTATTTGATGTAGGCTGATGGGAGACTGGTGGTGGACTTTGTGGCACCTCGCTCTCGTTAGGATCTGCTTCGACAGAAGGTTGGACGGGAGATGCAGAATTTAGGCGAGGGGATTCAGCATTTAAATCGGCCAATTCCAGAAGAGCAAGGAAAGTCTTTGCTTGTCGCTCTGCAACTAAGTCCGTGGTATTGAATGTACTCTTAAACTTCCCTTGAATTATATCTTTATCGCTTGCCGTCGGCCTTTCCTTAATGACAAACAAATCGGAATAAGCCTCTTTTATCGCAGCGCCCATTACTGCTTTACAAATGGCGCGATTGCGATATTCATGGTATCTTAGCTCACTACGGATAAAGAAGCAAGGAGAGGTTAAAAATTTTTGCCGTTCCCATCCGGCGGGGCCTCGCCGGATAGGTCTGGCTCAATCGTCGGGCAAGTCCACCTTGCCTACAAAAGAATAATAAATCTCGATGTCCTGGTGGCGCGTTCCCTGCTCGTCCTTCCAGCACTCATGCACCACGATCTTCTCCACGAACTCCCGCAGGAGGGTGGGGGTCAGCTCCTCAAAGCTGGTGTACTTCCGCACAACGGCCATGAACTTCTCCACGTTCACAGCGGCCTCCTGCGCCTGCCCCAGCTCCGCCTGTAACTCGGCGGCACGGGCCTTCAGCGTGGCCTGCTCCTGCTCATAATCGGTGGACAACTCCATGAAACGCTCGTCCGTAATGCGCCCGCTCACGCTGTCCTCATACAGACGCTTGAAGATGCCGTTCAACTCTCCGATACGCTTCTGCGCCGCCTCCAGCTCGCGGCGGCGGGCGGCGTTCTTCCGCTTACCGCCGTCCTCGTTCTGTGCCATCAGCAGCTTCATAAACCGGGCCTCATGCTTGGCGGCGTAGCTGGTGACTTTCCGCAGATTTTCCGTCACGCCCGCCGTCAGAAGGTCGGTGCGGATGAAATGTGCCGTACAATCGGCGGTGCGCTTCTTGTAGCTGCCGCAGATGTAGCAGTCCTGCCGCCGCTTGTTCGTTTCATACCTCTGCTGGTACATGACGCTGCCGCAGTCGGCGCAGAACAACAGACCGGAGAACAGGCCAACCTCGCCGTAGCGGTTGGGCCGCTTTCGCTGTTTGCGAAGCTCCTGCACTCGCTCCCAGGTGGCCTCGTCAATGATGGCCTCGTGGGTATGCTCAAAGACCATTATCTTGTCCTCTGGGTTGGCAACGCTGGTCTTGACCTTGTAGGACACCTTCTCCGTCTTGAAGTTGACGGTATGCCCCAGGTACTCCCGGCGCTCCAGGATGTGCGCCACGGTGTTGCTCGACCACTTACAGGGGTAGTCCGGGTAGTAACGGCGGGTGCTGCCGGTGCGCCGGTACTCCATCGTCCCCGGCGTGGGGATGTTCTGCTCGGTCAGCATCCGGGCAATCTTGGTGGGGCCGTTCCCGGCAAGGCACAGACTGAATATCTGCTTTACAACAGGTGCGGCCTCCGGGTCAACAACGAAGTGTCCGTCCGGGCCTTTCAGATAGCCATAGACCGGCTGGCTGGTGATGGGTTTTCCGCTCATGCCTTTAGCCCGGAAAACCGCTTTGATTTTCTTGCTCGTGTCCCTCACCATCCATTCATTAAATAAATTCCGCAAGGCGCTCATGTCGTTGTCGCCCTGGGCGCTGTCCACGCCGTCATTGATGGCGATAAAGCGGACGCCTTTCTTTGGGAAGGTAATTTCTGTAAATAGGCCCACTTGCAGATAATTCCGTCCCAGGCGTGAGAGGTCTTTCGTCACGACCGTCTTGACCGCGCCGCTCTCCACAGCGTCCATCATCTCGGTGAAGCCGGGCCGCTGGAAGTTGGCTCCGCTCCATCCGTCATCCACGAAAAACTGATAGGGCATCAGGCTATGCTCACGGGCGTAGCTTTCGAGGATGCGCTTTTGATTGGAAATCGAGTTGCTCTCGCCCTGCAATTCATCGTCGCGGCTGAGGCGGCAGTACAAGGCGGTGATGGGGGCTTGCATGGGTTGCTGTCTTAACATCGTTTCCTCCAATCCGACAGCCCCGGCCCCGCTATTCCGATGGCAACAGTATAGCACAGGCCGGGGCGGTTGTATAGTGCTTTTTACTTCCTTACAAGAAAAAGTTTTAAGCTGAGGATTATCGCGGAACTACCGGCAGGAGGTCACGGGCCGGGGCTGATCTGGCAGCGGCTTTCGGCCTCCAGGACTTTCGCCATTTTGTCGGCGGCGGTGTCGGTGGTGTCCTGCTTGAAGTAGCCGGAAACGGTGAGGACGGTGTTGCCCATGCGGATTTCAGTCACGCAGTCCGGGCGGCGGGTGGTGGTCTTGCTGGGGGTGTCGGTCATAGGCGGCTCCTTTCAAATTTTTGTTGTGGACATTTAGAGGGCCATTTTCGAGGCCCGGAATGGTAGTACACAGCTCCCCTATTGAGGACGGCCCAAAAGCCCCGTGATACCGGGCTTTTCAAGGGCCTAAACCGTTACATGGCGGCCCGGTGGCGGCGCACCCGCTCACGGGTCTTGCGGCGTTCTTCCTCCTTGGCGCACTCCGGGCAGTATTTGGCCCGGTTGGATTTTGGGATGTACCAGCCACCGCACAGGACGCACTTTTTTCTTTCCCGGCGGTGGAGCAGGGCGGCGCACAGGCTTTCGTCCAGAGGCAGCACAGCCGCCCGAAACCAGCGGCAGATCAGCGAATAGGAAATGCTCTGCGGGCAGACACATTCCTCCCCATCGTCCAGCAGAAGGCAGTTCCCGCCGTCATAGTTGCAGCAGTCATGCACCAATCGCCGGACGGCCCGGTACTGCGGATAGGTCAGCCGGACGGCGTTATCGGTCATGCTCGTCCCTCCGCTGGCTGGGCGCACCGTGAAGCACCTGGTCGATGTTCCGCTTGACGGTCAGCAGCTCGTCCGCCTCCCGCTTACGCTCCTGATACTCATTGTACCCGGCGTTCTTCTCGGACATCAGGGCCTCGATCTCCGCCGTCAGCTCCTTGACGGTGGGCAGCTTGGTGATGCCGTTGGCCTTGAAGAAACGAATGGTGGCCTCGGAGAGGAGAAGATCACCTTCATGCTCCTGCCGGTAGGCGGCGCGGGCCTTGGGCGTTTTCTGTGCGGCGAGGCCATCCCGGACTGCTTTGGTGTTCCGGTAGATGATGATCTGCCGCCGCAGCTCCTTTTTTTCTTTCAAGGCCAATTCCTTCGGCTTCAAGCTGGCGGCGCTGTCACGCACAGCGGCAAAGGCGGCGGACACGGCGGCGTCCAACTCCTCCGGCGAGGAAAAGCCATACTCGGTATAGACGTTGACCGAGTTTGCTATCTGCTTCAGGTTGAACACGGACGCCCATTGCTGGTAGCCGATGCCCTTGCCCTCGGCTTTCTTGGCCTCAATGTCCACCATGCGCTGGACGCCCTGGGGCTGGCGAAGCTGCTCCCGGATGCTGGGCTTGGCTCCCAGGCTGGGACGGGCGGCGTTGCGTTCCAGAGCGGCACCGACGGCGGCGCGGTCGAAATCGTCCCCCAGCTTCCGGGCGGTGATGGGCTTGGCCCGGTCGGGGGTGAGGTAGGACAACCGGCCCCGGCTCTCCTTGACGGTGATGCCCCGCTGTAACAGCCGCTGGGCAAAGTCCTCGAAGCTGACGGCCAGGTTGAGGACGGCCCGGATCTCCCGGCGCAGCTTCTCCTTGTCCGTTTCAAACTTGGTGGGCGGCTTACCCTGGGCGGCGGCTTCGGTGTCCAGAGCAAGCTGCCCTTTCTTCTGCGCCCAATACTCCCGTTCGGTGACACGGTTTTTGCTCCCGCCCAGCAAGTCGATTTGGTACAGCCCCGCCCCCTGGCACAGCTCCATGACCTCGGCCCGGAAGTGGCGCATGGCTGCGGCGGTGCAGCGGTGCTTGGCTCCGGCCTGGGTGTCGCTGGCTCTGTCCATGTACGGTTTGCGCTCCACCTCGGCCACCCGCAGGGAGTTGATAACGATATGGACATGGATGTTGCCGCTGTGGTTGTGACCGTCCGGGTGGGTGCAGACCAGGGCCTGGTGTCCGGGGAACTGCTCGGCACAGAACCGCTCCCCCAGCGCCTGGGCCTTGTCCATTGTCAGGCCGTGGTCGGGGCCGTCCCTGGGGTCAAAGGACAGGATGTAGTGATGGCTTTTCACGTCCTCCCTCTGCTGGTTTTTTCCATAGCGGAGATTGGCCCGCATACAGGCTACGGCGAAGTCCTCCTCGCCGCAATTCAAAGAAGAAATGCGGTAGTCCTGACGGGGGACAAGCCGCCCGTTCTCGTCCAGGATGGGCTTGCCGGTGAACTCGTCATGCTCAAAGGTGAGGTACTGCTCCGCCACGCCGTAGTCGGCATTTTTAGAGCTTAAATGTTTCAGTGTTGCCAATGGCTTCACCTACCTCTCGAAGCACCTGGAACTTGAGGGCAGCGAGGTCGGACAGCTCCGCCCGAACCTCGGCGGCGAGGGTGTTGTACGGTGCTCCGTACTCGTTCAGATACCGGGCAATCTGATTGAGGTTGCCGCCGATTTTCCCATACTCCCCGGTCAGCCTGCCCACGGCGGCAAGCAGCTCGTCATTGACGGGGGACACGATGATGATGGGCTTGACGGTCGCGCCGGTGATGGCCTGCCGGATAAATTCGGACTGGCTCATGCCGTAGGCGGTCAGGCGCTCCATGAAGTCGGCGTGTTCTTCTTCGGTCACACGGGTCTTGATGATGTGGGTGCGGTGGGGCGTGTTGTAGCGTTTGGACAATAAACTTTTACCTCCTGTTTTGAAATTCCCTTTAGGGTATAGTTCGCCCATTATACACCTTTCAAGTTTTCCATATTCAGTTGTCATGGGCGATGTGTTACGCGATGGAAAAGGGAACATCAGGCTTTGGAAAAACACAATGCACCCAGGTGGTCAAGACCATCTGGGTGCAGAGAATTTTACTGATATTCACTTTTTATATCGCTCATCGTTAAGACTATTATAGAGCGAATGTAAAGTATTGTCAATGCGTTTTGAGGTCTAGTTTTGTCGAATTGGCCCGATGGAACAGTACAGACGCAAAGCGGGTGTACTATTCCGGCGGGTGCGCCGCTCTGCGGCGATTGCGGAAACGGCTTCCGATTTCCGCCTGGTCAGGCGAGAACGCAACAGGCGGGGCTGACGGATTTTTGTGGCGCGGCTGCGCCACAACACCGGCGCGGAGCGCCGGTCAGCAGGGTTTGGGGAAGGCACTCCCCAACAAGTAGCAGACCAGGGGAACAAATGAGCGGAGCGAAATTTGGGTCACGGGTCGATACTTGCTCTCGCTCTCGCTCTCGCTCTCGCTCTCGCTCTCGCTCTCGCTCTCGCTCTCGCTCTCGCTCTCGCTCTCGCTCTCGCTCTCGCTCTCGCTCTCGCTCTCGCTCTCGCTTCTCTTTACATTGACAACACAAAGCCCATTTGCTATAATATCGCGAAGAAGAACAGCCATGTTGTTCTAATTTCAGTATCGGAGGTATTCATATGGCAAACTGCAAAAACAGAAACAAGTCTTTTAACGGCGCTTTGGGCACTTTAGGAGGCCTTTTCTAAAATCACTGTTAGAAAGGGCTGAGAAGTTTGCCCTTCCTGCGCGGCAGTCGGGCTTGTTTCACAAAACAACCCACTGATTCGTAAAGGAGAATGTAACTTCATGTTTGCTAAAAATTCAAAGGCATATTCTGTCTACCTGCTGTTCCGATTTGTCTTTTCCCTGGCGGTTTCTATGTCCACAGTGCTTTCCATCGTGTACCACCTGGAGGTGGTGCAGCTGGATGCTTTCCAGCTTGTCCTGGTAGGGACGGTTCTGGAGACCTCCTGCTTTCTGTTCGAGATACCCACCGGTGTGGTGGCGGATTTGTATAGCCGTCGGCGCTCGGTGCTGATTGGAATGTTCCTCTACGGCCTGGGCTTTCTGATGGAGGGTGCGCTACCGTGGTTCGCGCCGGTTCTGCTGGCCCAGGTTGTCTGGGGTTGCGGTGATACCTTCATCACCGGCGCTCTGGAGGCGTGGATTGCCTCGGAGGAAGAGGACAAACCCATAGACAAGGTGTTCCTGCGGGGCAGTCAAATGGGGCAAATCGGCGGCGTTCTGGGCGTGGTGCTGGGCACACTGCTGGGAAACATAAACCTGCAAATGCCTGTCATCTTGGGGGGCAGTTTGTGCTTGTTGTTGGGGCTGGTGTTGGTTCGCATCATGCCAGAAACCAACTTCTCCCCTGCTATTGAGGAACGGCAGGGCTTGCTTAAAGACTTTGTCTGCCTGTTCAAGCTCAACCTGGGCTTTGTGAAAGGCGCACCTGTGTTGCTGGCGCTCTTAGCAATCACACTATGCGGGGGACTTGCCAGTGAAGGCTTTGACCGGCTCTCCACCGCTCATTTTCTGGATGACACGGTAATACCCGTTATCGGGCCGCTGAACAGCGTCACTTGGTTCGGTGTTATCAGTCTTATCGGCAGCGGCTTAGGTATTCTGGCTTCTCAGTTGCTCATCGCCCGCATGGAGAAAAAAGGGACTGTCAGCCGAACCAGTGTGGTCATGTCCACCAGCGCCGGGTATATCCTGTGCCTGGTTCTCTTCGCGGTGGGGCGGAGCTTTTGGTTCATGTTGTTGGTGTTCCTGCTGGCGGGGCTTATGCGCACCATCAAGGAGCCTGTGCTGGCCGCCTGGATGAACGACCATGTGGATGAGAAAATGCGCGCCACAGTCTTTTCCACCAGCGGACAGCTGGACTCTTTCGGGCAGATCATCGGCGGGCCTATTGTGGGGCTGGTAGCCCAGCAGGTGTCCATACCCTGGGGGCTGGTCTGTACCGCTTTCCTGCTGTTGCCCGCGCTGTTCTTAGTGCCGGTGGCGGGAAAGAAGCGGGATTGATATGGCATAGTTAAGTTTACTGACGAGCGGGAGATTACTTCCGCTCGTCTTCATTTAGTAGCGCAAAATTTGAGGACTCTTTATTTCCTTATTCGGTATAGCGGAGGCGGCTGTCAATTCGACATAATTTTCTTGTGATACTTTACCGTACATGAGCATTTGGGTAGGGGTTCCATCCGGCGTTAAAAAACCTAAAGATTTTAAGATTTGGATAAAAGCTCTGTGATTGGTTGAAGTAAATCCAATATCCTTAAGGTGCTGTTGGGTAAATTTTTCAGGCGCTTGCCCTTCCTGAATTTTTTGAAAAAACTCAGGAAGCTGTCCATTTACAACTGTATATGTATTTGGAAGAGCCATATATCTCCCTCCTCATAGAAAATAATATCATGTATCGGCCATTTAAGCAATAAGTTTATAACCTCAAAACTAATTGAGGATACAGCTCAACAGCATGATGAATGACGCTTACTTCGGGACAAATTGTCTTACACTATTTTTCTTCACACGGCTCAGGCGATATATCCCCCGTCGCCGCATATTATTCAGAACAGCCGGGAGCTGTCTGTCAAGGGTGCATAGCACCGCCGTTATACGGCGGCTTGCCCTTGACTGGCGGCCCCCGGCTGTTCTGTTTTCTGGCGGCGTGACGGGGGTATATCCTCCAGAGCCGCCCCCTTTCCCAAGACTGGGAAAGGGCGGGGGGATAGGGTTGAACATCACGGAGGTTTTACTTATGAATTTTACCAACAGCCCCTATGAGCGCATAATGAAAGAAGTCCCTCGTTATAAGAAGTCGCCCCACAAAAGGCCCCGAAAGGATCGCCTTGTGCGGGGTGTCCTTATTGGCAGGGCATCACCTGTGTTTTTTACTATCGAAAGTACCTCAAAAAGTAAGGTTGATAAGTTAGCATTTGTCCATAAATGACGTCCAGTTTACAGAGGGTTCCTTTATAACCCCTATGGATTTGACGGGACTTGTCCGCCTTTTCTTCGTTGACTTTTGCTATAATTTATAGTATTATATTTTATAGTAAAGGAGGATGCTATATATGTCGTCCATTGATTTAGTGATTCTGGGGATTGTGCTGGAAAAGCCCCAAAGTGCCTATGACATTCAAAAAGATATTGAGTACCACAATTTCTCCCGCTGGACAAAAATCAGTATCCCATCTGTCTACAAAAAGGTGCTCCAACTAAAAGAAAAAGGCTATCTTACAAGCGATGTGGTAAAGGGAGAGCGGTTTGCCGAAAAGGCAATTTACTCGATTACCGATGTGGGGAAAGCCTACTTTGAAACGCTGATGGACACCATTGCTGAACAGAATGTGCCGCTTACCTTTGACTTCAATGTGGTGATTACGAACCTCAACAAAATGGATAGGCCCCATGCCCAAGCTCTTGTCAGCAAGCTGCGGAAAAGTATTCTTGCATCTGCGGAAAAAAACGAGGGGTATGCACAGCAATATGCAGATATTCCTTTGGTGGGCCGGACAATCTTTGACCAGCAGCGCCTTTTGTATCAAGTGCTGTTAGCATGGTTGGATTCTTTTTCGGCCCAGTTTTCCGAAGAGGAGAATGCCCTGTAATGGCACGAAGTACCCTAACGGTATTCTTTGAAAATCCATTTTGGGTCGGGGTCTACGAGCGTGTTGACGGTGATCGATATGAGGTTTGCAAAATTACTTTTGGAGCGGAGCCAAAAGACTATGAAGTATGGGATTTCCTACTCAAAAATTGGAGCAAGCTGAAATTCAGCCCACCCATCAAAGCCGAACGAGTTGAGGAGCGGAAGATAAATCCCAAACGGATGCAGCGGGAGATCCACAGCAAGCTGCAGGAGCCTGGGATTGGGACAAAGGCACAGCAGGCATTGAAATTGCAGCATGAACAAAACAAATTGGAGCGTAAAACCATAAGCCGTGAACAGCGGGAAGTGAAAAAAGAACGGCAATATGAATTGCGCCAGCAGAAAAAGCGGGACAAACATCGGGGCCGCTGAATGGGGGTGAGTAACACGGAAAACCGAGCTTGGATTTTATGCCCGGCGTGCGGCAGCAAAACACGCCTGCAAATACGGTCAGATACCGAACTGATACACTTTCCTCTGTACTGTCCCAAGTGCAAGAAAGAGTCATTGGTCAATGTAAAACAGCAAACGGTATTGGTTATCAAAGAGCCAGACGCTTTGACGCAGAGCCGATAACACAGGATCGAATCCTGATGTTGTCGGCTTTTTCATGTTTCTATCGCTTTATTATCTGCCCGGCGGCAGAAAAGAAAAAAACCGCCGTGGGCAGATCATTCATTATGCGCCTTGGATTTGAAATCTGCAGGTATTACGCTGAGTACCAATCGATCTATGGACTTCACATAGATACAGATCACCTCCATCTCCATTTTGCGATCAATACCGTCTCCTACAAAACGGGGAAGATGTATGCCGGTGGACTTTCTGACTGGCACCGACTGCAGGGATATATTCAGGGACTGATGCCCCAGTGGTACGTAGAGCTCAGAGTTTCAAATGGTCGAAACAATGGAGAAAATGATCTGGAAAGTTGATTTCCTTGACTGAAATTGATGGATTACCTATAATAACCTTAGGTTCTTTATATTGGTGGAAATATCAGTCTGAGGCTATGAAATTTGATATATCTGAGGTGGAACTATGGCCATTCCCAAGATAAGCAAGCAGGATGTGATGAAGGCGCTGCAGTATATTGCTGCAAACGGCATCCCGTCCTATCATCAAAGCGTAAAATATGATCTGGTGACGGAGGACGGCAAGAAATATCCGGTGAAGTATGTGGTTGCTGTGGCCAACCACCTTGCAAACGGTGAGGATATTGTTACCACGTCATTTCATGGAACCGAGGCAAGAGCATTTTTGCAGGAGCAGGGGTTTCATATTGAAATGAAACAGGAAAAGTATGAGCTGATTATTACTGCAAACGAAATTACATCGACAGATGAGCGGTTTACCATGAATGATTTAGCTCTTGGGGACAACTATAGGCCGTTGGACATATCGTTTAGACAAGCATCAGGCCGTACCATAAAACGTAATTATAGCAAAGGTGAGAGAAAAAGTTCAAATCAAACTTTGCCGCGCCTTGCCTGTCAGGTATTTGAAAAGCAGTTGGCATCATTGTCGATAGAAGAGAAAGAGAATTTCCCAATCTGCCAATATAAACCGAATACTGAGATTATCCGAGGAATTTACAGCAGCTCAGATGAGTTTAGAAAGCATCGTAACTCTATTGAATACCTGACCTACAACTACGGGGAAGGAATACAATTTATATTTTATTGCTGGAACATGTTCTCTACCTTGCTCTTCGTGCAAGAATGCCTGAAACGATTTGGGCAAGAGGGAGATCAGTTTATTCTACTTTATCGGGATAAAGATGAAAAGGAGACTGCAAAAGAAAAATGGGAAGCAGAAGAGCAAGAGGAACGGGTTCAGCAATTTCAGGGATATCGAAATGGATATTCGTCCATGCTGGTGGAGTCAAAGAATATCATATTCCGGGGAGCTCCCGGTACCGGAAAATCCTATCTGGCAAAGGAAATTGCTGCAGACATTATCAGCAACGGTTATTTTGATGACTACACTCTTTTGACAGAAGAGCAGAAAAAGCAGGTGGAATTTGTGCAGTTCCATCCCAGCTATGACTACTCCGATTTTGTGGAAGGTTTGCGCCCCAAGGTGAATGATGACGGTTCCATGGGGTTTGAACTACAGGATGGGGTTTTTAAGAAATTTATTGCTCGAGCAAGAAAGAACTATGAAGACGCTCAAAAATCCAAAGAGGTCATTGAAAAAGAAGTATCTGCGCAGCAAGCCATGGAGCAATTCTTCTCCAGCATCGAACTGGGCAGCGACCGATTCCAAACCATTAACGGCAACGAATTTTTGATTACCAGTGTAAATGACCGGCACATTAACCTTTCCATCCCTGGGAATGCAACGGTCAATAAGCTTTGCTTGAATGTGGGCGAAATTCGGCAGATGCTGGAATCCGGCCAGAAGTTTGAGAAGATTAAGGACATTACCAACTTCTTTGGAAAACAGTTTGCAACCCAAGGATATTCCTACGATTTTGCCATTTATAAGGCAATTAAGGCGCAAAAAAACACTTCGACAAAGAACATTTCCAGGAAGACCGAGCTGAAAAAATATATCTTTATTATTGATGAGATCAACCGCGGGGAAATTTCAAAAATCTTTGGGGAGCTCTTCTTTGCCATTGATCCGGGATACCGGGGCAGAGCTGGTGAAGTATCTACCCAGTATGCCAATCTCCATGAGGATCCGGATGAGAAGTTCTATATTCCTGAGAACGTCTATATCATCGGTACCATGAATGATATCGACCGCTCGGTGGACAGCTTTGACTTTGCCATGCGGCGCAGGTTTCGTTTTATCGAACTGAAAGCAGACGACCATGTAGAGATGTTGGCGGCCTTGGATAATGATGAGTTGGAGGCGGAAGCAATACGGCGCATGGCGGCGCTAAACAAGGAAATCGCGGAGGTAGAAGAGCTCAATGAGAACTATCAGATTGGAGCTGCCTATTTCCTTAAGCTGAAAACATTGAGCTTTGATCAGCTTTGGACCGATTATCTCCAGCCCCTGCTGCAGGATTATATCCAGGGGATGTATGACGAAAAGGGCATCATGGACCGCTTTGCCAAAGCATATGGATACCAAAAGTCAGATGGTGAGAACACAGATGAAGCCGTTCAGAATTAAAGATAACTCCTCTGTTCCCAAAGAGGCATTTTCTGACGTTCCGCTGCTTACCAAACGAATTGCAAATATAACCCTCACACAGCTGGAGCGGGATGGGGTTTTTGTTTTCCCGGAGTTAATCCGGGAGGCGGAGGACCTGGAAGCGGATCAGATGATTCTCCAGAGCGTAAACGGTACCTATCGCACTGGTAACGTTATGGGATTTTTGGGATGTGGGAGCGAACGACTAGTGATCGAATCCCGCTTTGCTGCTGAAGGCGAGGACTATTTCTTTTCCTACCTGCTGGATCGCGTTCTGGATATTCCGAACATCATAAGCCTGGACACGGATGCAGATCAGGAGAATAAACTCTGTATTCTGTCAAGTAAAAATCCCTGGTTTTGCCAAAGCAAATTCCTTGGTATTGCCACGGGAATTCCCTGGTTTTGCCACGCTATTTTACCCGCATGAGAGCGTTGCGCA
>NZ_JBQKJL010000008.1:0-157670 GCF_052117285.1 Lawsonibacter sp. LCP25S3_E2
TGCGCAACGCTCTCATGCGGGTAAAATAGCGTGGCAAAACCAGGGAATTCCCGTGGCAATACCAAGGAATTTGCTTTGGCAAAACCAGGGATTTTTACTTGACAGAATACATATTTGGTATGCCGGGCATTGGTGGTCAAAAACCAACGTCCGCAGATGGGGCATTTCTTCGGCGCATGGCCTACACAAAGCCCTTCAAAGAGGTCGGAGCGGAACATCCCCACAAAGGACACATAGTGCATCCGCTTGACCAGTTGCGGCGTGTTGCTGCCGGGCTGTATCGCAGGTACATACTGCACGGAAGCGTTAGTCAGGGACATCCAGCTTCCATCCTCTTCCGACAAGCTGGGATTACTGGAGAAAAAGTCCCCAAAGGAAGCAGCATATCCGCTGGGCGACCGTTCCTGTTCTGCGGTATTGAGCGACTCCGCAAACTGGAGCATAGTATCCTGGAACTGTTCCAGAGAATAGCCCAAATGTGCCAGCACAGGGACAACTCGCAGAAGTGTCAGCGCCTTTTGATATTGAGGGTCTAGAGCATTCATCAAATTTCCGGAAGCAAGAGATTGGGCATACGCCATGGCATTTTCCAGATATTCATTCGAAAACACCTTCTGGATATGTGCTGTTATCCGCTTTTCCTCCAGATAGGAAAAGGGAGGAATATCTTTTAGTTTATGGACAATTTGCAAAGCACTTTCTCTGGCTGACGTAAACAATTCTGCATTGGCCATACCAAGCTGCATAGCTCCCATAAATAGATTCAAACTCCCACATAATTCCGTAATCTGTTTAATCAGAGCAGCGGGAATATTGAGAGCATCACATCCTATGGTACCGGACGGAAAGTTTTTTCCCTCATAGCTCACAGTGTCCTGCCAGAAATCTAGCGACAGTATCTGATGTTGTACCACGTCCATCCTTATGCCCTCCTCACTTTATTGTTCTAAAGTCTATTATAGCACGTTGTCCTGTTTTTTGAAATCGGTCTGTCCTGCCATTAGCCTGTTTTTTTGAAAATCCAACATAACCATGTCAGAGGGTAAAGAAAAGCCCTCTCTAATTGTAGGTGTAGGAGGGTACGAGGAGCTAAAACCCCTTCAAGAAAAACTAAATACTTTCAAATTCAAAAAACGTCGGGAGCTGTTCAAGCAAGAGCATGAAAGTGACTTCCGGCGTTTTTATTTGGCCAAACGCAAGCTCAAAGAAGCTGTGCCTGACGGCGAACCACCGGTAGATGTTTGGAAGAATGAAATGAGTCAATTGGAACAGGAATACCGCCAGCAATCAGCACAGGCCAGCCTGATTTGGAAAGAGAGCAAGAAACTACGGGAATTGCAGGTCCTGGTAAATGCGTTTGCAGCGTCATTCATCAAGGGCGTTTTGGATAATCCAGTTTATTGCGGAAAACTTGCTTATGGCAGACGGAAAAATGAGAAAATCCCCGGCAAACGCAATGCTTACCATATCGTCAAGCAGGATTCCTATATGCTGTATGATGGTATTCATGAAGCGATTGTGTCAGAAGAAATCTGGAACACTGCACACGACAGGCGATTAAGAACTGGGGTATGCTCGTTATAAACCTGAATTTCGTGATTCTTCAGGTCTACAAGGAACTTCACCTGAACGACCGGTGAGTATGTAATTGCCAGTTTGCTATCATCACCAGCCTCTATATCTGTCATCATCCGGAGATAAACCTGCGGATTCGGAATGTTCGGAGAGGCGAAGATAAAGTGTGGCTTAGGTGGCTTTTATCTTTGCTGCGTAGCAAACTTTGATGCAGCGCGGGCAGAAGTCGTATTTGGCAGAGGCAATAAGCAAGAAAACAAGGATGCCTTCGATAGCTTGTATACACATAAAGCAGAAATAGAATCTGCACTGGGTACGACGCTTCAGTGGAATCGTGGCGACGACATTAAATCGTCCAAGGTATTCATTCAGCTGAATAACGTCAGCATCGAGAATGAGACCGATTGGCTCCAGATGGCTAACTTTCACGCTGATTGGACGAAGAAGTTCTACGATGTGATTGTGCCGTTTATAAAACAATAAAGAAGGGGCGCATGATGAAAATAGGAAGAAATGATCCGTGTCCATGTGGAAGCGGAAAGAAATATAAGAATTGCTGTCTCCGAAAGGAAACAATGAGTATTCCTGACCGCATAAGAGAAGCTGTTAGGGAGAGGGGATACAAAGAAGACATCGGAGATGTGCTGTCGAGCATGTATCGGTATATGGAGAGGAAACAATGGTGGGGTGCTTGCCACGCCACATGCGCGGCATTATATGTCTGCCTAACAGAAATTGGATATACACCAGATCTGTGCATAGGTGAGGTTCTTGGGCAAGGTTTGTACTTTGATCACTCATGGATTAGCCTTGATGATAAAATGATTGATCTTGCGATAAGCATGACCTTGCTTGGAGGCGCACCGGCATCAGGAGTTATTGTTTTTGGTAAAGACATCAAAACAGGGTTGCCTCCTATATTGGATTATGGTGTTCCGGGCAGAGGCATCGAGGATCAGGCAAAGTTTGTGATGGAACTCCCGTTTAACCAGTATATGGATAGCTTCCCGGATGAAAAAGATGGTCTATGGGGCGTCGTTCGTGAAGTATTAGGTACTGATATCAACATCCCATCATTGCGTGAAAAATACAAGGACACTAAGAGAGTTCTTGTAAGACATGAATAATGGTAATGGTGTTGTATTTGAAGAAGGAGGCTTAGTTGTCCGTGAGTAATGATATAAAAGCAATTGAAACAGAATATGACGGACACCGATTTCGTAGTCGACTTGAAGCTCGCTGGGCAGTCTTTTTCAATGCAGTCGGTCTAACTTACGAATATGAAATCGAAGGATTCGAAATGGATGGAACCAGATATCTTCCGGACTTTTATATTCCAAACTTAAATAGGTGGTTTGAAATCAAGGGCAAACCGTTGAGCTTGGGCGAAATAAAAAAGTGTGAAGAATTCTGTCGTAGGCTTGATAATGAGAACATCAAGTTTTCAGTCCTTATTGGATCACCGAACTTATGCGCCGTTCGTACTGGAGATTTTTCTGGAATTTTGGAGTATGTATGGGAATGGCCTTCAGATAAGTATCCAGATAATTATCGCATTCAGGCACCTAAAGAACTCATTGAAGAAGAATACTATTCTCGGTTTATGAAGGGATTATGGGTTGTTCCAGATAGGACAGAAGAGGAAGTCGCTGTTGCTGCTATTGCAGCAGGAAAAGCAAGATTTGAATTTGGCGAAAAACCAGATGTATAAAATCTCTAAGGTCGAGTGGATAGGATTTCGGACTTGTTCCCTCAGAGCGTAGTCTTGAGACGGTCGGCAAATTTGCCCGGTTCTATATTATAAGTAGGGACAACCACATCGACCTGTTTCCGCATACGAGCGTGGTCGAAAAATGGCTATTTTGAGGTCAAAAAAGTCTTTGATATATTCCCGCGAACGAACGGCTCAATCCGGCGGACTTTTGACATCAATCTGGAGCAATCGAGCCACGTAGAGACGGTTGTTTTGCTCAGACGAGAGGGATAAAAAGATGAGCTTGTTCCAGGGATATGTGCTCCGGCGGATGGGTGTAGCCGGCGGCACATCCGCTTCCCGACTGGACAGAAGTATGGGATTGTGCTAAAATAAACTGATTTACTATGGATACTTGCGTATCTGGAATGTGAGAATGGAGAGAGATTGTCTATGGCGAACCAAAAGAAAACCCCCGGCGTGCATCGAAACGGGGGTTTTAGCTCCTCGGTGGGCTTTATCATTGCCTGTGTAGGCTCTGCGGTGGGGTTGGGAAATATCTGGATGTTCCCCTACCGCCTGGGAGAATATGGCGGCGCGGCGTTTTTCATTCCCTACCTTTTATTTGTATTCCTGTTTGGCTGGGTGGGCCTTTCCGCCGAGTTTGGCATTGGACGTTTGGCTGGAACAGGTACCATCGGCGCCTATGAGCGCTGCTTTCAGGAGCGCGATCCGAAGCTGAAGCGCCTGGGCGGCATCATCAGCTGGGTCCCTTTGATGGGCTCGCTGGGCATTGCCATTGGTTACGCCGTCATCATGGGCTGGGTGCTCAACAGTCTGGCGGGTTCTTTGTCTGGAGTGCTGCTCCAGTCTGACCCTTCGGAATTTTTCCAGGCGGCTGCTGTGGATTTTGGTAACCCCCTGTGGCATACGGTGGTAGTGCTCCTGGTCTGTCTGGTGCTGATGTTCGGCGTGACCGCCGGCATTGAAAAGGTGAGCAAAGTGCTCATGCCGCTGTTCTATGTGCTGTTTCTGCTCCTGGCTGTTTGGGTGGCTACCCTGTCTGGAGCGGGGGAGGGGTACCGCTTTTTGCTGATCCCCGACTGGTCAAAGCTGCTGGAGCCCTACACCTGGGTCATGGCTATGGGGCAGGCGTTCTTCTCCCTATCCATCACTGGTTCGGGCATGATTGTCTATGGGGCGTATTTGGACAAAAACGCAGATATTCCCAAGGCATCTATCCGTACCGCTATTTTTGATACCATGGCGGCTGTATTGGCGGCGCTTGCCATTATGCCCGCGGTCTTTGCATATGACCTGGATGTGGCTCGGGGCCCCTCTTTGATGTTCGTTACGCTGCCCACGGTGTTCCAGCAGATGCCTATGGGCCAGCTCTTTGCGGTATTTTTCTTTGTTTCGGTGATGTTTGCCGGCCTTACCTCCCTCATCAATATGTTTGAGGCAGTGGCGGAGAGTTGGCAGAGCCACTTTAAGCTGGGGCGGAAGGCGGCTGTGCTGATCTGCTCCGCACTGACCCTGGGCGTTGGCATCTTTATGGAAGCGGAGGCCCGTGTGGGAGCGTGGATGGACTTTATTACCATTGTGGTGGTGCCCATCGGAGCTGTGCTGGGTGCAATTTCCATTTACTATGTCCTGGGTTGGAAGAAGCTGCGGGGCGAACTGGAGTGCGGCAGGGATAAGCCTTTAAGCAAATGGTTTGGCCCGGTGGGCAAATATATCTATGTTCCTTTGACCATTCTGGTGGTTATTCTGGGGTTTGTGTTTAAGGGAATCGGCTGATTTGGCATAGCTTTGAGCCTGCATGGAAGGGAGAGATGAGGGTGAAGAAGCAATATCACATTGATATGTGCAGCGGCCCGCTGGCCAGTAAAATCCTGCTGTTCGCGGTACCGTTGATTGCATCCAGTCTGCTGCAGCTTTTGTTTAACGCCGCGGATGTGGTGGTGGTAGGTAAATTTGCCGGAAAAGAAGCGCTGGCGGCAGTGGGGTCCAATACGTCCCTCATCAATCTGCTCATTAACCTGTTTGTGGGCTTGTCGGTGGGCGCCAATGTAGTAGTGGCTCGGGACCTGGGTGCCGGGCGCAATGACCGGGTCCAAAAGGATGTGCACACGACCATTACCCTGGCGCTGATCAGCGGCGTGGCCATGATGGTTTTTGGCGTCATCATGGTCCGGCAGCTGCTGGAGTGGATGTCCTCTCCCACTGACGTGATTGATTTGGCCACCATCTACCTGCGGATTTATTTCTTCGGAATGCCGGCCAATATGGTTTATAACTTCGGCGCGGCGGTCTTGCGGGCTCAGGGAGATACCCAACGGCCCCTCTACTATCTGCTGTTTGCCGGAATCGTCAATGTGATCCTGAACCTGATCCTGGTCATTGTCTTTAACATGGATGTGGCTGGTGTGGCCCTGGCCACCATCATCTCCCAGTATATTTCCGCTATTTTGGTAATGCGGTGCCTTATGCGGGAGCAGGGGCCGCTCCATCTGGAGCTGAAGGAGCTGAGGCTGCAAAAGCTGGTGGTCATGCGGATTTTCCAGGTTGGCTTGCCCGCAGGATTTCAGGGTGTGGTCTTTGCCCTGTCCAATGTGGTGATCCAGTCTTCTCTGAATTCCTTTGACGATCCGGTGCTGGTGGCGGGGTCGTCGGCGGCAGCGAATATTGAGAGTTTTGTCTACGCCGCTATGAACGCCTTTTACCAGTCGGCCATCACCTTTGTGGGACAAAACTACGGCGCGGGCAAATGTGACCGGGTGGACCGGGTGGCGAAACAGTGCCTGATCTTTGTGGTGGCCACTGGGCTGGTGCTGGGAAACCTGGCCTATTACTTCGGTGATGTTTTGGCGGGTTTTTACGTTCAGGCGGGCGAGGATGATGTCATTGCCCAGGCAGTGATCCGACTTGGCTTTATTGCACGCTTTTACTTCATCTGCGGTATTATGGATACGCTGGTGGGTGTGCTGAGAGGTCTGGGCTATTCGGTGATCCCCATGATCGCTTCCCTGGTAGGGGCGTGCGGGCTGCGCCTTGTGTGGGTAGCCACGGTGTTCCCCATTTACACCACCCCTGCCAGCCTGTACATTTCTTACCCCATTACCTGGGCGATTACCGGGGCGGTTCACCTTGGATTCTTCCTATATGTAAGGAAGCGCGCTTACGCTAAGGTGAAGGGAAGCGGAAGCGCCGCTTATCTCAACACCGAGGGTGCACATCCTGAAATCAAGAAATAAGGCATAGGCGGGTGAGGGAAAACCTCACCCGCCTATTTCTTTGGGGTCATCGGGGATAAAGAACAAGCTCCTGAAGCAACTGCTTCAGGAGCTTGTTTTTTACTTATGTCACACAATGCGCCGGGCACCCACGTAACCGGAGGAAATGTAGGGATCGTTCAGATCGCTGATGATCACACCTACGCCGGGAGTGGAGGCATGCACGTACTGGTTGTTGCCGATGTAAACACCTACATGGGAAGCGGCCTTGGTGGAGCCGTTCTGACGGAAGAATACCAGATCGCCAGGCTGAAGCTGGCTCTTTTCCACAGACATCCCGTTGCTGAGCTGGTTAGAAGCGGTGCGGTTAATGCTGTAGCCGAACTGGGAATATACATAGCTGGTCAGGCCGGAGCAGTCAAAGCCCTTGGGGGAGCTGCCGCCGTATACGTAGGGATAACCCACAAACTGGAGGGCGTAGTTTGCAATTTCCTGTCCCTTGCCGGCCTGGGAAGCCGCGGAGGCGTCTACCTCTTTGACATACTCAGCGCTGACGTAACCGGAGTCAACCTTGTACCACCCGTTTTCCTCCACAGCCTGGAGGACCTGGCCGGAGCGGACGGTGCCGACCTTATCATAGTCGGTGCCGGGGCCGGAACGGACATTCAGGACGGAGACGGTGACCTGAATATAGGTGGGCTCGGCCTCTACGGGGAGGGAGGCGGCTTCGGCGGCGTCCACCAGCAGATAATCACCGGAGACATAGCCGGTGGTGTTATCCACATGGATCTGATACCAGCCGTTCTCCACACTGCTCAGGACCTCAACCGTGGTGCCGTGGGGCAGCTGGGCGAGAACGGAGCCGGTGGTATCGGCCTGAGAGCGGACGCGGAGGCTGGAGCCTTCGGTGTTGACAGTACCGGAAACGGCAAAAGCCGGGGTGATCATAGTACCGGCCAGAAGCAGACTGACGGCCATACGAGCGGCACAGCAAGGAACGTGCATGGTGGGTTGTCCTCCTTTTATCTCTGTATAGGTGGGGTGGATGGTGTGGGAGCGGCTTACTTTCCGCTCAAAGCCCGTTCCAGCCAGACGGAGGCCACATCCATGGCGGCGTACAGGCTGTCCTTTTCACTTTTCTTAACGACCCGGTCCCGGCTCTTCAGGTCGGGATCAGTGAGCTGGAGCTGTACGGAAACCTTGTCGGCGACAGGAAGGTCGCCCTGCTGCTTGGTGGAGAGCACCTGAAGCATGATAATATACTTTTCGGCCATGGTCCCGTAATAGATGAGGTTTCCCTTGCGGCGCAGGGGATGACCCTTATAGGAAAGAGGAATGTTTTCTGCTGACATGGGAGTCCTCCTAACGAAGTGATTACAAAACTTGTAACCGAATTGTAACATATCTGCCCGGAGATGTCAAATCATTTTGTAAAGAAAATGTAATATAAATTTAAGGAAAATTTTAGGAAGCAGCACATGAAAAAATGGGATGGGCCTTGACAACCCATCCCATACATGTTAAAATAAAATGCTTTCGTATCCGCAAAGAGAGTGAATACTCTCCCATGATTTGTATCGCTAGTCTAACATGTCCCCGGCGAAAAGGCAAGACAAGAGCCGAATAAAACGCCCACATGGCCGGGTGTGCGGAAAGACGAGGAACCGCCGAAATTGTGCACAATGACGGCAAATCCCCCGTTTTTCCTGACATCCGGCGAGGAAACGTAAGAACCAACCGTGAATTCAGAAGAAAGCGAGTGGATTTTTTAGCATGGTCGTTAAGGATGTAATGTATGGCAAGACCCCGCGAAAGAGTTTTGCCCGGTACCAGGAGATTCTGGAGATGCCCAACCTGCTGGAGGTCCAGAAAACTTCCTATCAGTGGTTTTTGGAGACCGGCCTGCGGGAGGTCTTCAAGGACGTCGGCGCCATTGTGGACTACGCCGGCAACCTGGAGCTGACCTTTGAAGACTTCTCCATGGATGAGAAGCCCAAGTACGATGTGGAGGAGTGCAAGGCCAGAGACGCCACCTACGCCGCCCCCATCAAGGTAAAGGTGCAGCTGCGCAACACCCAGAACAACCAGATCAACGAGCAGGAGATCTTCATGGGAGATTTCCCCATTATGACCCAGGCCGGCACCTTTGTCATTAACGGCGCTGAGCGTGTCATCGTCTCCCAGATCGTCCGTTCCCCCGGTATGTACTACTCCCGTACCGCGGATAAGGCGGACAACCTGACCTTTGCCACCACCGTGATCCCCTACCGGGGCGCCTGGCTGGAGTATGAGACCGACCTCAGCGACATCTTCTATGTGCGCATTGATAAGAACCGTAAGCTGCCCATCACCTGCCTGATCCGTGCCCTGGGTCCCCGCACCGATGCGGAGATCATCGAGCTGTTCGGCGAGGATGAGCGCATCCTGGCCACCCTGGAGAAGGACGCCTGCAAGAGCTATGAGGAAGCCCTGCTGGAGATCTACCGCAAGCTGCGTCCCGGCGAGCCCCCCACGGTGGATTCCTCCAAGACCCTGCTGGAGGCTACCTTCTTTGATCCCCGCCGGTACGACCTGAGCATGGTGGGCCGCTATAAGTTCAACAAGAAGATGGCCCTGTGGAACCGCCTGTCCGGCCACAAGCTGGCCCAGCCCGTGGCTGACCCCCGCACCGGCGAGATCATCGCCGAGGCCGGCGAGACCCTCACCCGTGAGCGCGCCAAAGAGCTGGACAACCGGGGTGTCAATGAGGCGATCCTGGATGTGGACGGCAAGCTCGTCAAGGTATTCTCCAACAACATGGTCCATCTGGAGGACTTTGTGGACTTTGATCCCGCCGAGGTGGGCGTGGATGAGATGGTGTTCTTCCCGGCCCTGTGCTCCCTGCTGGACCAGTTCTCCGGGGAGGAGCTGAAGGACGCCATCCGGGAGCACCTGGATGACCTCATTCCCAAGCACATCACCGTGGAGGACATCATGGCCTCCATCAACTACCTCAACTGCCTGGCTCACGGCGTGGGCACCCCCGATGACATTGACCACCTGGGCAACCGCCGCCTGCGCTGTGTGGGCGAGCTGATCCAGAACCAGTTCCGCATCGGCTTTTCCCGTATGGAGCGTGTCATTCGGGAGCGTATGACCACCCAGGACCTGGATGTGGTCACCCCCCAGAGCCTCATCAATATCCGTCCTGTCACCGCTGCCATCAAGGAGTTCTTCGGCTCCAGCCCTCTGAGCCAGTTCATGGACCAGACCAACCCGCTGGCTGAGCTGACCCACAAGCGCCGTCTGTCCGCTCTGGGCCCCGGCGGTCTGAGCCGTGACCGGGCTTCCTTCGATGTCCGTGACGTACACTACTCTCACTATGGCCGTCTGTGTCCCATTGAGACCCCTGAAGGTCCCAACATCGGCCTGATTTCCTACCTGGCCTCCTATGCCCGCATCAACCGCTTCGGCTTTATCGAGGCCCCCTACCGGAAGGTGGACAAGGAGACCGGCAAGGTCACCGACCAGATTGAGTATATGACCGCCGATGTGGAGGACGAGTACACCATCGGCCAGGCCACTGAGCCTCTGGACGAGAACGGCTGCTTTGTCAACGAGCGTATCACCTGCCGCCACCGCAATGAGACCATTTCCGTGGACCGCCGTCAGGTGGACTATGTGGACGTTTCTCCCAAGATGATGGTGTCCGTGGCTACCGCCATGATCCCCTTCCTCCAGAACGACGACGCTAACCGTGCTCTGATGGGCGCCAACATGCAGCGTCAGGCCGTGCCTCTGCTGCGGCCCGAGGCCCCCATCGTGGCCACCGGCCAGGAGCACAAGAACTGCATCGACTCCGAGGTCGCCATTCTGGCCGAGGGTCCCGGTACCGTCACCCGTGTGTCCGCCCGGTACATCACCGTGGCCTATGACAACGGCGAGACCAAGGAGTACCGCCTGACCAAGTACCTGCGTTCCAACCATACCACCTGTATCAACCAGCGTCCCATTGTGGAGGCCGGACAGCGGGTGGAGTTCCAGGACGTGCTGGCTGACGGCCCCTCCACCGACCATGGCGAGATCGCCCTGGGCCGGAACATTCTCATGGGCTTTATGACCTGGGAAGGTTACAACTACGAGGACGCCATCCTGCTCAACGAGCGCATCGTCCGGGATGACGTGTTTACCTCCATCCACATCGAGGAGTATGAGACCGAGGCCCGCGACACCAAGCTGGGCCCCGAGACCATCACCCGCGACATCCCCAACGTGGGCGAGGATGCTCTGAAGGATCTGGACGAGCACGGCATCATCCGTGTAGGCGCCGAGATCCGCGCCGGTGATTACCTGGTTGGTAAGGTCACCCCCAAGGGCGAGGCCGAGGCCACCGCGGAGGAGAAGCTGCTGCGGGCCATCTTCGGTGAGAAGGCCCGTGAGGTCCGTGACACCTCCCTGAAGGTGCCCCACGGCGAGGCCGGTATCGTGGTGGACGTGAAGGTCTTCACCCGCGAGGACGGCGACGAGCTGGGTCCGGGCGTCAACCAGGTGGTTCGCGTCTATATCGCCCAGAAGCGTAAGATCTCCGTGGGCGACAAGATGGCCGGCCGCCACGGTAACAAGGGTGTTGTGTCCCGCATTCTGCCCCAGGAGGATATGCCCTTCCTGCCCGATGGTACTCCCCTGGACATCGTGCTGAACCCCCTGGGCGTGCCTTCCCGTATGAACATCGGTCAGGTGCTGGAGGTCCACTTGGGCTACGCTGCCAAGACCCTGGGCTGGAAGGTGGCTACCCCCATCTTCAACGGCGCCACCGAGGAAGACATCCAGGAGTGCCTGAAGATGGCCGGCCTTGCCCGTGAAGTAGGCCGGGATGAGCCCCTCATCGGCAAGCAGCTCTATCTGGCCGACGAGAGCCAGGAGGGCGGTATGCGCGCCCTCACGGCCGAGGAGATGGCCGACGACAAGCAGGTTTCCGCCTGGCAGCAGGAGGGACTGCTGCGCCTGGTGGACGGCAAGAACTGGCTCTATGACGGCCGCACCGGCCGGCGCTTTGATAACCCGGTCACTGTGGGTTATGTGTACTTCCTGAAGCTGCACCACCTGGTGGATGATAAGATCCACGCCCGTGCCACCGGCCCCTACTCCCTGGTCACCCAGCAGCCTCTGGGTGGCAAGGCTCAGTTCGGCGGCCAGCGTTTCGGTGAGATGGAGGTGTGGGCTCTGGAGGCCTACGGCGCCGCCTATACCCT
The DNA here is from genome assembly GCF_052117285.1 of Lawsonibacter sp. LCP25S3_E2. Lineage (NCBI taxonomy): Bacteria > Bacillati > Bacillota > Clostridia > Eubacteriales > Oscillospiraceae > Lawsonibacter > Lawsonibacter sp. LCP25S3_E2. Next base: position 11,736 of record NZ_JBQKJL010000008.1, read on the forward strand.
GCAGGAGATTCTGACCGTCAAGTCCGACGACGTCACCGGCCGTGTGAAGACCTACGAGGCCATTGTCAAGGGCCTGAATGTGCCTAAGCCCGGCGTGCCCGAGTCCTTTAAGGTTTTGATCAAGGAGCTGCAGTCTCTGTGTCTGGACATCCGGGTGCTGGATGAGCAGGGCAACGAGATCGAGCTGAAGGACGACGACGATGACGGTTACCAGCCCGTCCGGGACGACTACTACGACCGGGACGACGACTTCGGCTACCAGAGCGATGCCGATTTCGCTTCCGCCGGCGGTTTCACCTTCAAGGGCGAGAGCGACGACGACGATCTGACCATCGAGGCAACCGAAGAAGACTCCGACGAGACCATGTTTGCCTCGGAAGACGATTATAACTAAGAAAGGGAGGAGATTTTACAATGAGTTACGCTGAGTTTGACGCCATCCGAATTGGCATCGCCTCCCCCGAGCAGATCCGCGAGTGGTCCTTCGGCGAGGTCAAGCGCCCTGAGACCATTAACTACCGCACTCTGAAGCCCGAGAAGGACGGCCTGTTCTGCGAAAAGATCTTTGGCCCCACCAAGGACTGGGAGTGTAACTGCGGCAAGTACAAGAAGATCCGCTACAAGGGCAAGGTGTGTGACCGCTGCGGCGTGGAGATCACCAAGGCCAAGGTCCGCCGCGAGCGCATGGGCCACATCGAGCTGGCCGCTCCGGTTTCTCACATCTGGTACTTCAAGGGCATTCCCTCTCGCATGGGTCTGCTGCTGGACATCAGCCCCCGGATCCTGGAGAAGGTCCTCTACTTTGCCGCCTATATCGTCATTGACCCCGGCTTTACCCCCCTGTCCCGCAACCAGATCCTCTCGGAGAAGGAATACCGGGACATGCGGGAGAAGTATGAGGACGACTTTGACGCCGGCATGGGCGCCGAGGCTGTGAAGAAGCTGCTGCAGCAGATCGACCTGGAGGAGCTGAGCGAGCAGCTGCGCCGTGAGCTGAAGGATGCCTCCGGCCAGAAGAAGGCCCGCATCGTCAAGCGTCTGGAGGTCGTGGATGCCTTCCGTCTCTCCGGCAACAAGCCTGAGTGGATGATCATTGACGTGCTGCCGGTCATTCCTCCTGAGATCCGGCCCATGGTTCCCCTGGACGGCGGCCGTTACGCCTCCTCCGACCTCAACGACCTCTACCGCCGGGTCATCAACCGCAACAACCGTCTTAAGCGCCTCATCCAGCTGAAGGCTCCTGATATCATTGTCCGCAACGAGAAGCGCATGCTCCAGGAGGCTGTGGACGCCCTCATCGACAACGGCCGCCGGGGCCGCGCCGTCACCGGCGCCAACAACCGGGCGCTGAAGTCCCTGTCCGACATGCTCAAGGGTAAGCAGGGCCGCTTCCGTCAGAACCTGCTGGGTAAGCGTGTTGACTACTCCGGCCGCAGCGTTATCGTGGTTGGCCCCTCCCTGAAGATCTATCAGTGTGGTCTGCCCAAGGAGATGGCCATCGAGCTGTTCCGCCCCTTTGTCATGAAGAAGCTGGTGGACGACGGCCTGGCTAACAACATCAAGGCTGCCAAGAAGATGGTAGAGAAGGGCGAGGGTGCCGTTTGGGACGCTCTGGAGTTTGTCATCAAGGATCACCCCGTTATGCTCAACCGCGCGCCTACCCTGCACCGTCTGGGTATCCAGGCCTTCGAGCCCGTGCTGGTGGAAGGCCGCGCTATCAAGCTGCACCCCCTGGTGTGTACCGCTTTTAACGCCGACTTCGACGGCGACCAGATGGCCGTTCACGTCCCCCTGTCCGCCGAGGCGCAGACCGAGGCCCGTGTGCTCATGCTCTCCGCCAACAACCTGCTGCGTCCTCAGGACGGCGGTCCTGTCACCATCCCCTCTCAGGATATGATCCTGGGTGCCTACTACCTCACCTATGTCCGTGAGGAGCGGGATGTGAACCACGCCTTTGCCGACAAGGACGAGGCCATGCTGGCCTATGATGCCGGCGTGGTCACCCTCCACACCCCCATCCGGGTGCGGATGTTCCGGGAGATCGACGGTGTCATGCAGCACAAGCTGGTGGAGACCACCGTGGGCCGCCTCATTTACAATGAGGCCATTCCCCAGGACCTGGGCTTTGTGGACCGCACCAACCCTGAGACCATGTTCGACCCCGAAATCAACTTCGTAGTGGGTAAGAAGCAGCTGGGCAAGATCATCGACAAGTGTATCACCCGCCACGGCTTCACCATTGCCGCCGGTGTGCTGGACGCCATCAAGGACCTGGGTTATCACTACTCCACCCTGGGCTCCCTGACCGTCGCCATCGCCGACATGACCGTGCCTGCCAAGAAGTATGACCTGATCCGCGCCACTGAGCAGGAGATCATTAAGATTGACCGGCAGTACCGCCGCGGTCTCATTACCAACGACGAGCGCTACCGCCTGTCCGTCTCCGCCTGGGAAAAGACCACCAAGGACGTGACCGACGCCCTCCAGGAATCCATGGACCAGTACAACCCCATCTTCATGATGGCGGACTCCGGCGCCCGTGGTTCTATGGCTCAGATCCGTCAGCTGGCTGGTATGCGTGGCCTGATGGCCGATACCGCCGGCCGTACCATCGAGATCCCCATCAAGGCCAACTTCCGTGAAGGTCTGTCCGTTCTGGAGTACTTCATCTCCTCCAGAGGTGCCCGAAAGGGCATGGCCGATACCGCTCTGCGTACCGCCGACTCTGGTTACCTGACCCGCCGTCTGGTGGACGTGTCCCAGGAGGTCATCATCCGCGAGGACGACTGCGGCACCGACGACGGCATCGAGGTCAGCGAGATCGAAGAGCACGGCCAGGTCATCGAGACCTTCGCCGAGCGTGTCCATGGCCGTTATCCCACTGCCGACATTGTGGATCCCGCCACCGGCGAGGTTCTCTTCACCCGCGACACCATGCTGCGCAAGGATGACGCCGCCACGCTGGAGGCCCATGGCATCCACGCGGTGAAGATCCGCTCCGTGCTCACCTGCCGCGCCCGCAGCGGTGTGTGCGCCAAGTGCTACGGCATCAACCTGGCCATCGGCGAGCCTGTGGGCGCCGGCGAGGCCGTTGGTATCATTGCCGCCCAGTCCATCGGCGAGCCTGGTACCCAGCTGACCATGCGTACCTTCCACACCGGCGGCGTGGCCGGCGGCGACATCACCCAGGGTCTTCCCCGTGTTGAAGAGCTGTTCGAGGCCCGCAAGCCCAAGAAGATGGCCCAGCTGGCCGAGATCGGCGGCCGGGTGACCATCGAGGAGACCAAGCGCAACGTCATGTGCAACCTGACCATCACCGCCGACGACGGCGAAGTGGTCACCTATGCCCTGCCTTACTCCGCGGGCATCAAGGTCAAGCACGGCGATATGGTGGAAAAGGGCTTCCAGCTCACTGAAGGTGCCCTGTCTCCCCACGAGGTGCTGCGTATCCGCGGCCTGTCCGACTGTCACAACTACCTGATCCGCGAGGTTCAGAAGGTGTACCGTCAGCAGGGCGTTGATACCAACGATAAGCACATCGAGGTCATTGTCCGTCAGATGATGCGCAAGGTCCGCGTGGAGGATGCCGGGGATTCCACCCTGCTGTCCGGTTCCACCGTTGACATCATCGAGTTCCTGGATGCCGAGCAGGCCGTCAAGGACCGTATTGCGGCCGGTGAGAAGAGTGAGATGGGCGAGGAGCTGCGCCTGCCCACCTGCACCCGTCTGCTCATGGGTATCACCAAGGCCTCTCTGGCCACCGAGTCCTTCCTGTCCGCCGCCTCCTTCCAGGAGACCACCAAGGTGCTCACCGAGGCCGCGATCAAGGGCAAGGTGGACCACCTCCAGGGCCTGAAGGAGAACGTCATCATCGGTAAGCTGATCCCCGCCGGTTCCGGCCTTGCCCAGTACCGCAAGGAGGACATGATCGACGATGAGGGCAACCTTGTGGGCCAGCAGTCCGCTGCTGCCGAGTCCGCTCCCCGGATGGACCGGGATGAGGAGGACGAGGACGAGCTGGGCGGCCTGGAGCTGGACCTGTCCGACCTGGGAGAGATGGTGCTGGAGAGCAGCAACCAGGAGCAGGAAGTCTAAACAGAACGTGTTTTCTCCAACTGTAAAATCAGAAGCGGCCCGCCAGACGGCGGGCCGCTTTGTTTTTTCTTAGCTGAGTTCAATGGCGTGGACAGGGCAGCTCTCCGCCGCCTCCTGCACCTGGGGCTCCTGCTCCGGGAAGATTTCATCGCGGGCGGCGGCCACCCCCTCGTCGGTCATGGTGAACACTCCGCCGCACATGTTGGCGCACAGGCCGCAGCCAATGCAGCTCCCATTTACATGGGCAGTCATAGGGATCCCTCCTTTAAAATAGAGTTCTCCTAGTATGCCGTGGCAAAGGAGAGACTATTCAAAGGTACCCAGAAACAGCGGGATGCCGTTTTGCAGATCCACGATGCCGTAGAGGAAGGGGCGGTCAAACACCAGGATGATCCCGTCCTCAGGCGGAGCGGCCGAGCCGCTTCCTGCGGCGGCTACCGTGGCCGCCGCTGCCTCGGTGCCTTTTTCATTGACTTCCATTTTGGCGGCGTGGATGACCTGGGAGAGATAATATCCGTAGGGGTTGTCTCCCAGCAGGGAGAAATCGGCGGTATCCGGGTCAAAGGCACATTCCAGCCCCATACCGGGCAATATGTCCTGGAGTTCCCCGCTCCATTCCTGCTCAAATTTAGGCAGGCTCAGACGGAGAAATTTTGCGTCCTCCCCAGATAGAATGAGGGAAGCAAGTTCTGTGCCCTTCAGCTCTGCCAGCCACGTATCAAAGTCCGGCGCATCGGGGGAGAGCTTTGGCATCAGGGCAAAAAAGCCCAGCCGTCCGTCGTCATAGGGGAGGATAGCGCCTTCACAGGTTTCGTTGGAGAGATAGGGGAAGGACAGGGAGAAGTGATTCAGGTAGTGCAGCCGCTCTGTGGAGCCGTCCCCGTGGGTAAAGTCCCGAGGAGCGGTGTCCTGAGGGTCAAATTCAGTGGCCCAGGTGTTCTTCAGATACAGGGCATTGACCAGAAGAGCGGCGGTGTTTTTGTCAAAGGGCTGTGAAATAATCTGGGGGATCATTTTATTTGTATGCTGTGACACCCAGCCGTTGAGGTCTTTGACAATACCGGGGGCGGACAGGTCACCCTGAAAGATCTGGGCCTCAAAGAGACCTGCACACTTGCCGATAAAATCCTCCCGAACCTGCCCCTCCGGGTCTACCCAGAGACTGTTGGCAATGGAGCACTTGGTGGAGCCTCCCAGGCCATCGGAATAAACCCACATGAGTGATGCGAAGGCCGCGTTGATAGATTCCAGGGGCAGGCCGTCTCCCAGCACCTGCTGGAATTCTTCCAAAGTATCTCCATCCGCTCCATTTGCCGCCATGGCCAGAGCTATGGAGATAGACAGGGGAGAGACCAGGGTGCTTTCCTTCTGGCGCGTATTCTTGAGAAGATCCAGGCCAAAATCAGACAGAGCGGCGTGGGACTTTGGTGCGTCCGGATCATAGCGGGACAGGTCCTGGGTGGTGAGCTTCACCGGCTGGGCGGATAGTTCTTTCGCGGCAGAGGCAGCGGCGCAGCCTCCCAGCAGAGACAGGCACAGACCAGAGAGCAGGAACAGGGCAACAAGACGTTTCATGGAAATTCCTCCTTATGTCAACAAGTCGGGTGAAGAAAGGGGCTCTTTACCTATCAAGACGCAGAATTATCCCTGCGGTTGCGAAATAAACTTGAAAATTTAAAAGATTTTCTGGGAATTTTCCTTGACGCAAGGGCATGAAGATGCTATAATTTCAACTTGCGGTGGTAGGGGCAGTGTGCCCTTTTACCCGATGATGACTCTATTGGACGAGGAGGAGGGCGCCGAAATGATCCAGGAACTCAGCACACCCAATAAGGTGGTGGGGGCCAAGCAGGTGCGCCGCGCCTTAAAGGACGGACGTGCAGCACGGCTCTACATGGCCATGGACGCCGATCCCAGGCTCTTGCAGCCCCTGGTCCAGGCGGCAGTCAATCAACAGGTACCTGTGGAGCAGGTGCCCACCATGAAGGACCTGGGCGGTGCCTGCGGCATTGCCGTAGGAAGCGCTGTGGCAGCGCTGCTGAAATAATCCGCCGATTTTTTCCGGTTTTAGCAGAATCAGGAATAAATGTTCCTGATCTTGTTAAAATATATTACGCCCCCATGGGGCAGAAATTGAGAAAGGAGGAAATTTAATGCCTACTTTTAACCAGCTGGTACGCAAGGGCCGCGCTCAGGTGGCCTACAAGTCCACTTCCCCCGCTCTTCAGCACGGTCTGAACACTCTGAAGAACAAGAGCACCGATCTGCCCTCTCCCCAGAAGAGAGGTGTCTGCACCGCTGTTCGTACTTCCACTCCTAAGAAGCCGAACTCCGCTCTGCGTAAGATCGCCCGTGTGAAGCTGACCAACGGCATGGAAGTCACTGCCTATATCCCCGGTGTGGGCCACAACCTGCAGGAGCACTCTGTGGTCATGATCCGCGGCGGCCGTGTCAAGGACCTGCCCGGCGTGCGTTACCACATCATCCGCGGCACTCTGGATGCCCAGGGCGTCAACGGCCGTATGCAGGCCCGTTCCAAGTACGGTGCCAAGCGTCCCAAGGCCGGCAAGAAGTAATTTTACCCCGTAAGATTATTTCACACTGAATTGCATTGTGCGTTTGCGCAAGGCAAACCCGCCTTGCCGAGCGTTTACCTATATATTATATGGGCAGACCTCGGACAGGCATTACACGGAACAAAACTGTTTCGAGTACCTATGATTTCTAATTTTATAAGAAGGAGGGAAGCAAAGTGCCCAGAAGAGGAAATGTACCCAAGCGGGAGGTTCTGCCCGATCCGCTTTACAACTCCGTCCTGGTTACCAAGCTCACCAACAGCATCATGCTGGATGGTAAGAAGGGCGTGGCGCAGAAGGTTGTCTACGGCGCCTTTGACATCATCAAGGAGAAGACTGAGAAGGACCCCATGGAGGTCTACACTCAGGCTCTGGAGAACATCATGCCTTCCCTGGAGGTTAAGGCTCGCCGTGTGGGCGGCGCCACCTACCAGGTGCCTATCGAGGTCCGTCCCGAGCGCCGTCAGACCCTGGGTCTGCGCTGGCTGACCACTTACGCCCGTGCCCGCGGTGAGAAGACCATGAAGGAGCGTCTGGCTGGCGAGATCATGGACGCCGCCAACAACACCGGTTCCGCCGTGAAGAAGCGTGAGGACACCCATAAGATGGCTGAGTCCAACAAGGCGTTCGCACACTACCGCTGGTAATCCAGAAGGAGACGAAGTATGCCTAGAAAAGTTTCTTTGGAGAATACCCGTAACATTGGTATCATGGCCCACATTGACGCGGGCAAGACTACCACGACCGAGCGTATTCTGTACTACACCGGCGTCAACTACAAGATCGGCGAGACCCACGAGGGTACCGCTACCATGGACTGGATGGCTCAGGAGCAGGAGCGCGGCATCACCATCACTTCCGCTGCTACCACCTGTTACTGGCAGGGAACCAAGAAGCAGTTCCCCCAGACCCGTCTGAACATCATTGACACTCCGGGCCACGTGGACTTTACCGTTGAGGTCCAGCGTTCCCTGCGCGTGCTGGACGGTTCTGTCACCGTCATGTGCGCCAAGGGTGGCGTGGAGCCCCAGTCCGAGACTGTGTGGCGTCAGGCTGACGACTACAAGGTCCCCCGCATGATCTACGTCAACAAGATGGACATCATGGGCGCCGACTTCTATCATGTTCTGGACATGATCCACGACCGTCTGAAGTGTAATGCAGTGCCCATCCAGCTGCCCATCGGCAAGGAAGAGACCTTTAAGGGAATCATCGACCTGGTGGAGATGGACGCCGACATTTACTACGACGACCTGGGCCAGGACATGCGTGTGGAGCCCATTCCCGAGGATATGATGGAACTGGCTCAGGAGTACCGCACCAAGCTGCTGGACGCCTGCGCCGACATCGATGAGGAGATCATGGAGCTGGTTCTGGAGGAGCAGGAAGTTCCCCAGGATATGATCCGCCGGGCCATCCGCCGGGCCACCATCGACAACCTGATGGTTCCCGTGGTCTGCGGCACCTCTTACAAGAATAAGGGCGTGCAGAAGCTGCTGGATGCCATCGTGGACTATATGCCCTCTCCCATTGATATCCCCGCAATCAAGGGTGTCAACCCCGATACCGAGGAAGAGGAGGAGCGTCACTCTCAGGATGATGGCCCCTTCGCCGCTCTGGCCTTCAAGATCGCTACCGATCCCTATGTGGGCCGTCTGTCCTTCGTGCGTGTTTACTCCGGCGTGCTGAGCACCGGCACCTCCGTGCTGAACTCCACCAAGAAGCAGAAGGAGCGCATTGGCCGCATTCTGCAGATGCATGCCAACCACCGCGAGGACATCGAGTGCTGCTATTCCGGCGACATCTGTGCCGTCATCGGCCTGAAGAACTCCACCACCGGCGATACCCTGTGTGATGAGAAGCACCCCATCATCCTGGAGTCCATGGACTTCCCCGAGCCCGTAATCCGCGTGGCCATCGAGCCCAAGACCAAGGCCGGCCAGGAGAAGATGGGCATCGCCCTGATGAAGCTGGCTGAGGAGGACCCCACCTTTAAGACCTACACCGACGAGGAAACTGGTCAGACCATCATCGCCGGTATGGGCGAGCTCCACCTGGAGATCATCGTGGACCGTCTGCTGCGTGAGTACAAGGTGGAGGCCAATGTGGGCGCTCCCCAGGTCGCCTATAAGGAGACCATCAAGCAGACTGTGGAGCAGGATACCAAGTATGCCCGTCAGTCCGGCGGTAAGGGCCAGTACGGCCATGTCCGCATCACTGTGGAGCCCAACGAGTCCGGCAAGGGCTATGAGTTCCTCAACGAGATCACCGGCGGTGTCATCCCCAAGGAGTATATCCCTGCGGTCGACGCTGGTATCCAGGGTGCCATGCAGGCCGGTGTTCTGGCCGGTTACCCTGTGGTGGACGTAAAGGTCCACCTGACCTTCGGCTCTTACCACGAGGTCGACTCCTCTGAGATGGCCTTTAAGATCGCCGGTTCCATGGCCTTTAAGGAGGCCTGCCGCAAGGCGACCCCCATCCTGCTGGAGCCTATCATGAAGGTTTCTGTTATTGCTCCTGACGAGTATCTGGGCAACGTCATCGGCGACCTGAACAGCCGCCGTGGCCAGATCCAGGGCCAGGAGAGCCGTCCCGGCGCCACTCAGATCGATGCTCTGGTGCCTCTGGCCAACATGTTTGGCTATGCCACTGACCTGCGTTCCAGCACTCAGGGCCGCGGCCAGTACTCTATGGAGCCCCACAGCTATGTGGAGATCCCCAAGAGCATTGCTGAGAAGATCATTGCTGAGCGCGGCCGCAATCAGGACTGATCTGACGAAGGTCTCTTGAAAAATAGGGTTGCAATTATGACAGGAATAGGATAAAATACCTATGATATGTCATCGGCCCTATCTTTTCTGAAAGCATAATTGTAATATAAGGAGGAAATTCCAATGGCTAAGGCAAAATTCGAGCGTACCAAGCCCCATGTTAACATCGGCACCATCGGTCACGTGGACCACGGCAAGACCACTCTGACCGCCGCTATCACCAAGTATCTGGCTATGAAGGGCCAGGCTCAGTACGAGGACTACTCCAGCATCGACAAGGCTCCCGAGGAGCGCGAGCGTGGTATCACCATCAACACCGCCCACGTGGAGTACGAGACCGATGCCCGTCACTATGCCCACGTTGACTGCCCGGGCCACGCTGACTATATCAAGAACATGATCACCGGTGCTGCTCAGATGGACGGCGCCATCCTGGTTATCGCTGCTACCGACGGCCCCATGGCTCAGACCAAGGAGCACATCCTGCTGGCCCGTCAGGTCGGCGTGCCCGCCATGGTCGTGTTCCTGAACAAGTGCGACCAGGTTGATGACGAGGAGCTGCTGGAGCTGGTCGAGATGGAGGTCCGTGAGACCCTGTCCGGCTATGACTTCCCCGGCGACGAGATCCCCATCATCAAGGGTTCCGCTCTGCTGGCTCTGACCAACGAGTCCAACAACCCCGACGACCCCGACTTCGCCTGCATCAAGGAGCTGATGGACGCCGTCGACAACTATATCCCCACTCCTCCCCGCGATGATTCTCTGCCCTTCCTGATGCCCGTCGAGGACGTGTTCACCATCTCTGGCCGTGGTACCGTTGCTACCGGCCGTGTGGAGCGTGGCGTGCTGAAGGCTGGCGAGACCGTCGAGATCGTGGGTCTGTCCGACGAGAAGAAGAGCACCGTGGTTACCTCCATGGAGATGTTCCGCAAGACTCTGGACTTCATCGAGGCCGGTGATAACGCTGGCTGCCTGCTGCGTGGTATCGCTAAGACCGACATCGAGCGTGGCCAGGTTCTGTGTAAGCCCGGCTCCATTCACCCCCACACCAAGTTCAAGGGCCAGGTTTACGTCCTGTCCAAGGACGAGGGCGGCCGTCACACCCCCTTCTTCAACAACTATCGTCCTCAGTTCTACTTCCGTACCACCGACGTGACCGGCATCATCACCCTGCCCGAGGGCACTGAGATGTGCATGCCCGGCGATAACGTCGACATGGACGTGGAGCTGATCACCCCCATCGCCATCGAGAAGGGCCTGCGTTTCGCTATCCGTGAGGGTGGCCGCACCGTGGGTTCCGGCGTGGTTATCGAGATCAACGAGTAATTTCCACGGTGTTTCACACCGCAGGAAAAGCGTAGTTATCGAGAACAACGAGTAATTTCCACGGTGTTTCACACCGCAGGAAAAGCGTGGTTATCGAGATCAACGAGTAATTTTACTCTTTGATGTGGTTTAAAACCGCTCAGGGCGGACTCCGTTTGGAGTCCGCCCTTTTGATTTGCATTTAAGATTTGGAAAATCTTTTTTACAGTAAATGAAAAAAAGGCCTTGACAAGGGAAAAGACAGCGACTATAATAGCCCCAACAACCAAACAGCATTGAAACCTATGAGAAAGATTAGTAGCCGGTGCAGCAAACCTTCAGAGAGCCCTGGGTGGTGGGATCAGGGCGGGGAGCGGCCGAGTGAATGGACTTTCGAGGGCGGCTTGAACGGGCAACCAAGTAGATGCCGACGGGGACCCACCCGTTATCCATCGGGCACGCGTGATGGCGCGTGAAGCGAGCGGATGTTTTATACATCAATTTGGGTGGTATCGCAGGAGTAAAGCTCTTGTCCCATGTGGGGGACAGGGGCGTTTTTTTATTCCAAATCAGGCCGTTGGCAGCGGCCCCTCCATCACCCACCCAAACCAAATTAAGCCCAAATGGGCCAATAATGGAGGTAACTATTATGAAAAAGAACAACACCATGAAGAAAGTCCTGTCCCTGTCTCTCGCCCTGGCCATGACCCTCTCCCTGTGTGCCTGCGCTGGTGCAGGCAGCCAGAGTTCCGGCTCCTCCGCTGTTTCCGCCCCCTCCGGATCTGGCTCCGCTTCCGGGGATTCGGCCTTCAAGATTGCCGTGGTGAAGCAGATGGACCATCCCTCTCTGGATGAGATTTGCAACGCAGTGGTTGCCCGCCTGGACGAGATTTCCAAGGAGACGGGAACCCCTATCGAGTACGAGGTCTACTCCGGCCAGGGGGATGAGACGGTGCTCAATCAGATTGGTGCCCAGGTGATTTCCGATGGTGTGTCTGCCATCATTCCCATTGCTACTACCGCCGCCCAGCTGATGACGGTGGCCGCGGAGGAGACCAAAACCCCTGTTATTTACGCCGCAGTCAGCGACCCGGCTCAGGCGGAGCTGCTGGACATTGACTATGTGACCGGTACCTGTGATGCCCTGAATACCTCGTTTATTCTGGACATGATGCTGGCGCAGAACCCGGAGACGAAGAAGGTGGGGCTGCTCTATTCTCTGTCCGAGCCCAACTCCGTTACCCCCATTGCGGAGGCCAAGGAGTATTTGGACGGCAAGGGCATTGCCTATGAGGAGTTTACCGCCAACAGTGACGATGAGGTGGTGGCCGCTGCCGGCGCTCTGATTGCCGCTGGCGTAGACGCGGTGTTTACCCCCACGGACAACAAGATTCAATCTGCTGAGCTGGCTATCGCCCCCGATCTGATCGAGGCTGGGATTCCCCACTACACCGGGGCCGACTCCTTTGTTCGTAACGGTGCCTTTGCTACCTGCGGCGTGAATTACACACTCCTGGGTGCTGAGACTGCGGACCTGGCCTATGAAATGCTGACCAATGGTATGGAGGGCAAGGAGGACTACTACCTGTCCCAGGGCGGCATCATCACCGTCAACACGGAGACTGCCGCTGCCATGAACCTGGACTATTCGGTGTTCTCCGACATGGGCGAAGTGGTGGAAGTGGTTACCACCGAGAACTGAGTGATTGAAAAGACGAAGGAACAATGCCATTCCCCCGGCGCAAGCCGGGGGAATGGGCCTGAAAGGAAGAAAAGACGATGCTCTACATCATTCAGACTGCTCTGGAGCTGGGCTTTCTCTATGCACCGGTGGCTCTGGCCCTGTTTCTCAGTTACCGAATTCTGGACATTGCGGATCTGACCACTGACGGTTCCTTTACATTGGGGGCTGCGGTGTCTGTAACGGTATGTGCGGCAGGCCATCCTATTTTAGCCATCCCGCTGGCCATGCTCAGTGCGGCGGCGGCTGGGTTTGTCACTGCGCTGCTCCAAACGAAGCTGGGAGTCCCCTCCATTTTGGCAGGAATCATTACCAACACAGGTCTATATACCGTCAACCTGATGGCGATGGGCTGGACCTCCAATGCCAGCCTCATCAAGCAGAGAACCATTTTTCACATGTTCCGGGACCTGGGAATTGGAGGAAGCTGGTATGAGATCATCCTGGCCGGAGTGATCACGGTAGCTGCCGCTCTGCTGCTGGTGGCGTTTCTGGGAACCAGACTGGGCCTGTCCATCCGGGCAACGGGAGACAATCGGGATATGGTGCGGGCGTCCTCCATCAATCCCACCTTCACCATTACGGTGGGCCTGTGTGTGGCCAATGCCCTCACGGGACTGTCTGGGGCTCTGGTAGGCCAGGCGCAGCGCAGTGCCAACGTGAACATCGGAACCGGTATGGTGGTCATTGGTCTGGCCTGTCTGATTATCGGGGAGACCGTTCTGGGCCGGGGTTCTATGCTCCGGGGGGCGCTGTCTGTTTTCGTAGGCAGCATGATTTATCGGTTAATTTATGCCGTAGCCCTCAGCTCCAAGGTGTTCCCCATCGAGGCCATGAAGCTGGTCACCGCTATTATCGTGGCCCTGGCCATTGCGGCGCCCAGTATCAAAAAGTGGGCTGCGTTCCAGCGGAGAAAGGCAGCGGCCAGAGCCGGAAAGGGGGCGGAGTGATATGCTGGATATCCAAAACATCTCCAAAACATTTAATCCAGGTACCGTGAACGAGAAAAAAGCGTTGTCCGGGCTGTCCCTCCACCTGGAGCCGGGAGATTTTGTCACCATTGTGGGTTCCAACGGGGCAGGGAAATCCACCCTGTTCAATGCCATTGCCGGAGCATTTTATGTGGACGAGGGATCCATTCGGCTGTCCGGAGAGGATATTACCTTTAAGCCGGAATACCGGCGCAGCCGGGAGATGGGCCGCCTGTTTCAGGACCCCATGCGGGGGACCGCTCCTCATATGACCATTGGGGAAAATCTGGCCCTGGCCTATCTTCGTACCGCCAAAAACCAGCACGCCTACTTTAGCCGTATTACCAAAAAAGATCTGGCCTTTTTCCGGGATCAGCTGGCAAAGCTGGATATGGGACTGGAGGACCGGATGAAACAGCCAGTGGGGCTGTTGTCCGGCGGACAGCGGCAGGCGCTTACCCTGCTCATGTCCACCATGGTTCCCCCAAAGCTGCTTTTGCTGGATGAGCACACCGCCGCGCTGGACCCGGCTACTGCAGAGAAGGTGCTGAACATCACCCGTGACGTGGTGGCGGAGCACCACATCACCACCCTGATGGTTACCCACAATATGCATCAGGCGCTGGAGCTGGGCAACCGGACCCTGATGATGGATAATGGAAATATTATTCTGGATGTACAGGGAGAGCAGCGAAGCCATATGACAGTGAACGATCTGCTGGAGCAGTTCCGAGTGGGAGCAGGGAAAAATCTGGACAACGACCGCATTTTGCTGTCGTAACGTTTGGGCCGCCGGGTTTCGGCGGCTCAAATTTTTTACAGAGGAGTGGGATTTTTTGCTTCTGTCATGGATATTACTGGATGAAAGGCCTTTCCAAAAAGAGTTCCAAGGAGGTGGCAGCTGTGACAGACGAAACGTTTCGACAAGCGGCGCAGGCCTATGGCGATACCATTTATCGGGTCGCATATCATGCGGTCAAGAATCAGGCGGACGCTGAGGATATTATGCAGACGGTGCTGCTCAGATTGCTGGAATGTGACAAAGAATTCGAGAGCGAGGAGCATCTGAAGCACTGGCTTTTGCGGGTATCGGTAAATGAAAGCCGTAAGCTTTTACGCTCCTTTTGGCGGCGCACATCGGTTCCGCTGGAGGAGTGGCATGATCAGGCGGCGCCAGAGGATGGCCAGCGGGCCGAGCTCATGCGGGCGGTCATGGGTCTGGAGACCAAATACCGCCTGACCGTTTATCTCTATTATTATGAGGGGTGTTCGGTGGCGGAGGTAGCTGCTGCGCTCCGGGCCAACCCCTCCACGGTGCAGACCTGGCTGCTCAGGGCCAGGGCCCGTCTGCGTAAAGAGCTTTCTGACGATGGAGAAGGGGAGGGATCTCATTATGTTCGATCCGCAGGTTTATCGTGAAGCATGTGGGAAGATGACTGTCCCACAAGACAAATTGGAGGAAATGATTGTAATGACACAAGCCAAAGAGAAAAAGGTTCGCCGCCCGTTCCGGGCTGCTCTGATTGCGGCTGCCGCTGTGGCTATGATGGTGGTGGGGGTAGGTGCAGCCAACCCCGAGGCCGTGCAGGAGCTATTTGTACAAATCGCAACGGTTGTACGGGTAGATGAGTACCGCCAGGAAATGGTTACCAGCGAAGGCGAGTCCATCACAGTTTTAAGTATTCCTGAGGTGAATGTGGAAAACCGGGATGGGCAGGCGATCCTGATCGTGGATGAGGAAGAACGGGACATTACGCAGGCATTGGCAGAGCAGGGAACCTATGTCTATGAAAAGACCACTCCTCAGGATACTAAACTGTGTGTGGAAGTGACAGGTAGCGCAGAGCAGTGGGAAATCACAGTGTCCATGGAGGAGGAAGGCAAGCAGGTGGGATCTTTTACCACCAGCAGCGAAGAGAATGCACTGGCTCCGGGACAGGTGCAGGACAATTACAGCGTCAATGAAGGTGTGGAGATCTCCAAAGCGGGAGAGGAGCTGAACAAAGAGATCTGTGTCAGCGAATATGATGGAGAGACAGCCGCTGTGATTCCCGTGAAGTAAGAAATATTCCATACACAGCAAATAAGGAGGACATCCCAAAAGGGATGTCCTCCTTTTAAAATAGAGAACGGTGCAGAAAAAATGGAGACATACCAAATGGTACATCTCCATTGCATGGAGCGAGTGACGAGGCTCGAACTCGCTTCCGTACCCACAAAAGCTTCGCTTTTGTGGGGCCCCACCTCAGATTTAAAACTATGCGGCTACCCCGCATAGTTGGTGGAGGTAGCGAGTTCTCGGGGAAAAAGAAAAATGGAGACATACCAAATGGTATATCTCCATTACATGGAGCGAGTGACGAGGCTCGAACTCGCTACCTCCACCTTGGCAAGGTGGCGCTCTACCAGATGAGCTACACTCGCGGCGACAAACGATATTATAGCAGATATTTCTGCAAAGTCAACCCCTTTTTTCAAAAAATTATGCCGGCCTGAGGGAGGACAGTCCCGCCAGCAATCCCCGGTGCACAGGGGTCAGACATTGCATGGAACAAAAGTCTGCGGGGCGTACCAGAGTAGGCGGTTTTGGCAGTTCCACCGCATGGCAGGTTTCCAACAGGTCGGCCACAAACTGAGAGCAGAAGTAATGGCGGCGGCGCTGGAGCGGCAGATTCAAAAAACAGGCAAATGCCCCCAAGATGCTATAGTGGTAGTGTTCCTTCTGCCGGTACATGTTCCGCAGCCGTTTTTGGAGCTGAAAATAGGTTTGATCACTGACTTGTAGGGTAAATAGACAGCAGGGGATGCAGCGCCTGCCAGAGATCTGCTCTTCTACCAGCCCGGCGGGGAGGGCAAAGTGCGGATGTTTTCGGGCGAAGCTGTAAAAAGGTCCCTCTGGCCCCGCCAGACCGATGGAGGCGTGGGTATAGTCGTCCTGGGTGGCAAAATGGATGAGCCGGGAAAACCAGGTCCCGGACCGGGTCAACAGAATATAAACGGTACGTTCTGACATTGTGTTCCCTCCCCAATGAGCTTCTAATGGTATGATAGCGGGGGGAGAAAAAAGCGGGCTGAAGAGAAGATTAAGATTTTTATAAAATTGAGAAAAAATAGTTTGAGAAAGCTTGGGCGATTGCATTGGAACAGGGTTTTTGCTATAATATATTATCTATTGCTATGTCTGAATTCAGGAACTGACGCGAAGACAGACTATGTGTTTGCGGAAGATGCGAGGTGGCCTTTTTGTACTTAAAAGCATTGGAAATCCAGGGCTTCAAGTCGTTTCCCGACAAGACGGTGCTGACCTTTGGCGAGGACATCACCGCTATTGTGGGTCCAAATGGCTCGGGTAAATCTAATATCTCGGATGCCATCCGCTGGGTCATGGGGGAGCAGTCCACCCGTGTCCTGCGGGGCGGAAAAATGGAGGACGTCATCTTCGGCGGCACTGCCAAACGCAAGCAGACGGGCTATGCCGAGGTTTCCCTGGTGCTGGACAACACCTCCCATATCTTTGATATGGAGGAGTCTGAGGTGATGGTCACCCGGCGGTACTACCGCTCAGGAGAGAGCGAGTACTATATCAACCGCCGTTCCGTCCGCCTTAAGGACGTCAACGAGCTGTTTATGGATACCGGACTGGGCCGGGAGGGCTACTCCATCATCGGTCAGGGCAAGATTGATGAGATCCTGTCTGTCAAATCCGCCGACCGCCGGGAAGTGTTTGAAGAGGCGGCGGGAATCTCCCGTTACCGCCACCGGAAGGAAGAGGCGGAGCGCAAGCTGGAGCGGACGGACGAAAATCTGGTGCGCATCAACGACAAGATTTCTGAGCTGGAGTACCAGGTGGAGCCGCTCCGGGAGCAGAGTGAAAAGGCCAAGAAGTTTCTGGTCCTCCGGGATGAACTGCGGGGGCTGGAAATTTCCGTTTGGCTGGATACTCTGGAGCGTATCCGCACCAACAATATCAAGCTGGAAGCCGACTATCAGGAGGCAGTGCGTCAGCGGGAAGAGGTGCGGGTGGCGCAGGAGAAGGCCTACGCCGCCGCGGAACAATTCTCTCAGCAGATGCGGGAGAAGGATGTGGAGGCGGACCGGCTGCGCTTTGAGCTTCAGGGCCGCCAGGCCAGGATGAACGAGCTGGAGTCGGCCATTGCCGTTCTTCAAAGCAACATTGCCCACAACCAGGAGTCCGCGCAGCGCATCCGTGCGGACTTGGAGCAGCAGGAAGGACGAGAGGGATCTCTCTCCGCCCAGATCGAGCAGCGTCGGGAGCGCCTTTGCGAAATTGAACAGCAGCTGGAGCAGGGACGGTCTGCGCTGGAGGAGAAAAGCCGGGAGGCGGAAGAGGCTGCCCAGTCTGCCGGGACCCTGGCCCAGGAACTGGAGCAGCTGCGCAGCCAGGCGGACCTGGGAAGTGCTGGGGCTGCCGAAGCCAAGGCACTGCTCTCCGCCCTGGCCGCCGCCGCCCAGGAGGTGCTGGACCGGGATGAGAACGTGCGCCGGGAACTGAGCGAGTTGGAGCAGCGCCTGGAGCAGGCGCGGGGAGACAGCAAAGCCGCCCGGAAACGTTATGAGGATGCCCTGGAGGAGCGGGACGCGGTGAAGAACGTCATCAGCGGCTATCAGCTCCGGATGGATTCCCGGCAAAAGAAGGCGAACGAGGCCAAAGACCGCCATGTAAAGCTCCAGATGGAGGAAAACGCACTTACTTCCCGGATGAAGCTCCTCCGGGAAATGGAGCAGATGCACGAGGGCTATTCCAAAGCGGTAAAGCTGGTGGTGGGGGAGGCCCAGCGGGGGACCCTTCAACACATCCACGGCCCGGTGGCCGACCTTTTGAAGGTGCCTGACCAGTACACCGTGGCCATTGAGACCGCCCTGGGCGGCGCCATGCAGAATATCGTGGTGGACCGGGAGGAGGACGGCAAGGCCGTCATCCAATATCTGAAACGCCGGGATGCCGGCCGGGCCACCATTTTGCCCCTCAGCTCCATCCGTCCGGGAGAGCTGCGGGAGGGACAGAGCCTTCAGAGAGAGCCTGGCTTTGTGGGCGTAGGTGACCAGCTGGTCAGCTTCGATCCCCGATATAAAAATGTATTTTCCAACCTGCTGGGCCGGGTGGCTGTGATGGAAAACCTGGATAGTGCCATTGCCGTGGCCCGGAAGTACGGCTATAAATTCCGGATTGTCACCCTGGACGGCCAGGTGCTCAATCCCGGCGGCTCGATGACCGGCGGCTCCGCCAGCCGCAGCGCCGGTATTTTGAGCCGGGCCAACGAGCTGGAGCGGCTGGGCAAACAGCTGGAGGACATTCGAAGCCAAGTGGCCCAGGGAGGCCGGGATCTGGCCGAAGCAGAGCGGGAGACCACTGCCGCCCGCTATGAGCTGGAGACTGCCCAGAACCAGCTGCGCCAATGGGAGGATACCATTTTGAAGGCGGAGGGTGAGGTTTCCCACTGCCGCAGCGTGGTCGCCGACTTGGAGAGCCAGCAGGAGAGCCTGGGGGAGGAGCTGGAGCAGCTGAAGAGCCGCTCCGGCCAGATCGAAGAGGATACCCAGACCGCCCGGATTCGGATCCAGGAGCTGGAGGGAGAGGCTGCCGCCTTGAAGAGCGAGGCGGAAGGAAAGGCCAAGGGACAAAGTGATCTGCAGGAGCGTTCGGCCCGCATCGCACGGCAGGCCGCCGAGCTCACCGCCGCCCAGGCTGCCCTGGAGGCAGAACGGGAGGCCACCCGTTCGGGCCTTCACGAGCTGGAGAGCCTGAAGGCCAGCATGGCTGGGGACCGTACCCAGAGCCAGGCTCTCATGGCCGACTATGAGAGCAAAAATGAGAGCTTTGCTTTGGAAATTCAGGAAAAGCAGGCGGCGTTGTCCAACCTTCAGGAGGAGAACCGGGCCCAAAATGAGGCAGTGGCCCGACTGAACCAGGAGAAGCTGGCGCTGGAGGGAGAGCGGGTGAAGTCCACCCGAGAGAGCCAAAGCCTCAACGAGGAGCTGCTCCGGACCGAGGGCGAGGTCTCCCGTCTGGATCAGCGGCGGGTGTCCGCATCCATGGAGGAAAAGCAGCTGCTGGACAAGCTGTGGGAGAACTATGAGCTCTCTCACGAGGCAGCCAAGCAGCAGCGCATTGAGATCGAATCGGTTCAGAAGGCCAGCCGCCGCATTGCCGAGCTGAAGCGTTCTATTTCTGCCCTGGGCAATGTCAATGTGGGAGCCATTGAAGAATTCCAGCGGGTCAATGAGCGCTACACCTATCTCACCGACCAGCGGGATGATGTGGACCGGGCCAAAAAGGAGCTGGAGGAGATCATCACCGGAATTACCGCGGAGATGAAAACTATCTTTGCACGGGAGTTCAAGACCATTAACGAAGCCTTTGGACAGACCTTTGTGGAGCTCTTTGGGGGCGGCAAGGCCACATTGGAGTTGGAGGACCCGGATGACATCCTCAACTGCGGCATTGAAATCAAGGTCCAGCCTCCGGGCAAGGCCCTGAAGATCATTACCCTTCTCTCCGGCGGAGAGAAGGCCTTTGTGGCCATCGCGCTGTACTTTGCAATCTTAAAGGTACGCCCCACCCCCTTCGTGGTGATGGATGAGATCGAGGCCGCTCTGGACGACAACAATGTGGTGCGGTTTGCCCACTATATGCGCGCCATGTCGGATAAGACCCAGTTTATCGTCATCACTCACCGCCGCGGCACCATGGAGGAGGCCGATATCCTCTACGGCGTCACCATGCAGGAGCAGGGCGTAAGCCGAATGCTGACTATCAACCTGAACGATGTGGAAAAAGAACTGAATATTCGGTAATGTGCTCCAAGGAGGAAGGATATTGAACGAATCAGAACAAAAGAAGCAGGGTTGGCTGCCCATTGTGGGCCTCATCGCCCTGATCATCGTGCTGTTTGTAGGCATTAAGCTGGTGTTTGCCGCACTGGGTGCGGCCATCCCGCAAGAGCCTGCCGGCCACGGGGAACCTGCAGGTCCCGGAGGCCCCGGCCTGACGGA
Source organism: Lawsonibacter sp. LCP25S3_E2 (assembly GCF_052117285.1). NCBI lineage: Bacteria > Bacillati > Bacillota > Clostridia > Eubacteriales > Oscillospiraceae > Lawsonibacter > Lawsonibacter sp. LCP25S3_E2. The sequence goes on from NZ_JBQKJL010000008.1 coordinate 32,209, forward strand.
GCAGGTGGAAAAGCCGGGGCCCGCGCAGAATACTCCGGCCTTCTGTCCCTTCTGCGGGGAGGAATTGAACGATTCCTTCCAGTGGGGGCAGTACTGCCCCTATTGTGGGGAGAAAGTGGAACAATAAGGAGAGAAACAACCTATGGGCTTTTTTGATAAACTGAAAAAGATCAACATCTTTGCCAGCTTCGGCTCCGAGCTCAACGACGATTTCTATGATGAGCTGGAGGAGTCTCTGATTCTGGCGGATACAGGTATGGATGTGACCCTGGAGCTGGTGGAAGAGCTGAAAAGCCGGGTGCGCCAGCGGGGCATTAAAACCCTGGAGGAGGCCCGAAGCTGCATGGTGGAGGTCATTGCCGATGCCCTCAGCGCGGGAGAGACCGCTCTCAATTTGTCCACCCGTCCCTCCGTGGTGCTGTTTATCGGGGTGAATGGAGTGGGGAAAACCACCACCATCGGCAAGATCGGCCGCCAGCTGAAGGGAGAGCGGAAGAAGGTCCTCTTCTGTGCCGCCGATACCTTCCGGGCCGCTGCCGCCGAGCAGCTGACCATCTGGGCCGACCGGGCCGGGGTGGACATCATCAAGCAGCACGAGGGGGCCGACCCCGCCGCCGTAGTTTTTGACGCCATGAGCGCCGCCAAAGCCAGGGGCACCGATGTGGTGCTGGTGGATACTGCCGGGCGGCTGCACAATAAGCAGAATTTGATGAACGAGCTCAACAAGATCTCCCGAGTCATCGACCGGGAGCTGCCCGGCAGTGCACGGGAGACCCTGCTGGTGCTGGATGCCACCACCGGACAAAATGGTCTCATCCAGGCTAAACAGTTTAAGGAGGCCGCCGGAATTACCGGTATTGTCCTCACCAAGCTGGACGGCACCGCCAAGGGCGGCATCGCCATTGCCATCGCCAAGGAGCTGGGTGTGCCGGTGAAGTTTGCCGGCGTGGGCGAGGGCGTGGATGATCTTAAGCCCTTTGATGCCGCAGAATTTGCCCAGGCACTTATATAATTGAGGTGGGAGCCCGTGGAATACTGGAGCTGGCGGCTGTTTGCAATCCTTCTGGCCCTTCAAATTGTGCGCTGGATTCGCCGGGACGGTGTGAGAAATGTTCTGCGCTCTATGCGCCTGTGGGGTGAGGGTGTAAGTGTTGAACAGCGCCGGGAGAATTTAGCTGGACTTGGAATTTTACTGGTTCTTCTGCTTTTGGGCGTGCTGTTTGGACTGGCCGATTGAAAAGCCGACACAAGAACGGGAAAAATTCCCCCGTTTATTTACATTCTATCTATACCTTCCTGGGTCGAATTATGATACAATATGGGAAAAATTGCGGAGAGGAAGTCTTTTATGTCCAGAATTGATGGCCGGGCAGCCAATGAGCTGCGTCCGGTGGAGATCATTCCCAATATCAACAAGTTTGCTGAGGGCTCCTGCCTCATTCGCTGCGGCAACACCCATGTGCTGTGTACCGCCAGCGTGGAGGATAAGCCCCCCCGCCACGTCCCCGAAGGGGAGGGTTGGGTGACCGCTGAGTATTCCATGCTCCCCCGAGCTAACCGGGAGCGGTCCCGCCGGGACATCTCCAAGCTGAAGCTCAACGGACGCAGCGCCGAGATCCAGCGCCTCATTGGCCGGGCCCTTCGCTCTGTGGTGGATCGGAAGAAGCTGGGCCCCTGGAACATTACCATCGACTGCGATGTGCTCCAGGGAGATGGGGGCACCCGTACCGCATCCATTACCGGCGGCTTTGTGGCCATGATGCTGGCGTTCCAAAACATGATAGAGAAGGGCCAGCTCTCTGAGTACCCGGTCAGCGGCTATGTGGCCGCGGTGTCCGCAGGCATTGTGGACGACGTGCCCCTGCTGGACCTGTGCTATGAGGAAGACTCCGCCGCCATGGTGGACCTCAACTGTGTCATGGATGACCAGGGCCGTCTCATCGAGATCCAGGGCACCGGCGAGGAGCGCCCCTTCACCCTGGAGGAGCAGCAGAAGCTGGTGGAGCTGTGCCGCGAGGGCATTTCCAAGCTCCAGGCCATCCAGAAGGAAATTCTGGGCGCATAAGAGTAGGAGGGGAGCACATGAAACTGGTGCTGGCCAGCAAAAATAAAAAGAAGCTGGTGGAGATGAACGATATTCTCTCCCATTTGGGCATTGAGGTCTGCTCTGAGGCAGAGGCTGGTGTGGATGTGGAGGTGGAAGAGACCGGGACCACCTTTGAGGAAAACTCTCTGCTGAAGGCCAAAGCCGTGATGGAGGCCAGCGGACTGCCCGCCATTGCTGATGATTCGGGTCTATGTGTGGATGCGTTGGGGGGCGCCCCCGGCGTTTACTCCGCCCGGTACGGCGGGGAAGGTCTGGACGACGTACAGCGCTACCAGCTCCTGCTGGAGAATATGAAGGGCCAAATGCCGAGAACGGCCCGCTTTGTTTCGGTCATTACCTGCTGCTTCCCCAATGGAGATGTGCTCTCTGCACGGGGGGAGTGCGAGGGGACCGTCGCCTTTGCCCCTATGGGGGAGGGCGGCTTTGGGTATGACCCCATATTCTTCGTGCCTAGCTTAAAAAAGACCTTTTCTCAGCTGACTGCAGAAGAAAAGAACGCCATTTCCCACCGGGGAAAGGCACTGGAGGCCTTTCAGGTCAAGCTGAAGGAGTATTTGAACAAGAATTAGAAATTGGAATTAGGAGTACGAAATTATGTCAGAACTGACAAGCAAGCAGCGCGCTCAGCTGCGGGGCCTGGCCAACAGCATTGATACGATTTTAATCGTAGGAAAAGATGGCATCGGAGACAATCTGGTCAAACAGGCCAACGACGCTCTGGAGGCGCGGGAGCTCATCAAGGGGAAGGTTTTGGAGAATTCTCTGCTCTCCCCCCGAGAGGCGGCCGAGCAGTTGGCCCCTCTCACCCGCAGCGAGGTGGTGCAGGTGATCGGAACAAAATTTGTCCTGTACCGTCAAAGCCATAACAAGGACAAAAAAGACAAAATTGTACTGGTAAGCGACAAGAAAAGCAGGTAATCCGGGCAGTTGGCCCTTAAGATTATGTGATAAAGGTGGTACCGGTATGAAAATCGGCGTCTACGGCGGAACCTTTAACCCTCCCCATCTGGGGCATCTGGCAGCGGCACGGGCAGCGATTGAGGCCTTGGAGCTGGATAAATTGCTGCTGATTCCCGCGGCTGTCCCACCCCACAAGGACCTGCCCCAGGAGACGCCCATCCTGGAGCACCGGCTGGCTATGGTGGAGAAGATGGCGGATGCCCTCCGCCTTCCTCAGGTGGTGGAGGTGTCCCGGCTGGAAGTGGAGCGGTGCGGCAAGAGCTATACCTCCGACACACTGGAGGCACTCCATCAGCAATATCCCGATGCCCAGCTGTGGCTGCTTATGGGAACGGATATGTTTCTGACGCTCCACCAGTGGCACGACCCAGGAGAGATTTTGAAACTGGCCGGAATCTGTGCCTTTGGCCGGAAGGAACAGGACGGAGAGGAAATCTTTGCCCCCCAGCGGGCCTTTTTGGAAAAACAGTATGGGGCAAAGGTGGTTACCATGACCTTGCCGGACCTGGTGGAAATCTCGTCTACTCAGCTGCGGGAGCGGTTGGCCAGAGGAGAGGGCGGGGAATATCTCCATCCCTCGGTATACGGTTACATTCTGATGAATGGGCTCTATGGCACCCATGCCGACCTAAAACATTTGGAGGTTCCGGAACTGCGGGCCTGCTCCTATTCCATGGTAAAGGAGAAGCGGGTCAAACATATCCGAGGCACCGAGGAGGAGGCTGTCCGACTGGCAAAACGCTGGGGGGCCGATGAGACGATGGCCCGCCGGGCGGGGATCCTCCATGACTGCACCAAGTATTTGGAACTGGACGAACAGCTTGCCCTGTGCCGGCAATATGGGGTAGAACTGGATGAGCTGGAGCAGCGGGCAGTGAAGCTGCTCCACTCCAAAACCGGAGCCTGTATCGCCCGTGCGGTATTTGGAGAGCCGGACGAGGTTTTTTGGGCTATTTTCTGGCATACTACAGCCAAAGCAGATATGACCACGCTGGAAAAGATTCTATATGTGGCCGATTACATGGAACCAAACCGGGACTTTGACGGAGTGGAGCGGCTGCGGGAGCTGGCTTACCGGGATTTGGATCAGGCACTCCTTCTGGGCATCGAAACCACCATTCAAGAGATGAGGGACCGGAAACTCCCCGTACACAAAAATACCATCCAGGCGCAGACCTGGCTGAGAGAACACGGTGTAACAATAGAGGACTGAAACAAGATGACAGAAAAAAATATGCATGGAAAGCGTGAGGCCTCGGTGCGCCGGACCTCTCTGGGCAGCTACTGGCGCCAGCATAAGGCCTGGGTAGCGGGGCTGACCAGGGGACAAAAGATTAAATACCGCCTGTTTCAGGTATTGGTGGTACTGGCTGTTTTGGTGATCGCCGTCTTCCTGGCGGTTCGCGCCTGGGTCAGGCTGCCTGAGGTGCCCAATCTGCCCACGGGGGAGACCGGCTCTCAAACCGGAGAGGAACTGGGATATGACGGAGCGGAGCTGCCCAATGTGGCCAAGAGCGGACGAAAGGATGGGTACTACACCTTCCTGGTGGCCGGACAGGATGTGATCAGCGGGTCTACCGATACCATGATCCTTGTGAGCTATGACACCAAAAACAAGGAGATCCACGCCATCAGTCTGCTGCGTGACACGATGATCAACACCAGTGCAAGCAGCAAGCGCCTGAACTCGGTCTACACCCGAAACCGGGGGGACAAGAGCCTGCCGGAGGAACAGCGGGTAGAGAACGGCATGACTGCCTTGAAGAAAGAGGTCAGCAAGCTTACCGGCATCTACCCGGATTTCTATGTGATGGTCCAGTGGGAGGCCGTGGGCCAACTGGTAGACGCCATCGGCGGGGTCTATTTTGAGGTCCCCTTTGATATGGACTATGACGATCCTGCCCAGAATCTGCACATTCACCAGAAGGCGGGATACCGGCTGCTGGACGGAGAGGACGCCATGGAGGTGGTCCGCTTCCGCAAAAATAACGACTTCTCCATTTCTTTGGGCGACAGCGGCCGAACAGAAATTCAACGGGATTTCCTGGTAGCAGTGCTGGAAGAGTGTCTCCAGCCCGATGTGCTGTTGAAATTGCCTACCTTAGCCAACATTTTCCTGGAGAATGTGGATACGGATCTGAGCGTGGGCAATATCCTGGCCTTTGCCGAGCTGGCCGTTGGAATGGACCCGGAGAATGATGTGACCATTGTATCCATGCCCTGGACGGGGGTTTGGTATAACGGCGCGTCCATGGTCGTTCCGATTGAGGACGAACTGCTGACGATCCTCAACGACGGGATAAATCCTTATTTGGATGATATCCAAGCCAGTGACCTGCAGCTGATGTACAAAAAGAGCGACGGAAGCTTCGGCGTGACCAATGGCACCCTGGCCGATCCCAGCATGGGCCGGGCCCAGGTGTCTGTAAAGCCTGAGCCTGAGGTGCCCGAGGAGCCTATTGAGCCGGAGAATCCCGACCAGTCCGGTACCTCCAGCAGCGGAACGTCCACAGAGGATCCTGTTATTTCCGGAGACCCGTCAACGCCTGACGGAAGCGGCTCGGGGACGAGCAGCGGTGAAACAGGAAGCGGAGACGGAAACACAGGCGGAACTACTGGTGGGAACACAGGCGGAAATACGGGCGGAAATACGGGCGGAAATACGGATGGGAACACAGGTGGAAACGAGCCTTCCGGCGGCGAAACGGGCGGAGGAGAAAGCGGCCCGGTGGATCCTGTCGTCCCCGGCGAACCGGTGGTTCCTGGTGATGTGCCGGAAGGAAACGGCGGAGCAGCGTCCAGCTCATCCAATGCTTCCCAGGGCGGCAGCAATCCTCCCGCAGGAGGAGATACCAGCTTGAGCGAGGAAAATGCCGCCTAGTTTTCCGAAGTTGCCAATCTTCCGGCCGGGGGAGTTCCCGGCTATGAATCCCCCAAATGGGGAGAACATTGTATCAGAGACGAGAAAGGAGCGGACCGGATGAATTCCTATGAACTGGCGGCCCTGCTGGCAAAAGCCCTGGACAGTAAGAAGGGGCAGGACATCAAGGTCTTAAAGACCGAAGAGTTGACCACCCTGGCAGACTATTTCGTACTTTGCACCGCTACCTCCAACACCCAGGTGAAAGCGATGTCGGACGCCTGTGAGGAGGCAGCAGAGAAGCAGGGAGAGCATGCCCACCACATTGAGGGGCACCGGGATGGCACCTGGCTGCTGATGGATTTTTCCAGCGTAGTGGTCCATGTGTTCACCGATGAGGCCAGAAAGTTCTATGACCTGGAGCGGCTGTGGAGTGACGCCCAGGAAATGGATATGGCAGAGATCCTGAACTAAAGAAAAAACGCCCTGGCGTAAGCCAGGGCGTTTTTTATGCGCCTTGAATGATTTGCAGGGCCTTTTGCCGGTTGGTGATCACGTTGACGGGTTGGCTGCCGCCAAACTCACCGTCGATGGTCCACGGAAGGGGACGGTCACAGGTGAAGGTGAGGCTGCTGGCCTGGAACTGAATGAGTGCGCCCCCGTCGGCAGGGGAGAGATTGATCAGAGCTTGAAGCCCGTTGGCCAGATCAGCCAGGCTCAGAGGCTTTTTCACCAGGGTGACCTCAAATAAACCGTCGTCCAGTACAACCTGGTCGCTGTTGGGCGGTTTAATACCGCCAATGGAAAGAGAATTGCTGACCATCCCAAAGTAGAAGTCGTCCTCCAGCACATGGCCGTCGTATTCCACCTTGATGTGGTAGGGAGAGATGGTGGGCAGAGAAGCAATTCCCCCAAAAATGTAGGCCAGGTGGCCGAAGGTCTTTTTCAGATCCTGAGGAGTGTCGTAAGCTACATTCGTAAAGGCACCAAAGGCGGCCACATAAACAAAGGGACGGTCGTTGAGCAGTCCCATGTCGATGGAAGTGGGCTTTCCGGCACCGGCGGCCGCAAGAGTGGCGCGTTTGGTGCCCTTTGGCAAGTGGAGGGTGGCGGCGCAGTCGTTGGTGGAGCCAAAGGGAATGTAGCCCAGAGGCGGGGGAGCATCGATCCCCAGAAGCCCGCCGGAGACCTCGCTGAGCGTGCCGTCTCCCCCGGCGCATACGACCCGTTCAAACTGCGGCCCCAGTTCCTGGGCGGCACGGGCGGCGTCGCCTTTTCCCTGGGTGGGATATACCGTGGTAAGCCAACCTGCCTTGGTAAAGGTATCCAGAACGGTGGACAGTTCGCTGGCAATTTTGCCTGTTCCAGAGGTTGGGTTGTAGATAAAGAGAAGATGTTTCAACATAGCGGGAATCCTCCGTGTTATGCTCGCAGCGGACAGCGGGCAAATGCCCCCTTTACTTCGAGTAGAGAATATTATAGGTAGCTTTTCAAAAAAATCAAGGAGCAATCTGTAAAATTATCAATATCTTTATAAATATGTAACTGACAGAGGAGACAAGAGGGGGAAAAGGGGGTTGAAACCTGGAGAGAAAACAGGTAAAATGAGTGGAAATCTCTTAAGCTGATGAGGTGTGATATTCATGGATCGAAAGACCCTGGCCGCCGCTTTTCCGGCGACGGTTCCGGTTTTGATGGGCTATCTGGCCATTGGAATGGCCTTTGGCCTTATGCTTCAGACGGCGGGCTATGGTGTAGGATGGGCGTTTTTGATGAGCCTGACCATTTATGCCGGCTCTGGGCAGTATCTGGGAGTTTCCCTTTTGGCCACCGGCGCCCATTTGAGCCAGGTGGCTTTTTTGACGCTGATGATCAACTTTCGCCATCTGGTGTATGGACTGTCTATGCTGGAGAAGTTCCGGGGAATGGGTGTGCGAAAATTTTATATGATCTTTTCTCTGACTGACGAGACCTATGCCTTGCTCAGCGCGGCGAAGGTGCCGGAGGGGATTGACGAACATCGCTATTATTTTGCGGTAGCCATGCTGGACCACAGCTATTGGATCGCTGGTTCTGTGCTGGGCTCTGTGTTGGGTTCTGCCTTGGGCTTTGACACCACGGGGGTGGATTTTGCCATGACGGCACTGTTCCTGGTGATTGCAGTGGGGCAGTGGAAGAAGGCGGGCAGCCACCTGCCCGCACTTCTGGGCGCCGCAGCCACCCTGCTGAGTTTGTTGGTGGTGGGTGCAGATGATATGCTGCTGCCTGCCCTGGGAATGATCGTGATTCTCCTGACCGTTCTTCGTGGACGGCTGGGGGATGAGGAATGTGTCAATGTGAGAGAGGAGGAAGGATCATGCCGCTGAGCCCTTTGGAGACGCTGGCCTCCATTTTTGTCATGTCAGTGGTTACTTTTTTTACACGGGCACTGCCCTTCCTGCTCTTTGACCGGGGAGACCATCCGCCCAAAATCGTGCTCTACCTGGGCAAGGTGCTGCCCCCGGCCATCATTGCCATGCTGATCGTCTATTGCCTGAAGGGTGTGACCTTCACTTCCCTGGGCGGATGGCTGCCTACGCTGCTGGCGGGGGTAACGGCGGTGCTGCTGCACCTTTGGAAGGGAAATGACCTGCTGTCTATTTTTGGAGCCACCGGCCTCTACATGGTATTGGTGCAGGCCGTATTTGCGTGAGGGGTAAGAATGGAGAGACATGTGCTGATTACCGGGGCGTCCCGAGGCATTGGGGCGGCCACCGCCCGGCGTTTTGCTCAGGGAGGCTGGCAAGTGAGCATCCATTATCATAAGAGTCTGCCGCAGGCCCAGGCATTGGCAGAGGAGCTGACCAGGATGGGGAGCAGAGCCGTGCTGGTTCAGGGCGATGTTTCCGATCCAGAACAGGCCCGGCAGTTGGTTGAGCAGGCCCAGCAAGCCCTGGGCCCTCTGGACGCTGTGGTGTGCAACGCCGGAATCGCGTTGCCTATCCAGCTGCTTACCGATACCACGGATCTCCAGTGGCGGCAGGTCATGGGGACCGACCTGGACGGGGTGTTCCATGTCCTGCGGTCCGCAATTCCCGGTATGGTTTCCCGAAAAGCCGGGAGCATTGTCACGGTTTCCTCCATGTGGGGAGTAACGGGAGGCTCCTGCGAGGCGCCTTATTCTGCGGCAAAGGCAGGGGTGGTGGGACTGACCAGGGCTCTGGCAAAGGAGCTGGGTCCATCCCATATTCGGGTCAATTGCGTGGCTCCTGGAGCAATTGAGACGGAGATGACCGCCTTCCTGACCCAGGAGGACCGGGAAGCGCTGGCGGAGGAAACCCCTCTTGGAAGAATGGGAACTGCGGAGGAAGTGGCTGACGCCATTTATTTCCTGGCCGGAGAGCAAGCAAGATTTATTACCGGACAAGTGCTTTGTGTGGATGGCGGAATGGTTATTTAAGTCGGATGTAAGAAAAAAATAAAAGATTTTTAAAAAAATTGCGGTTGTCAGTGTGTGCAAAAGTTGCTATACTACCCATGTAATTGATAGTTTCAGACCAAATGTACCGGTTTTGTACAGGAATTGGAGGAAACCAAATGGGCTGGTCCGGCGGAAATTACGGTGGCTATCGAGGCCGCAGAACCCTGACCGATATTTTAAAGATCATTGCCATTGTTTTAGGGGTGGCGGTGGTCTTAGTTTTGGCGGGTTTGTTTTTGGCACAGGACTATATCGTCTATACGGATGAGGGACTGCGCCTGGAGCTGCCGTTTTTGCAGGAAGAGGAGCAGGCATCCGGCAAAAGCCTTTTGGACCCTGACAGCATCACGCTGAAGGAGCAGGATTGACGAAAGGGGATCCTGGAATTTGTCGGGCGTTCCGGCAAAAACCGGCCAAAGGCCATGAAAACGGGTAGGAAAATGGCCTGAGCTGTGAAAATAGAACCAAATAGAAAGAGCGTCCAGCTGCTGCGTGCAGTTTGGCGCTCTTTGTCTTTCATTCCATAAAATGTAAAAAATAGAAAATTATGTGTTTTTCCAAAACGGGGTAAAATAATTTAATAGAGACGCAACAATACTTCAAAAGCAACGGAATATGTAACGTAACAGGGAAAAACTGCACAAAAGATTGTGAAAGCTCAACAAAATAACACTTGCATTTTTTCACGAGATAAAATACAATGGACCATAAGCAAGCGCTTTATCGCTTTATTTGAAGGTGGTGAGACTATGGCGTTAGAGGCTATTCAGGAGGTAACTCAGGCAGAGGCTCAGGCAAAGGCTCAGTGTGAAGCGGCGGCCATTCAGTCAAAGCAGAAACTGGCCCAGGCTCAGAAGCAGGCTCGTCAGATCCTGGATCAGGCTCGGACTGAGGCGCAGGCGCAGGCCAGACAGATGATGGCCCAGGCCGAAGAACAGGCCGCTGAAGAGACCCGGAAGGCGCTGGCCCAGGCTGAGCTCGACTGCCAGAGCTTGAAGCAGCAGGCCCGTGGGCGGCTGGATCAGGCGGCCCAACTGATCGTAGAAAAGGTTGTGAATCGCTGATGGCTATTGTGAAAATGAAACATCTTCGCCTGGTAGCCATGGCGGAAGACCGGGAGGCTGTGCTTCGTCTGCTCCAACATATGGGATGTGTGGAAGTGGACGAGGCAGCCTTGCAGAAGGATGGCCCGGAAGCGGAGGCATGGGAGCAGCTGAAAGGACAGATGACCCGGCTGGATACCCAGGGCCTCTCCGCTGCCAGAGAGGAGCAGAGTCAGGCTGAGCGGGCGCTGGGTGTACTCAAACGCAGTGCTCCGGCCAAAGGCAGCTTCCTGTCCCCAAAGCCTGAAGTGGCCGAGGGAGAGCTCTTCGACGAGGCGGCCGCCCAACAGGCCCGTGGCTGTGTGGCGGAGATCAACCGGCTGGATGCCCGCCTGAGTGCGATCCATGCCGAGGAAGGAAAGCTGGCTGCCCAGCGGGCTGTGCTGGCCCCGTGGCTAGGATTGGACTTGTCTCTGGAGACCAGCTCGACCAGTCAGGTGACCATCCAGCTGGGGACCCTGCCGGGATCGGTTTCCCTGGAAGAGGCTCAGAGCGCCCTGCAGCAGGTGGGAGAGTTGGCGCAACTTACCCAGGTGTCCGCTGATCCTGAGTGGCGCTATTGTCTGTTCGTGTGCCATGATTCCCAGGCCCAGCAGGGACTGGATGCCCTGAAAGATCTGGGGTGGTCCCGAGCGAACCTGCGGGAGTGGACGGGAACCGCTGCGGAAAATGACAAACGCATCACCGATGAACTGGCAGACATGGCACGAGAGCGGGAGGAAATTGGGAAAAAGCTGGCCGGAATGGGCAGCAGCCGTCCCAATGTCCAGCGCCTTTGTGACCTGGCCCAGGTGAATGCCAGCCGGGAGGAGTCCCAGGGAAAACTTCTGAACACAGGGAAAACGTTCCTTTTGGAAGGGTGGGTTCCTGCGGAGAGCTGGCCTCAGCTGAAGCAGGCGCTAAGCGCCTACCCCTGTGCCTATGAAGTGGAGGACCCCGCCCAGGAGGAGTATCCTCAGGTGCCGGTGAAGCTGAAAAACAGCCCGCTGACCAGGCCGCTGAACATGGTGACGGAGATGTACTCCTTGCCCGCCTATGGTTCTCTGGACCCCAACCCCCTGATGGCCCCCTTCTTTATCCTCTTTTATGGGATCATGATGGCGGACATGGGGTACGGGCTTTTGATGTTCCTCATCGGGTCGCTGGTACTGTGGAAGAAAAAGCCCACAGGCACCATGGGTCACCTGTGCGGGCTGCTGGTATTGTGCGGAATCAGCACCTTTATCATGGGGGCGGTCACCGGTGGCTTCTTCGGTGATTTCCTGCCCCAGCTGATGAAGCTCATCAACCCCGACAGCACCTTCGCGCTGCCTGCCCTGTTTACCCCCCTGGAGGACACCATGATGATCCTGGTGGGCGCTATGTGCCTGGGCTTTGTCCAGATCCTCACCGGCATGGCCATCAGCTTCTATAAGAAGCTGCGGGACGGCCAGGTGATGGATGCCATCTGGGAAGAGGTCACCTGGTGGGTGGTCTTTGCCGGAGCGGCCCTGGCCATTCTGGGTGTGACCAACCTGGTGCTCATTTTGGGCGGCGTTATGGTTGTGGCCGGCCCTGTGATTACAGGAACGGGATTTGGAAAGATTACCGGGATTTTCGGTTCTCTCTATAATCATATCACCGGTTATTTCGGCGATATCCTCTCCTATTCCCGTCTTATGGCCCTGATGCTGGCCGGGTCCGTCATTGCACAGGTGTTCAACACACTGGGCGCGATTCCTGGTAATATCGTGATCTTTATCCTGATCTCCTTTGTGGGCAACGCCCTGAACTTTGCGCTGAACCTGCTGGGCTGCTACGTCCACGACCTGAGACTTCAGTGTCTGGAGTATTTCGGGAAATTCTACCAGGACGGCGGAAAACCCTTCCGTCCCCTGGATCTAAATACAAAATACTATAACATCGTCAAATAAAAGAGGAGGACGACACTATGGAGTCTATGGACATGAATCAATTGGTGGCAATTCAGCAAAGTTTGACCTTCCTGGGCAGCATCGGCGGCCTGGCCCTGGCCCTGCTGGGCGCAGGACTGGCGGCGGTGCTCAGCGGCATTGGCTCTGCCAAAGGTACCGGTATTGCCGGCGAGGCGGGCACTGGCCTTCTGTGTGAGGACCCCAGCAAGTTTGGTAAGGTTATGATCCTTCAGGTGATTCCCGGTACCCAGGGCCTGTATGGTCTGGTGGTATGGTTCTTCGCCGTGTTCCGCATGGGCCTGCTGTCCGGCACTCTGCCTGACCTGACGGTTGCCCAGGGTATGCAGTACTTTGTGGCCTGCCTGCCCATGGCGTTGGGCGGTCTGTTCTCCGCCATTGCCCAGGGCCGCGTGGCTGCCGGTTCCATCAACATTCTGGCCAAGAAGCCCGATGACTGGTCCAAGGGCATGGTCCTTTGTATCACTGTGGAGTTCTACGCCATCCTGTCTCTGCTGGCCTCTATGCTGATGATCATCAACATCAGCGCGTAAGGCGCAAGAAAGGAATCCGCCAATGGAAGGAATTGAAAAAATTACCGCCAAGATTGCCCAGGATGCCCAGGCGGAAGTAAGCCGCCTGGAGCGGGAGACCCAGGCACAGGTGGATGAAATGATTGCCCAGGCTCAGGCCCAGGCGGAGAAAGAAACCGCTGACACCCTGGCACGGGGCAAGAAGGTCGCCCATGAGCGGCTGGAGCGGCTGCAGTCTGCCGCTGGTATGGAGCGGCGCAAGCTGGAGCTTGCCGCCAAGCAGGAGGTGCTGGGCGAGGCCTTTGACCAGGCGCTGGAGAAGCTGTGTTCCATGCCGGAAGGAGAGTATGTAAAGCTGCTCACCGCTCTGGTGCTGGAGGCCTCCTCCACTGGAAAAGAACAGCTTATTTTCTCTGCGAAGGACCGTGCACAGATCGGTAAGCAGGTTGTGGTGGCCGCTAACGAGGCCCTGGCCAGCCAGGTAGCCCCTGAGCTGCCTGAGTCCATCACCGACTCCAAGGTGGGGGCCTTTGTGGGCAAGCTGGTCAATACCACCGCCGCTATGGTGAACGGTACCGCCATGCTCACCCTCTCCCAGGAGACACGGGAGATGAAGGGCGGCTTTATCATGGTGGATGGAGACGTGGAAATCAACTGCGCCTTTGAGACCCTGATCCGTCTGCAGCGGGAGAAGCTGGAAAAAGAAGTGGCAAACGTTTTATTTCCCCAATGAAAAGTGAGGTGAGATCCGTTGTCTCACAGAAAAGATACTGATTACCTGGCTATTTCCGCCCGGATTCGCGCCATGGAGAACCGGCTTTTGACGCGGGAGCGGATGGACCGGATGATCGACGCCCGAGATCAGAGCGAAGCCATGAAGGTCCTCTCTGAGTGCGGCTACAACGATGCGGCCGGACTGGATGCCGCCCTTTTGCAGGCCAGGGCAGAGGTGTTCCGGGATATGGAGCGCTCCGCCCCCGACCCCCGGCTTGTGGAAGTGTTTCAGATCAAGTACGACTACCACAATGCCAAGACCATCCTGAAGGCCCAGGCCATGGGCACCGATCCGGAGCGTCTGCTGCTGGGCGGCGGCCGGTATGAGCCGCGGGAGCTTTTGGAGATGTGGCGGCGGGAGGAGCTGAAGGGCTGTTCTCCCACCTTCACCCGTGCTATGGAGGCTGCCAAAGCACTCCTGGATGAGAGCCATGACCCCCAAAAGGCCGATCTGCTTCTGGACCGGGCCTGCTATGAGGAAATGGCTCAGTTGGCACGGGAGCTCCAAAGCCCCTTCCTCCAGGGCTATGTGCGCCTTTGTGTGGATGTGGCCAACCTCCGCGCTGCCGTCCGGGTGTACCGGATGGGCAAGGAGGGGGAATTCCTGCGGCAGGTGCTGCTGAGCGGAGGCAATGTCTCCGAGCAGTCCATCCTCTCTGCCCGGCGGGAGGCACTGGCGGACGTGTTCCGCTCCGGACCTTTGGCCGGGGCTGCAGAGCTGGGGGAAAAGCTGCTGCAGCCCGGCGGCGGTTCCCTGACGGAATTTGAGCGGGAGTGTGACAACGCGCTGACCGCCTATCTGGCCGCAGCCCGCCGTGTTCCCTTTGGAGAGGAGACGGTGATCGGCTACCTCTATGCCAAGGAACAGGAATTTACCGCGATTCGTTCCATTTTTGCGGGACGGGCGGCTGGGCTGGATGGAGACACCATCCGTGCCCGGCTTCGGGAGACCTATGTGTAAGGGGGTGGGTGGAAATGTATAAAATTGCTGTGATGGGTGACATGGACAGCGTCCTGGGTTTCAAGGCCCTGGGTCTGGAGGTGTGCCCGGTATCCACCCCGGAAGAGGGCCGGGAGGCCCTGCACCGCATGGCCAAGGAGAACTATGCCATCCTCTACATGACCGAGCAGCTGGCCGCCCAGATGGGGCCGGAAATTGCCCGGTATAAGGATGCCCTGACTCCGGCCATTATTCTGGTTCCCGGCAAGGAGGGATCCCTGGGGATTGGGATGGCCAATATCAAAACAGCGGTGGAACGCGCCGTGGGAGCTGATATTTTGTAAGCTTCCTCATCTGAGAAATTTACTTCGAAGGAAGGTTTAGCCTATGGGAAAGATCGTCAAGGTCTCCGGCCCGCTGGTGGTGGCCACCGGCATGGAGGAGGCCAACATGGCCGACGTGGTCCGTGTGGGCGAGCAGCGTCTGATCGGTGAGATCCTCACCATGACCGGCGGCTCTGCTTCCATTCAGGTCTACGAGGAGACCTCTGGCCTGGGCCCTGGGGCGGAAGTGGTCACCACTGGCGCCCCTCTGTCCGTGGAGCTGGGCCCCGGCCTGATTGAGAATATTTACGACGGCATCCAGCGCCCCCTGGAGGTCATCATGGAGAAGGTACAGGGGAATAACCTGCCCCGCGGTGTGGAAGTACCCGCCCTGGACCGGGAGAAGAAGTGGGAGTTTACTCCCACCGTGGAGCCTGGTGCCCAGGTGGTGGGCGGTGATGTGATCGGTACCGTTCAGGAGACCGACTCCATCCTCCACAAGATCATGATCCCCCCCAAGATGCAGGGCAAGATCGTCTCCATCCAGGGCGGGTCCTACACCGTCACCGAGACGGTGGCCGTGCTGGAGCAGCCCAACGGTACCAAGACCGAGCTGTCTCTCATGCAGAAGTGGCCCGTCCGTGTGGGACGCCCCTACAAGCATAAGTATCCTCCCACCATCCCACTCCAGTCTGGACAGCGGATCGTGGATACCTTCTTCCCCGTGGCCAAAGGCGGCACCGCCGCTATCCCCGGCCCCTTCGGCTCCGGCAAGACGGTGATGCAGCACGCCCTGGCCAAGTGGTCGGACGTGGACCTGGTGGTCTACATCGGCTGCGGCGAGCGCGGCAACGAGATGACCGACGTTCTCCGGGAGTTCCCCGAGCTGGTGGACCCCCGTACCGGCCAGTCTCTGATGAAGCGTACCGTGCTGATCGCCAATACCTCTGACATGCCTGTGGCTGCCCGTGAGGCCTCCATCTACACCGGCATTACCATTGCCGAGTACTTCCGTGACATGGGCTACGCCGTGGCCGTCATCGCCGACTCCACCTCCCGCTGGGCCGAGGCTTTACGCGAAATGTCCGGCCGTCTGGAAGAGATGCCCGGTGAGGAGGGCTACCCCGCCTACCTGAGCTCCCGTCTGGCCCAGTTCTATGAGCGTGCGGGCAGCGTGTCCTGCCTGGGCTCGGACGAGCGCCGGGGCAGCCTCACCGCCGTAGGCGCCGTATCCCCTCCGGGCGGCGACCTTAGTGAGCCTGTCTCCCAGGCCACCATGCGGATCGTCAAGGTGTTCTGGGCTCTGGATGCCTCCCTGGCCTACCGCCGCCACTTCCCCGCCATTAACTGGCTCAACTCCTACTCCCTGTATCTGGACTCTCTGAAGAGCTGGTATGATGAAAACCTGGGCAAGGATTTCCTCCAGAACCGGGAATGGGCTATGGCCGTGCTCCAGGAGGAGGCCAGCCTCAACGAGATCGTTCAGCTGGTTGGTAAGGATTCCCTGTCCGCCAAGGATCAGATCACCCTGGAAGTGGCCAAGATGATCCGGGAGGACTTCCTCCAGCAGAACTCCTTCGTGGACATCGACTCCTACTCTGAGTATGACCGTCAGGCCAGAATGCTGACCATGATCCGGGACTACGACGTTCAGTGCCGGGCTGCGGCGGAGAAGGGCGGCTCCCTGGCCGACCTCTTTGCCATTCCCGCCCGCGAGGGCATCGGCCGGGCTAAGTCTGTCCCCGCCGACCAGTATAAAGACAACTACGCCGCCCTGTCCGAGGAGATGGAGCGGGAGATCACTGCCATTGGAGAGAAAGGAGCGGATGCACTGTGATTCGGGAATATAAAACGATCCAGGAGATCTCCGGCCCTCTGATGGTGGTCAACCGGGTCCAAGGGGTCACCTATGACGAACTGGCCGAGATCGAGCTTTCTGACGGTTCTGTCCGCCGGTGTAAGGTTCTGGAGGTCAACGGCGACTCCGCCGTGGTGCAGCTCTTTGAGGCCAGCGCCGGCATTAACCTGCGGGATTCCAAGATCCGTTTCCTGGGCCACCCCCTCCAGCTGGCCGTCAGCGGCGATATGCTGGGCCGTGTGTTCAACGGCATGGGCCAGCCCATTGACGGCGGCCCCGCCATTTTGGCCGACGAGTACCGGGACATCAACGGCCTGGCCATGAACCCCGCCGCCCGGAACTACCCCAACGAGTTTATTCAGACGGGCATCTCCACCATCGACGGCCTGAACACCCTGGTCCGTGGCCAGAAGCTGCCCATCTTCTCCGGTTCCGGTCTGCCCCACGCCGCTCTGGCGGCCCAGATCGCCCGTCAGGCTAAGGTGCTGGACGGCGAGAGTAACTTCGCCGTGGTCTTTGCCGCCATCGGCATTACCTTCGAGGAATCCGAGTTCTTCGTCAGCGAGTTTAAGCGCACCGGCGCCATCGACCGTACCGTCCTGTTCACCAACCTGGCCAATGACCCCGCCGTAGAGCGTATCGCCACCCCCCGTATGGCCCTGACCGCCGCGGAGTACCTGGCCTTTGAGAAGAACATGCACGTACTGGTCATCCTCACCGACATCACCAACTACGCCGAAGCTCTGCGTGAGATCTCCGCCGCTAAGAAGGAGGTCCCCGGCCGGCGTGGTTACCCCGGCTACCTGTACACCGACCTTGCCACCATGTACGAGCGTGCTGGCCGTCAGGTGGGGAAGGAGGGGTCCATCACCATGATCCCCATCCTGACCATGCCGGAAGACGATAAGACTCACCCCATTCCCGACCTGACCGGTTATATCACCGAGGGACAGATCATCCTCTCCCGTGAGCTATACCGCCGGGGCGTCAATCCCCCTGTGGATGTGCTGCCTTCCCTGTCCCGTCTGAAGGATAAGGGTACCGGCGAGGGGAAGACCCGTGAGGACCACTCGGGCACCATGAACCAGCTCTTTGCCGCTTACGCCACTGGTAAGGAAAACAAGGAGCTCATGTCCATTCTGGGTGAGGCCGCCCTGAGTCCCACGGACCTGCTGTACGCCAAATTTGCCGACGAGTTTGAAAAGCGCTATGTCTCCCAGGGGACGGACGAGAACCGCTCGATTTTCGAGACCCTGGATCTGGGCTGGGAGCTTTTGAGCATCCTGCCCCGGAGCGAGCTGAAGCGAATCAAGCCTGAGCATATCGACAAGTATCTGCCCAAGAAGGATTAAGGGGGGATTTGAGTGCCTTCCACAACGATAAATCCTACCCGTATGGAGCTCACCCGCCTGAAAGGCCGCCTGAAAACTGCCCAGCGGGGTCATAAGCTCCTGAAGGACAAACGGGATGAGCTGATGAAGCAGTTCATGGACGTGGTCCGGGAGAACCGTGCCCTGCGCCGACGGGTGGAGGAGGGGCTAATGCGGGCCCACGGTGCCTTTACCGTGGCAGCTGCCCTTATGTCTCCGGAGATGCTGGAGCAGTCTCTGCTGTATCCCAAGCAGAGCGTGGAGCTGGACATGACCTTTGAAAATGTCATGTCGGTGGATGTGCCCCGGTATCAGTTCCACACCTCCAGCCAGGAGCCGGGGGAGATCTACCCCTATGGCTTTGCCCAGACCAGCGGTGAGCTGGACGATGCAGTAGACGCCATGGCCCAGGTCTTTCAGGATATGCTGAAGCTGGCGGAGGTAGAAAAGACCTCCCAACTGCTGGCTGAGGAGATCGAAAAGACCCGCCGGCGTGTCAACGCGCTGGAATATGTGAAGATTCCGGAGATGCAGCAGAACATCAAGTATATCACCATGAAGCTGGATGAAAATGAGCGTGCCAACACCATACGCCTTATGAAGGTGAAGGACCTCATCCTCAAGGAGGCCATCCAGGAGCGCCAGGAGGCAAATGCCAGGGCGATGGAGACCTTTGGCGGAGAAGCTCCCGGCACGATCTAAAGAGCAATTTCCACAAAAGTGGCGGTGCCAACTTGAGCACCGCCACATTTTTATTCTGTGGGACGATAAAACCGGCGTCAGGATAGCCTGCGCCAGCAGAATTGACCGGAGCTGGGATACAGCCGGCAGAGTGCTTACTGGTTCATTTTGGCCTTGACCAGATACTGGCCGTCGGTGACGCCGCCGAAGAGATATTTGCCGTCCGCGTTGGTTTTTGTGGTGGCGATCAGCACCTCACGCCCCTCGACCAGCTGGAAAAGTCCGACAAAGCATCCGGCTACTACATTGCCCTTCTGGTCACGGATAATGCCGCTGACGGTGCCGTTGTAGGTGCGGGAATCCACCACCATGGTCAGGTTGACATTGGCAATGGAACCGTTCAGGATGGTGACGGATGTGGGGGCGGTGGTGATGTGACCCACGGCGGAGGCAATCAGAGTGTAGATACCGTCAGCCACATCATAGAAGGCGAACTCACCGTCATCTACGGAGTAGGTGGTGGCAACGACTTCGCCGGCCAGGTTGCGCAGAGAGAGCTTAGCGCCGGATAGGGGAGCGGGAGTAAGATTGACCAGCGTCTGCACTACGCCGGCAATGGCGCCCAGGGAGAGTGAGGCATCGCGCGTACAGGTCAGGTCGATCTGGCTGGTATTGCCCTGAGTGAGGACAACGCCGATTCCAGTGCTGAGCAGATACCCCTCTTTGACTGCGGCCACGGTATAAGTGCCGGCCGGGATGCCTTCCAGAGTGTAGCCGCCGTCCGCATCTGTCACAGTGTGCTGATAGGGGGTTCCCTGGCTGTCAAACAGCTTGACCGTGGCGTCGGCAATGGGGGAAGCCCCGTCGGTGACGGTACCCATAAGGGTTGCGGTGGCAGCAGGGACAGGAGGCAGCGTCAGATTGATGTCCGCCTCTTGGGTTCCGGAAATGGGGAAACTTTGACTGTATTGCAGCTGCAGCAGATCCTGGGTGATATCGGCCATAAAAATTACCTCCTGAGACTTGAACAGTAACAGCCGGCGCAGGCCGGCTGCCGATATAATCTATGCTCTTCCCATGGGAAAGGTGCAGATAGAAAAACAGCAGCGCCAATTCGGCGCTGCTGTTTTTGTCTGTTCACATTAAAGCGGAGGCATTTGCTCATAGCTCTGGTTTTGACGGCAAAGTGTGTCATAAAAACCGGCCTGGGCCACAGCTGTATAGGGGATGACCCAGAGGGAAAGGGGAAGGACGATCAGATTGGAGAGAAGAAAGGCTGGGGCGCTGTTGATGACAGACTGATAAAACCACAAATTATCTGCGCTTATGGCGGTGGAGAAAGCGCCGTTTTGGATAAGAAAGAAAAGCAATACACCACCGGACAGCAGAGATTGCAGCAGATACCAGCCGATGAAGGAAAACTGCAGCTTGAACAGCTCCCATTTTTGTCCCCGCATCATCTCCACGCTGCGGCTCACCGCGGCACTTGCTCCGTCATCTGGAAAATCCGCCAGCAAGTAGGGTGCGAGCGCGTAACGGAGCATGATGACCACCACGGCAATATAGAATAGAAGGATGCCCAAAACATAGGCCGCAGGGACAGGGATCAAAAAGAACAGGATGGTCATCCCCATAGCAAGCAGGAATACCCAGAGGAACATGCGCAGGATAATCAGCATCTCCATGATAATGACCCGCCCGGCGATGGAAAAGCCCTGTATGAGGGCCCCGGCACCAGGATTCAGCTTGCGCCAGGTCCAAAGGGACCAGAGGTTGTAGCCAAAGTAGATGACCACATAGTACAGATTATAGAGGATCGTGCAGAAAAAGAGGAAAAAGCTGAATTCCGCCAAAACAGATCCCCTGAAGGAAGAAAGTTGGTGGATCAGGCCCTCCACTCCAGTGGTCAAAAGAAGGTATATCAGACAGACCGCCCAAAACCGGGGCCTGGTCAGTCTCATGGCCTCCCGAGCCTGACGCTTCAGACTCTTTCGATCAAATAACATCATAAAATAGTCTCCAATTACTCCCACTTGTCCATGATCTGGCGCAGCTGATCGGCCAGCTTGGCCAGATCCTTGTTGGAGCGTCCCCGGCTGCGGCTGATAAGGTCGGCCAGATCCCGAGAGACGTCCTGAAGCCGCAGGAAAGCGGGGGAAGGTGCGGAAGCACCGCCAGCGGTGCGCTTGGTCTCCAGAACAATTCCCTTAGCCAGCATACGATTTTCCAGCAGATCGTAGACCTCCTCATAGAGAGGAGCGTGGGCAGGGAGGCCCCGCTCATTGAGATCGGCGG
This sequence comes from Lawsonibacter sp. LCP25S3_E2, assembly GCF_052117285.1. Lineage (NCBI taxonomy): Bacteria > Bacillati > Bacillota > Clostridia > Eubacteriales > Oscillospiraceae > Lawsonibacter > Lawsonibacter sp. LCP25S3_E2. The sequence goes on from NZ_JBQKJL010000008.1 coordinate 53,383, forward strand.
CAAAAAGCTCTGTGACCTCCGAATCTCCGTGTACCACAAAAACCTGCTGCGGCTTGGGGGAGAAGTGCTCCACCCAGGAGAGCAGGTGGTCCCGGTCTGCGTGGGAGCTCAGTCCCTTAAAGTTGACGATCCGGGCCCGGACGGCAATCTCCTCGCCAAAGAGCTTGACCGATTTGGCCCCTTCCAGAAGCCGGCGGCCCAAGGTGCCCTCCCCCTGGTATCCCACAAAGACGACCGCACATTCCGGCCGCCAGAGGTTGTGCTTCAAATGGTGGCGGATGCGGCCCGCATCGCACATGCCGGAAGCGGAAATGATGATCTTGGGGGTGGGGTCCATGTTGAGGGCTTTGGACTCCTCGGTAGACTGGGTGAGGGTGAGGCCGGGGAAGGTAAACAGATCCTCTCCGCCCTGGAGCACGGCAATGGCCTCCTCGTCCAGGTAGCCGTGGAGGTCGCCGGCGTAGATCTTGGTGGCCTCGGCGGCCAGGGGGCTGTCCACGCAGACGGTGAAGTTGGGGACCGTCCGCACCATCCCGTTATTTTTGATCTCCCGCAGGAAGTACAAAAGCTCCTGGGTGCGGCCCACGGCAAAGGAGGGAATGACAATATTGCCTCCTTTGGAAAATACGTCGTCAATGAGGGCGGCCAAGGCCTCGGTGTAGCTCTCAGGCGGCTCGTGGTTGCGGTCGCCGTAGGTGGACTCCATGACCACATAGTCTGCCTGCTCTACAAAGGAGGGGTTGCGGATGATGGGCTGGTCCACATTGCCGAGATCTCCGGAAAAGACCAGCTTTTTGGTCACGCCGTTTTCCGTAGCCCAGATCTCCACCGCGGAGGAGCCCAGCAGATGCCCCGCATCACAGAAACGGGCTTTCACACCTTCACACAGGTCAAAGATCTGGCCGTACTCGTGGGTGTGCAGCAGTTGAAGGGCAGCTTCCGCATCGGCCAGAGTGTACAAAGGTTCGACCTCATCCCGGCCGGCTCGCTTTCCTTTTTGGTTCTGCCACTGGGCATCGCTTTCCTGAATGTGGGCGGAATCCCGGAGCATAATGGACAGGAGCTGGGCCGTGAGGCGAGTGGCAACGATCTGGCCAGAAAAACCCTCTTTTGCCAAAAGAGGGAGACGGCCGGAGTGGTCAATGTGGGCGTGGGTGACCAAAACATAGTCAATATAGCTGGGGGCGAAATCCAGAGCGTTGTCGTCGTGCTCATCCCGACCCTGCTGCAGGCCGCAGTCGATCAGGATTTTTTTACCTCCAACTTCCAGACAGTGGCAGCTGCCCGTAACAGCATGGGCGGCGCCGAAAAATGTGAGTTTCATATAGGAACCTCCTGTTTACAGTTTGGAAGGATTGATCTTATTGTACACTGTTTCTCCAGGAAATTCCACTCTAATTTGTTAATATTGTAAAAACATGCCTCAGGGCAGCAGGCCAAAATGTTCCAGTGCGGTAACCACACCGTCTTCGTCTACCGTACCGGTGACATAGTCGGCCTGACTCTTTACAAAGTCACTGGCCGAGCCCATAGCGATTCCAGTTCCGGCGTGGACCAGCATGGACAGGTCATTTTCTCCGTCTCCAAAGGCCATGGTATGTTCCAGGGGAATAGAGAAATGCTCCAATATGGCATCCATTCCCTTGTCCTTCCCGCCGGTGGTGGGGATCACATCCAGAAAATAGGGGTGCCACCGGGTGGTTTTCAGGTGGGGAGCCCGGTCCAGAAGCAGCCCCTCGTTCTCTTTGGTAAGGAAGGTGATGGCCTGATAGATGTCCCGGCCCAGGGCCCGCGTTGGATCGGCGGTGGGAGGGAGGGGAAGGTGCAGGTCGTCCATGAACTGGACCGTATACTGGTCAGAGTAGTTGATGTAGATGTCCTTTCCCTCCAAAAAGATGCAGGAGAAGGCATTGGAGCCGGCGGCGGCTACCAGTTCCTCTACGGCAGCGGGCTCCATGGGGTTGCTGCGCAGTACCTTGTCCCCGCAGTAGCAGTACTGGCCGCTGAGGGTCACATAGCCGTCAAAGGGGAAAGCGGAGCGGACCGCGTCCAGCATAAGAGGATGCCGGCCGGTGGATACGAAAAGCTTGATCCCCCTGGCCTGGAGGGTGTGCAGGGCAGAAAGCACACGGGGAGAGATCTGGTGGGTTTGAAAGCTGACCAGGGTTCCGTCAATGTCAAAGAAAATCGCCTCAACCATGATTGGACCTCCGAACGAGAATGTTTGCTCCATTGTACAACAGGGGCGGGAGCATTTCTATGTGCGATTTGGACAATCTTCATTCCCAATTGGGGAAAGCAGGCATAAAAAGGAGGGAGAAGGCCATAAAATGGACCAGTGGAAGGGGGTCTTACCATGGACTACGAGACGGACAGAGGCAGGATGGAGATGAGCCATCATGTCATTTTGGAGGAACGGGAACAGCTGGTGATTTCCGGGGTAGAGGAGGTGGAACGCTTTGATGAGAGTTCCATTCTGCTTACCACCGCCCAGGGAGAGTTGGAAATCCAGGGGGAGGGGCTCCACATTGAAAAGCTGTCCCTGGATGGAGGAGACCTGAAGGTGGAAGGGCGGGTGAACGCCCTGATCTATGAGACAGAGGAGGGCCGCAGGGGAGGGCTGTTTGCCCGGCTGCTGGGAGGATGAACATTGACACCATAGAGCAGGGCCGGGCCCTGTGCCAGGCTCTGCTGCTGGGCGGGGCCATGGGAGTGGGTTATGACGTTCTGCGTATTATCCGGGTACGGCTAAGACTGCCGCTGCTGGGCCCCATCCTGGATTTGGCCTTCTGGTTAGGAGCAACGGGAGCCCTGTTTGTTTGGTCCCAGAGCGCATGGGGCGGGCAGGTCCGACTGTATGGAGCGCTGTTCTGCCTGTTGGGTGGTGCGGCCTATTTCTGGGCAATCAGCCCCTGGATGTTGAAATTTGGCTATCTTTTGGCAGATCTTGTCACCCAGTTATGGGAAATTTTAACACTTCCATTGGGGTTAACCGGAGCTTTTTTAAAAAAAATCAGAGAACTTGCAAAAAACATCTTCCTTTCCGGAACGAAATGGTATAAAATAAAGCAGAATACGAGACAGTTGGATGCGGTACAGCGCCGCCGTTTGCTGCGGGAAGGGAGTGTGGTGGATGGTACGATTCAAACGGGCCGGAATTTTGACCAAGCTGGTCGTGCTGGTCCTTCTCATCTACATGGCCACTTCCCTTATGGACCTGAGGGGGAAAATCCAAAGCGTGGAAGAACAGCGCGACGCTTTGGTTCAGCAGGTGGCCAACCAGCAGCTGCGCAACCAAGAGCTGCAGGACGCCATCGAAAACAGCGACGACCCTGATATGATGGAACAAGTGGCCCGTGACAAGGGCTTCGTCCGCCAGGGTGAGGAGCTGTATGTAGACGTGGCCAACTGACCCGGCCGCTGCTCCGGCCAGGGAATGTGTGTCCCCGGACGGAGAATTTTACAAGGAGGATATTTCGGTCGCTTATGGAGTTTGGAGTTGGGGCCGTCGTAGACGGCAAGGTTACAGGTATCACAAAATTTGGGGCTTTTGTTGCACTGCCGGAGGGAAAGTCCGGTCTGGTGCATATTTCCGAGATTGCCTATTCCTATGTGAATGAGGTCTCTGACCATCTGCACGAGGGGCAGGAGGTCAAGGTCAAGATCATCGGCATCGACCAGGCAAACCGGATCAATCTATCCATCAAGCAGGTAGAGCCCCCACCTCAGCGTGCCCCCCGGCAGCAGGGAGGCGGCGGACAGCAGCGCTTTAATGGCGGCGGCCGTCCCCACCAGAACAGTGCCCCCCGCCCCATGGGCTTTGTGCGCCAGGCTCCAAAGGAACCCACTGATTTTGAGGACCGGCTGAAGCAGTTCATGCAGTTCTCGGACAGCAAGCTGTCTGAGCTGCGCTACATCGAAAAGAAGGGCGGAAACCGCCGGGGAGGCGGCCGCCGGTAACAGGGCCGGAGATTGAGCTTACACCGTCGTTGTCCAGGGCCGCCGCTTATGCGGCGGCCCTGTTTTTGCAGAAAAAAACGCCCCCATTTGGGGGCGTCCAGAGTGCGGGGAAGCCCCCGATTGGTTGAGCCAAAGAGAGTATACGATACAAACAAGATAAGGTCAACGGGAAACCTGTCGTTTCCCGAAACGGAGGAACAAAACCATGCTGATCATCAACGGAACCGTCCACACCATGGACGGACTGACCATTCCCAACGGCTATGTGGCCGTGTCCGGGGACAAGATTGCAAAAGTGGGCCCCATGGAAGAGTGCCCCGACCACTGGGAGGGAGAGACTCTGGATGCCGGAGGCGGCCATATCATGCCGGGGTTTATCGATGCCCATTGCCATCTGGGCATGTTTGGAGATGCTCTGGGCTTTGAGGGAGACGATGGCAATGAGGCCACAGATCCCTGTACCCCCCATCTTCGGGCCATTGATGGAGTAAATCCCCTGGACCGCTGTTTTGAGGAGGCTCGGGCGGCGGGGGTGACCACCGTTCTCACCGGCCCTGGTTCCGCCAACCCCATCTCCGGCCAATTTGCGGCTATTAAGACCACGGGCAAATGGGTGGATGCCATGGTGGTGAAGGCTCCCATTGCCATGAAGCTGGCGCTTGGGGAGAATCCCAAAAGTGTCTACAATGAGCGCCACGAGACCCCGGTCACCCGTATGGCCACCGCTGCCATTATCCGGGAGAACCTGCGCAAAGCCCTGGAATACGGGGAGAAGCTGGAGCGGGCGGAGGCGGACGAAGAGGAAGAAAAGCCCGATTATGACGCTAAGCTGGAGGCTTTGCTGCCTGTGGTGCGGGGGGAGCTGCCCGTCCATATTCATGCCCACCGGGCTGACGACATTGCTACCGGGGTGCGCATTGCCAAAGAGTTTGGGCTGAAATGCGTCATTGTCCACGGTACTGAGGCCCATCGTATCCCGGAGCTTTTGGAACAGGAGGGGGTGCCGGTCATCACCGGTCCCTGCCTGGGAGACCGCTCCAAACCGGAGCTGGCCAATATGACCATCGAGAGCCCGGCGGTGCTTACCCTCCAGGGGGTGAAGGTAGCCATCTGTACGGACCACCCGGAGGTGCCTATTCAGCATCTGCCCCTGTGCGCGGCAATGGCGGTGAAGGGCGGCATGCTGCCCGAGGCGGCCCTGGCGGCCATTACCATCAACCCCGCCCAGATCGCCGGCATTGACCACCAGATGGGTTCCCTCACGCCGGGGAAGGACGCAGATATTGTCATTACCACCGGCCATCCTATCAACCTTCTGAGTCGGGTGCGGGCGGTCTTCATCGGCGGCATCCGGGTGAAGGGTTAAGCGCGTATATATTTAGAAAAAATTAACAAAAAGCTATGGCTTTTTTGTGCGTTTGTGGTATAATAAGATAACGGTGGGAGGGAACTCCCTCTCCGCTGGAGAGGGAGCGCCCTCCCACTTCTATACCTGCCCCTCTGGGGCGAAAGGAGCGGAAAGTATGAAATTCGTATTTACGGACAAAAAGGTGAACCTGCCTGATGCCATTCACAAGTATGCAGAGAAAAAGGTAGGAAAGCTGGACCGTTTTTTTAAGGAGGATGCCACCGCAGCCATCACATTCAGCATTGAAAAGGAGCGGAATAATAAGGTAGAAATTACCATCCGCTCCAACGGTACCATTTTCCGGGTATCTGAGAGCACCTCCGATATGCACGCCTCCATCGATGCCGCGGTGACCACACTGGAGCGGCAGATCCGTAAGAACAAGACCCGCCTGGAGAAGCGGCTGCGCCAGGGTGCCTTTGAGCGGGCCCTGGACGTGAGTGAGATCTCCACCTTTGCCCCCGATGAGCCCGAGGAAGGGGAGTACCGCATTGTCCGCAGCAAGACCTTCCCCATCAAGCCCATGACACGGGACGAGGCCATCTTGCAGATGAATCTGCTGGGCCACAGCTTCTTTGCCTTCCGGGACGAGGAGTCTGACGGCACCTTTGCCGTGGTGTACCGCCGCTACGACGGGGACTATGGCCTGATTGAAGACGGACAGTAAAAGATAAAAAATGCCCCCGGCGCCTTCGCGCGCCGGGGGCATTTTTGTAATTTACCAAATAGTTCAGTCCTCGCCCTCCAGAAAATAGGAGGCCTCCATGTCGGCAGTGGCCAGGGCAAAAGCCAGGGGATATTTTTGAAAGGCCTGGCCAACGGTACGGTTGTCCTCGGTGCCGGAAAAGCCCATGTGCCAACGGATGGCCATGGCCTCCTCCCGTGTGAGACGGATATAACCGTTGGCGATGTACACGCTCTTTTCTCCGTGGCCGTAGGGAAGGGGATCGTCAAAGGTGTAGGTGGGCACCTTTTCCCACTGGCCGGTGGCCTCATTTTTCACGTTGCGGGTACCCCGTTTGTAGCAGCCGATTTTGCAAAGGTCATGGAGCAGAGCGACAATGGCGATGGACTCGTCACTGTACTCCAGCCCGTAGAGTTCCTGTACCCGTTCCCGCTGGAGATAATCCACCAGACAGTGGTACACATTGAGACTGTGCTCACACAGCCCGCCTTCGTAGGCCCCGTGATACCGGGCAGAGGCGGGAGCGGTAAAGAAGTCGCTTTTGTTTTCCAGAAAATCCAGCAGCTTGTCTGCTCCGTCCCGGATGATGTGGGATTTGAAAATTTCAATAAATTCTTCCTTGCAGGACATGCCCTTCCTCCTAAAAATCCGCGCCAGGGCGGGAGATTTTGTGAGACGATTGTACCACAGGGGACGAGAAAAAGCCAGTCGGGATTTTCTTTCTCACATGGGGAGAAGGGTGCTGAGCAGGGAAAATAATTCACCGAAAGCCTTGACAAACGGCCCTGAACCTAGCTACAATTTTAATAGTATGGACCCTTGTGGGAAGTCTTGGAAATATGGAATGAGGAGTGTGTATCATGCGGATTTATGTGACCGAAGATTATAATGCCATGAGCCACCGGGTGGCCAGCATTTTGGCTGCTCAGGTCATGCTGAAGCCTGATTGTGTGCTGGGTCTGGCGACCGGTTCTACCCCTGTTGGTGCCTATAAGCAGCTGGTGGAGTGGTACAAGAAGGGGGACCTGGACTTCTCTCAGGTCCGTTCCATTAACTTGGATGAGTATGTGGGCTTGGCTCCCACCCATGACCAGAGCTACCGCTATTTTATGCAGTCCAACCTCTTTGACCATGTAAATATTGTACCCGACAATACCAATGTGCCTTACGGCTTGGCTGAGAATGCCGCGGAGGAGTGCCGCCGGTATAACGAGGTCATCCATACCCTGGGTCCCATTGATCTGCAGCTGCTGGGCATGGGCCACAACGGCCACATCGGCTTTAACGAGCCTGCCGACGCTTTTGAGCTGGAGACCCATGTGGTCGATCTGACCGATACCACCATCCAGGCCAACGCCCGCTTCTTTGCCTCCGCCGACGAGGTGCCCCGTCAGGCCATGACCATGGGCATCCAGACTATCATGCAGGCCAAGAAGGTCCTGGTGGCCGTCAGCGGTAAGGACAAGGCCGAGATCGTAAAGAAGGCCTTCACCGGCCCTGTCACGCCCCATGTGCCCGCTTCTATCCTTCAGATGCACCCGGATGTGATCCTGGTGGGCGACAAGGCCGCTCTCAGCCTGCTGTAAGCAGAGAGAAATTCCGAGGGCCGCGGTCAAGTGACCGCGGCCCTTTTTGGTGAGGAGGAGAAGCCATGGAGCTCTATTTTGCCCCGATGGAGGGGGTGACCGGCCCTCAATTCCGGCGGGCCCACTACAATTATTTTTCCGGAGTGGACCAATACTACCTCCCCTTTATCAGTCCCACCCAGGACCATGTGTTTACCCCCAGGGAACTGCGCAATGTGGGGCCCCAGGCCAATGAGGGGATTCCCGTGGTGCCCCAGCTTCTCACGAAACGCGCGGAGGACTTTATTTGGGCGGTCAAAGAGCTGGGGAAGATGGGCTATCGGGAGGTGAATTGGAACCTGGGCTGTCCCTCCGGCACCGTGGTGGCGAAGGGAAAGGGAGCCGGGATGTTGGCGGATCTTCGGGCTTTGGATGAATTTTTCGAGACGGTCTTTTCTGCCGACCTGGGCGGGGTGGCGATTTCCGTGAAAACCCGCCTGGGGCTGGAGTCTCCGGAGGAGTTTCCCGCTCTGGCGGAGGTTTTTGCCCGGTATCCGATTTCCTTGCTGATCCTCCATCCCCGGATACGGGAGGATTATTATAAGGTTCCGGTACGGGAGGAAGAGTTTGTAAAAGCGCTGCCCCTCATTGGCTGTCCCCTGTGCTATAATGGCGGACTGGTGAATGCGGAGGGCTGTGCCAGGGCGGCAGAGAAGTTTCCCAAGCTCCGGGGCCTGATGATGGGGCAGGGGCTGATTGCCGACCCGGCTCTGGCTCGAAAGGCGCGGGGAGGCCCTCCGGCGTCACGGGAAGAGCTGCAGGTGTTTCACGATGCCCTTTACCAGGGCTATCTGCGGGATTTTGCCAGTGAGAAAAACGCTGTTTTTCATATGAAGGAGTTGTGGAGCTACTTTTTCCGCCTTTTTGAGGGGGGAGAAAAGCTCTTTAAGCAGATTAAAAAAGCCCAGAACGGCTCCAGTTACGAAAGCGCTGTGAATCAGATTTTCCGTACGCTCCCCCTGCGGGAAGAGGCGGATTGGAGCCGGTAAGCGGTAAAGAAGGAATCTAAAAAGGGAAAGCCAAAAGGCTTTCCCTTTCTTTTGTGTCAATGAACGGTTTAAAGTCCCAGCAGCTTTCGGGCGTTGCCCCCCAGGATAGCCTCCAGCTCCCAGGGCTCCAGCGGCAGGGCGCGCAGCCGTTTGAGAGCCTGCGCCTGGTCATCCCAGGGGCTGTCAGTGCCGAACAGGACCCGTTCAGCGCCAAACTTGTGTACCATGCCTACGAACTGCTTTTCTTCCATCAGGGGCAGCTCCTCAGGGCGATAGTACCCATCGTCCAACGGGGCGATGGCGCCCAGGGCGTAGGAGGTATCGATAAAGACCTGGGTGTCCCAGAGAAGCTCCTCCACCTGATCCCACTGCCGCCACCCCCCCATATGGGCCAGAACCAGCTTGACCGGCCCTACCTGACGGATAGCCCGCAGAACCATGGCGGGGGAACAGTTGTCTTTTCCGGGGAAGCCCACATCCAGCCCTGCGTGGGAGAGGACCATCAGGCCTAACTCTCCGCACCGGTCTAAAATCCGCAGGTAGCGAATGTCGTCAAAATCAACCCCCTGGTACTCCGGGTGAAGCTTGATTCCTTTCAAACCCAGGGAGGCAATGCGGCTGAGCTCCTCCTTCCAGCCGTCAAAGTCGGGGTGAATACAGCCCAGAGAATAGATCCCAGTCTCTGGCCCCTGGTCGTTCATCCGGGCGGAGGAGTCGTTCACATGGGGAACCTGGCGGGGATTGGTGGCCACGGGGAGCACCAGGCAGGCATCCACTCCGGCACGGGCCATAGAGGCCATCAGTCCGGGGGCAGAACCGTCGGAAAAAGAGCGGGTGTGGGAGATCTGCTCCAGCTTTTCCACGGTAGAAGCGGCGATTTTTTCAGGAAATACATGGGTGTGAATATCAATGATCATGGATGGAATGCTCCTTTGTTTTGGAAGGGAAAACCTGTGGTATTTTGTTCAGGATACCACAGGTTTTCGATTTTGAAAAGTCTCTTAATTGGGGTCCCCCAAAGCCTGGCTCTGCCGGACCAGCACCTTCTGGTCAAAGCAGGAGAAGGTCTCCTCCACCATTTGGGCGTTTGGCTTGGGGGTGAAGAGGGATACCACCGGGACAAGAATGAGACCGGCCACCATACAGAAGGCACCTGCGTTAATGGGGGACCGGAGAACGGCGGGGAAGAGGGTGTTGAGGCCGATATTGGCCAGCATGACCACCGCGGAAAATAGGAAACTGGCCCAGCAGGCGGCCTTGGTGGCCTTTTTCCAGTAGAGACCGAAGAGAAAGGGGGCCAGGAAGGCACCGGCCAGCGCCCCCCAGCTGACGCCCATGAGTTGGGCAATGAAGGTGACGTTGGACTTGTACTGAACGATCGCCAGTACCACGGAAATGGCGATGAATACCACAATGAGACAGCGCATGACAAAGACCTGACGCTTCTGATCCATGTCCTTCACGATGTGGTCCTTTAAAAGGTCCAGAGTCAGCGTAGAGCTGGAGGTGAGCACCAGAGAGGACAGGGTGGACATAGAGGCGGACAGGACCAAAATGACCACCACGGCCAGCAGAATGTCGGGCAGGCCCGAAAGCATGGTGGGCACCACGGAGTCGTAGCCGTTGGCGGCAATGTCCACCTGGTCGCTGAACAGCCGCCCAAAGCCTCCCAGGAAGTAGCAGCCACCGGCGACCACCGCCGCGAAAAGGGTGGAAATGACTGTGCCGGTGTCAATGGCCTTCTCGCTTTTGATGGCGTAGAACTTCTGGGTCATTTGAGGCAGTCCCCAGGTGCCCAGGGAGGTAAGGATGACCACGCCCAGCAGATTCAGAGGGTCAGGACCGAAGAAAGAGGCAAAGACACCCGGCACATCGGAGACAGCCGGATCACGGACCTGAGCCAACCCCTCCAGGGCAGAGAGAAAGCCTCCCTGACTATTGAGTACGGCGGCAATGACGGCGATAATGCCCACGATCATGATGATGCCCTGAATAAAATCATTGATGGCGGTGGCCATGTAGCCCCCGGCGATGACGTAGATGCCGGTGAGCACCGCCATCACAATGACGCAGATGGAGTAGTCAATGTGAAAGGCCATACCGAACAGACGGCTAAGGCCATTGTAGAGGCTGGCAGTGTAGGGAATGAGAAAAATAAAGATGATCACGGAGGCGGCAATTTTCAGAGACGGACTGCCAAAGCGTTTCCCAAAAAATTCCGGCATGGTGGCGCTGTCCAGATGCTGGGTCATGATCCGGGTCCGGCGGCCCAGCACGACCCAGGCCAGCAGAGAACCCAGAAGAGCATTGCCGATCCCTGCCCAGGTGGCGGCAATGCCATATTTCCAACCAAACTGGCCGGCATAGCCCACAAAAACCACGGCGGAGAAGTAGGAGGTCCCGTAGGCGAAGGCGGTGAGCCATGGACCCACGGACCGTCCGCCCAGGACAAAGCCGTTCACATCGGTGGCGTTCTTGCGGCAATAGAGGCCAATCCCAACCATGACCGCGAAGAACACCAGAAGCATACCCAGTTTGATACCCATATCGTTCATTCCTCTCATGCAACTTGCTTCGTTGCTTTGTACCGTTGAAGTGTAACGCATAAAAGTAAAAAAGTCAAGAGCAAACTATACAAAAAAGGAGGGCCCGGAAAAAAGAAATCGTGTGACCACGCCAAAGGCGGGGCCACACGATGAATCAGCGAGGCATAGAAAAGGAAGGGATTACATGGCGTCCTCATCAATGATCTGTGCCTTGATGAGGTTGGTGGAACCGCTCTTACCCAGAGGCACACCGGCGGTGATGACCACGGTGTCCCCGCTTTTCACCAGCCCTTCTTTCAAAGCCACTTCCGCGGACAGGGAGAAGATCCGGTCGGTGGAGGTGACCTCTCCGGTGAGGAAGGGAATGACGCCCCAGGAGATGTTCAGCTGGCGGCGGACCTTCTCGTTCATGGTGAGGGCGGCAACCGGACAGGCGGGGCGGAAGCGGCAGATCATCCGGGCGGTACGGCCGGAGTTGGTGGCGGCCAGAATGGCCTTGGCGTCCAGGTCCATGGCGGTAAGGCAGCAGGTGTGGGTGATGGCGTCGTTGATGTTGCTGGCGGGGACCACACGCTGCTTCTGGAACTGACGCCAGTAGTGGATGGAGTGCTCTGCCTCCTGCACAATGCCGGCCATGGCGCTCAGAGCCTCTACGGGATACTTGCCTCCGGCGGTCTCACCGGAGAGCATGACGCAGCTGGTGCCGTCAAAGACGGCATTGGCCACGTCGGACACTTCGGCCCGAGTGGGACGGGGGTTTCGCATCATGGAGTCCAGCATCTGGGTGGCGGTGATGACAGGCTTGCCTGCCTGGAGGCCCTTGCGGATGATTTTCTTTTGAAGAATGGGGACACGGGCGGCGGGAATCTCTACGCCCAAGTCACCGCGGGCCACCATGATGGCGTCGGCAGCAGAGAGGATCTCGTCGATGTTGTCTACGCCCTCCTGGTTTTCGATTTTGGCGATGATTTTTACCTCGTCCCCGCCGCACTCATGGAGCACCTGACGGACCGCCTCCACATCGGCGGCCCGGCGGACAAAGGAGGCGGCGATGAAATCAAAGTCATTCTCCACGCCAAAGCGAATGTCAGCCACATCCTTTTCCGTAAGGGCGGGCAGATGGATATGAACGCCGGGAATATTGATGGACTTGTTGGCAGACAGGGTGCCGCCGTTTTCCACGGTGCAGCGGATGTCCTGCCCCTGAATTTCTTCCACGCGCAGAGCCACCAGGCCGTCGTCAATCAGGACCTCCTGGCCCTTCTGAAGTTCCTGGTGGAGGTTGGCGTAGGTAACGGAGACATGAGACTGGTCTCCCACTTCGTCACGGGTGGTGAGCGTAAAGGTGTCCCCCGCCTCCAGTGAGATGGATTTTTCCCCAAAAGTCTTGATGCGGATCTCGGGGCCCTTGGTGTCCAGAATGGTGGCCACCGGGCGGCCCATGGCGTCCCGGACGGATTTCAACAGATTCAGCCGCTGCAGGTGCTCCGGGTGGCTGCCGTGGGAAAAGTTAAAGCGGGCCGCGTCCATGCCGGTGCGGATGAGGGTGCGGATCATGTCCTCATTGTCCACGGCGGGGCCCAGCGTGCAGATGATTTTTGTTTTCCGTTTTGAAAACATAGAAATTCCTCCTGTGGAAATTCAATTTTCAATTCTTTCGATACCACTATTATCATACAGGAAAGAGAGAAACTTGCATAGGGGATAATTCCATAAAAATACGGCTAAAATCCATCTGACATGCAGCAAAAAGTTATGTTCTGAAGCATAAACGGGAGTTGTTTGTAAAAAATGTTTTAAAATCTTAACCAAACACTAACATAAAAAATCCCGGCGAAGCACATGGCTTCGCCGGGAAATGGGGCTTATATCCCGATCAGCACATCTTGGCGCCGGCGGGGATCTTGTCGTCGATCATAAGCAGGTTGAGCTTCTCCTCACCCTTCTCGGTGTGGATGGCGGAAATGAGCATACCGCAGCTCTCCTGGCCCATCATCTTCCGGGGAGGAAGATTGACAATGGCCACCAGAGTCTTGCCCACCAGCTCCTCGGGCTTATAGTACTGGGCAATGCCGGAGAGGATCTGCCGGTCGGTGCCGGTGCCGTCATCCAGGGTAAACTTCAGAAGCTTGTTGGACTTCTTCACATTTTCGCAGGCCTTTACCTTCACAGCCCGGAAGTCAGACTTGCAGAAGGTGTCAAAATCAACCTGTTCAGTGAGCTGGGGCTCCAGCTCCAGGTCGGGCAGAGCGGCTTTCTTGGCGGCCTGGGCAGCCTCCTCCAACTGAGCCAGGGCCTTTTCCATGTCCACACGGGGGAAGAGGTTCTCCCCGCGCTGCACAGTGGCGGTGGAGGACAGGGAGCCGTATACGCCCGCGCTCTCCCAGGTGCGGCAGCCTTCGCAGGCGCCGATCTGATCCAGCACCTTGCCGGCAGAATCGGGGATGAAGGGAGTGAGGAGAATGCCGCACACCCGCAGAACTTCCAGCAGGTTATACATTACACGGGCCAGGCGGGGACCATTGGCCTCCATGTCCTTGGCCAGCACCCAGGGGGCGTTTTCATCAATATATTTGTTTGCACGGGAGATGACCTTGAAGATCTCACTCAGGGCGTTCTGGAAGGCAAACTTCTCCATCTGCTCCTCATAACGGGTGCGCAGGGAGGAGATAAGCTCCACCAGCTCGGCGTCCTTCTCGGCGTCCTCGGCCTGGTTGGCAGGCAGAGTGCCGTCAAAGTACTTGCCCACCATAGACACGGTGCGGGAGAGCAGGTTGCCCAGGTCGTTGGCCAGGTCTACATTGATGGTGTTGATGAGGGCCTCGTTGGAGAAGTTGCCGTCGGAGCCGAAGGGGAAGGTGCGCAGCAGGAAGAAGCGCAGGGCGTCCACGCCGAACATCTCCGCCAGGATATAGGGGTCTACCACGTTGCCCTTGGACTTGGACATCTTGCCGCCGTCCAGCAGCAGCCACCCGTGGCCAAACACCTTCTTGGGCAGGGGCATACCCATGCTCATGAGCATGGCGGGCCAGATGATGGAGTGGAAACGGACGATCTCCTTGCCCACAAAGTGCACATCAGCGGGCCAGAACTTCTCGTAGTCATCGTACTTGTCATTGAGGAAGCCCAGAGCAGTGGTGTAGTTAAAGAGGGCATCCACCCACACATAGACCACATGGCCCGGATCAAAGTCCACGGGCACGCCCCAGGTGAAGCTGGTGCGGGAGACGCACAGGTCCTCCAGGCCGGGCTTGATGAAGTTGTTCACCATCTCATTGACACGGGAACGGGGCTCCAGGAAGTCCGTATCCTCCAGCAGGCGCTGCACCTTGTCGGCGTACTTGCTCAGACGGAAGAAGTAGGCTTCCTCCTCCGCGTCCTGGACCTCCCGTCCGCAGTCAGGGCACTTGCCGTCCACCAGCTGGCTCTCGGTCCAGAAGGACTCGCAGGGCTTGCAGTATTTGCCTACATACTTGCCCTTGTAGATGTCCCCATTCTCATACATTTTCTTAAAAATCTTCTGGATGGCGGAGACGTGGTAATCATCGGTGGTGCGGATGAAGCGGTCGTTGGAGATGTTCATCAGCTTCCACAGGTCCAGTACCCCCCGCTCGCCGGTGACGATCTTGTCCACAAACTCCTTGGGGGTGACGCCGGCCTCCTTGGCCTTGTCCTCGATCTTCTGGCCGTGCTCGTCGGTGCCGGTCAAAAACAGTACGTCATAGCCGCATAGGCGCTTATACCGGGCCATGGCATCGGTGGCTACGGTGCAGTAGGTGTGGCCGATGTGCAGCTTATCGCTGGGGTAGTAGATGGGAGTGGTAATATAAAAACGCTTTTTTTCCATGGTGAGGAAACCTCCAATTCTATCATGATTGAGCCGAATCTTCTCTGTCTTCACAATCCTCCGCCCCAGAGGGCATTCGCTCCTCCCAGCCGGGGCCGACGCCCACCAGCAAAGCTCGGGCAAAGCCCAGGGCGGAGAGAACAAAGGCCAGCGTGAGCACACAGGTCCCCAGACTGAGACCGTCGGCCAGGGAGGTGAGCCCCAGCACCACGCCGCTCAGAGCAAAAAACAGACTCCTGCGGGGACGGGGGCGGTCAAAGAGAAAGCCAGCCACATAGTAGTGTCCCAGCATAAGAAACGCGGCTGCGGCCAGAGCAAACCCATACTTCATCAGTACCGGCTGCGTGCCATGCTCCAGATGGGTGGAGAAGAGCCAGAGAAGGCCTGCAAAGGCGGGCATGGGGGCCAGATACCCTAAAAAGTCGGGCAGCTCCCAACGATAGGCGCTGCGGCCCATGAGCAATACCCCAGCTCCCGCGGGAAGGCACAGCAGGGCGCACAGCAGCCGGGCTGCCGTGAGGGTAAACTGGGTGGGGTCACGGTCAAGGGCGGGGGTAGCCTGCCACAGCTGCAGCATCTGTGCACCCTCCATCAGATTGACCAGACCCGCTGCAAAAAACAGCAGACCCGCTGCGGCCCAAACGGTCATCTGGCCCGCTTCGGGGCTTCCAAAGGCGGGCAGAAAATCCTGGGGGACTTGTTTGGTTGTCTGTATTGCAAGCAAAAACAATAAAATCAGTACCGCGGTGAGTCCCAGCAGGGCGTAGGTAGCGGGGGCACCGTGGGTAAACAGTCCGGTTTCCGGATGGAAGGCGGCGCTTAGCTGCCATTTGCGCAGGGCAAAGCCGGCTGCCCCGCCTGCCAGGGCCAAACCGGGCAGGATCATATCTTTCCTCATGTATGGCATATCCCCTTAATAAAAGGAATCAGTACCCCTCATCATAAACCAAACGGGATAAAAAAGCAACAAAATTATCCTGTTTACAGCTTAGGACCGGAGCGGCCGAATTTGTCCTTCTTGCCAAACTGGAACCAAAGGGCCGCAATCAGCAAAATCAGCCCAACGATGGTGGCAATGGTACTGACGGCTGCCGAGAGCATTTGGTTCATATCCAGCAAGGAAATCACAGCCAGAAAGACCAGATCCACCAACAGCAGCGTGCGGGCGGTGGGGTCCATACGCTTGCGGGCCCGGTCCTTTTCGTCAGCAATGCGCTCCTGTTCCGCCTGGCGCTTGGCGTTGACCGTGGCGCTGTGCTTGCGCTTTTTATATTTCTTTTGGCTCATGGTTCGGTTTCTCCTTTCAAAATAACGGCTCCCCCCACCACAGTGTCCCCGTCGTAAAGCACGACGGTCTGACCGGGGGTGATTGCCCGCTGAGGCTGGTCAAAGGTGAGATGAATGGTGCTGGCACTGGTTTGCTCTACCGTACAGGGCTGCTCGGCCATACGGTAGCGGATTTTGGCCCGGAGCCGGACGGGGCCGGACAGCTGGGCGCAGGGGATGAGGTTGAGGTCTCCGGCGGTGAGAGAACGGGCAAAGAGACTCTCGTTGCCGGAGAGGACCACCGCGTTGTCTTTGGGGCGAATCTCCTTCACATAGAGACGGCCGTGGTTGGAGGAGACTCCAAGCCCCCGGCGCTGGCCCACGGTGTAGTCAATGATGCCTGTGTGCTGCCCCAGTAAGCTGCCCTCCTCGTCCACAAAGGGGCCGGCGGGGTACTGCTTCCCGGTGTGGGAACGGATAAAGGCCCCGTAGTCTCCGTCGGGGATGAAGCAGATATCCTGGCTGTCACTCTTGTGAGCGGTGACCAGACCCCGGCTGTGGGCGATGTCCCGGATCTCCTCTTTGGAGAGGCCCCCCAGCGGGAGCAGCGTCCGGGAGAGCTGGGCCTGGGTGAGGGTGGAGAGCACATAGCTCTGGTCCTTTTCCGGGCGGCTGGCTTTTTTGAGCAGATAGCGCCCGGAACCGGCGTCATATTCTACCCTGGCGTAGTGGCCGGTGGCCAGCTTCTCACATCCAAGCTCCAGCGCCCGGTCCAGCAGGGCGCCGAATTTGATGTGCCGGTTACAGGTGACGCAGGGGTTTGGGGTGCAGCCGGCTTCATAGGCGGCGGCAAAGGTGTCCATGACCTGGGTGCAAAAGCAGGGGGAGAGATCCACCATGTGGTGGGGAAAGCCCAGCTGCCGGGCCACGGCCTGGGCGTCCTCTCCGTCATGCCAGATATCTCCCGGCCTGGAAAAGAGCTTCATCGTCAGTCCCACCAGCCCATATCCCTGCTCCAAAAGAAGGCAGGCGGCTGCGGAACTGTCCACACCGCCGCTCATGGCGATGGCGAGTGTTTCTGGCATAGATACCTCCTGTGGGCAATTTGCTGAAATTCAAAAGGAAGTATATCATATTTTTCCCGGAGGAGCAACCGAAAGCCCGAGAAACCTGCAGCAGGCCGGGGAAAAAACGGGAAAAACATCACACTATATATTTTGTATTTCAGACGAAAAGTGATTATGTTAAGCACAAGATATAGTATGTATGGCGGTAGACAAAGGAAGGGGGGTGTGCTATAATGCCACCTGGACTTGTCCGCCGGGGCACCTGCCCCAGCGAAGAATACCCCTGTGAACCGGGAGAGGAGAACGACATGAAAGTCATTAAGAGAGACGGAACTGTGGTGGATTACGACCGCAGCAAAATCGTCACTGCCATTGAAAAGGCCAATGCCGAGGTCCCTGAAAAGGAGCGGCTGAGCCTGGAAGATATCCATGCCATTATTGACGGCATCGAGGCCATGAAGCGCCAGCGTATGTTGGTGGAGGACATTCAGGACCTGGTGGAGCAAGGGCTGGTGGAGCGCAACAAATTCCATCTGGCCAAGACCTATATTATCTACCGCTATACCCGTGCCCTGGTGCGCAAGCAGAACACCACCGATGATTCTATCCTTTCCCTGCTGCGCAATGAGAACCAGGAGCTGGCCGAGGAGAATTCCAATAAAAACACCATGATCGCCGCCACCCAGCGGGATTATATTGCCGGAGAGGTGAGCCGGGACCTGACCCGCCGTATCCTTCTGCCCGAGCATATCTCCAAGGCCCACGATGAAGGGGCTATCCACTTCCACGATGCCGACTACTTCATCCAGCCCATTTTCAACTGCTGCCTCATCAACATTGGGGACATGCTGGACAACGGCACCGTAATGAATGGAAAGCTCATTGAGAGCCCCAAGAGCTTCCAGGTGGCCTGCACCGTGGCCACCCAGATCATCGCCTGCGTGGCCTCCAACCAGTACGGCGGCCAGAGCGTGGACCTGCGCCACTTAGGTAAGTATCTGCGCCGGAGCAAGGAAAAATTCCGTAAGCACATTGCCTACGAGTGCGCCGGCCAGGTGGACGATGCCACTATAGAGCGCCTGGTGGACGACCGGCTGCGGGACGAGCTCAAAAGCGGTGTGCAGACCATCCAGTATCAGATCAATACCCTCATGACCACCAACGGCCAGTCCCCCTTTGTCACCCTGTTCCTGAACCTCCAGGAGGGTGATCCCTATCTGGAAGAGAACGCCATGATCGTGGAGGAGGTGCTGCGCCAGCGCCTGGAGGGCATCAAGAATGAGAAGGGCGTCTACATCACCCCTGCCTTCCCCAAGCTGGTCTATGTGCTGGATGAGCACAACTGCTTGAAGGGCGGCAAGTACGACTACATCACCGAGCTTGCCGTCAAGTGCTCCGCCAAGCGGATGTACCCCGACTACATCTCCGCCAAGAAGATGCGGGAAAACTATGAGGGGAATGTGTTCTCCCCCATGGGCTGCCGCTCCTTCCTGGCCCCCTGGAAGGACGAGAACGGAAACTACAAGTTCGAGGGCCGCTTCAACCAGGGTGTGGTCTCTCTGAATCTGCCCCAGATCGGCATTTTGTCCGGTGGGGACGAGGCGAAATTCTGGGAGATCCTGGAGCAGCGCCTGCAGCTTTGCTTCGAGGCCATCATGTGCCGCCACAATGCCCTGAAAAAGGTAAAGTCCGATTCCTCCCCCATCCACTGGCAGTACGGAGCCATTGCCCGCCTGCCCAAGGGAGCTTCCATCGAGCCGCTGCTTTACGGAGGCTATTCCTCCATTTCGCTGGGCTACATCGGCCTTTATGAGGTGACCAAGCTGGTCAAGGGTGTCAGCCACACCCAGCCCGGAGGCACTGAGTTTGCCCTGAAGGTGATGAACCGCCTGCGCAAGGCTTGCGATGACTGGAAGAAGGAGACCAACATCGGCTTTGCCCTCTATGGTACTCCGGCCGAGAGCCTGTGCTACCGCTTTGCCCGCATCGACAAGGAGCGCTTCGGCACCATCCCCGATGTCACCGACAAGGGCTACTACACCAACAGCTACCATGTGGATGTGCGGGAGCACATCGATGCCTTTGACAAGTTCACCTTTGAGAGCCAGTTCCAGAAGATCTCCACCGGCGGGTGCATCTCCTATGTGGAGATCCCCAACATGCGCCACAATCTGGAGGCTTTGAAGGATGTAGTCCGCTTCATTTACGACAACATCCAGTATGCCGAGTTCAACACCAAGAGCGATTACTGCCAGGTGTGCGGCTTTGACGGAGAGATCCTCATCAACGAGGATAACCAGTGGGAGTGCCCCGCCTGTCACAACACAGACCGGACGAAGATGAACGTGACCCGGCGCACCTGCGGCTATCTGGGAGAAAATTTCTGGAACGTGGGTAAGACTAAGGAGATCAAGGCACGGGTGCTGCACCTGTAAAACATCAGGAGTAAGATCATGAACTACGCCGACATCAAAAAAGTGGATGTGGCCAACGGACCCGGTGTGCGGGTGAGCCTGTTTGTCTCCGGTTGTACCCATCACTGCAAGGAGTGCTTCAACCCCGAGACCTGGGATTTCTCCTTTGGCTCCCCCTTTGGTCAGAAGCAGATCGAGAAGATTCTGAAGCTTTTGGACCGCAGCTATATCCGGGGCCTATCCCTGCTGGGGGGCGAGCCCTTTGAGCCGGAGAATCAGGCCGCGGTGTTGGAATTGGTGCGCCAGGTGCGGGCACAGCTGCCCCAGAAGGATATCTGGTGTTATTCTGGCTACCTCTTTGAGGCGCTGGCCGCCGGGAAGGTGGGGGAGCACAGCCGGGAGCTGCTGGAACAGTTGGACATCCTGGTGGACGGGCCCTTTGTGCTGGAGCAGAAGGACTTGGGCCTTCGGTTCCGGGGTTCCGCCAACCAGCGTATCATCAATGTACCCGCTTCCTTAAAGGCGGGGAATGTGCAGCTGTGGCAGGAAATTCAATAAGGAACAAAGACGGGGCGGCCCAGTTGGGCCGCCCCGTCTTTCCTTGTGTGATCTTGCGGATTATCCTACGAACTCCTTCACAAACTGGTCGATCTGCTGCCGGGCCTGGGTAAGGATGCCCTCCACATCTGCTCCGCGGATATCCAGATTTTCCGCCGTCAGGCAGTGGGTATTTGAAATTCCCACCATATTGGCCCAGGCCTTTAAGTAGTCATAGCCGAGATTTAAATTGCCGATGGGGCCGCCGGCGGTGGTGATGAATACCAGGTGACGGGCCTTGCACAGCCCTACCTGCTGCCCCTCCTTCGTGTAGCCGAAGGTGACTCCGATGGCGCTTGCCCACTCCAGATATACTTTCAAAGCGGCGGGGAATGTCAGGTCCCAGTAAGGAGCACCCACCAGGATCAAGTCCGCCTGTGCGGCTTCCAAGGCGGGCTGCAGCATGGGGTGATCCTTCTCATGGGAGGTGAGTGCGTCACGCTCCTGTGCCATAGGGCCGGTCAGGACCGGGAGAGAGGCGGTGGTGAGGTCCCGGTGCAGAACCTGGCACTGAGGATGCAGGGCAGTATACTGATCTAAAAATTCCCGGCAGAGCATTTTGGTGCGGGAGAGTTCACCCCGCATGCAGGCATCGACAAATAAAATCTGTTCCATACGATCACTCCTCATCTTTCATGGCCTCCTGGGCCTCACGGGCGGTTTTGACCAGATATTCCATGGCCTGGCCGGGCCAGCGGCCCACGGCAGTTTCGCCGGTGAGCATCAGGGAGGCGGCTCCGTCCAAAACGCCGTTATAAATGTCACATACTTCCGCACGGGTTGGGACAGGCCGCTGCTCCATGGACCAGAGCAGCTGGGTCACCAGACAGAAGGGCCGCCCCTGCTCCCGGCAGCGGCGGGCAATGTCCTTTTGTACCCTGGGCAGTTTCCACAGGGGCATGGAGTTGCCTAAATCACCACGGGCAATACAGATTTCGTCCGCCATGGCGATGATGCTGTCCAAATGCTCCACACCCTGCTGGCTTTCGATTTTAGCCATGATTTTCAAATGCTCCAATCCCATGTCTTTGAGCGTCTGGCGTAATACTTCCAGGTCATGGCGGCCACGGACAAAGGGCTGGAGGATATGGGTGACGCCAAATTCTCTGGCCAGGGCCAAATTGTCCAGATCGGCCTGAGTGAGGGTGGGGGCATCCATCTGGGCCCCCGGCAGGGACATGCTCTTTCGGCTGCGCAGAGCTCCTCCCCGGAGCACCTTGCACAGCAGGTTGCTGGAGCTGGCCTTGCGCACTTGGAGCAGAAGAGCGCTGTCGTCGATGGAGATTTCCTGTCCGGGCTTTGCGTGTTCCAGTACCGCCTTTGGAACGGGGATGCCGCCGTCGCCCATCAGAATGATATCGCCGGGCTTGAGGGGAATGGGGTTTGTAAGCTCACCGATGCGCAGCTCCGGGCCCTGCATGTCCAAAATCAGGTGGGCCTTTGGAAGGCCCGCGCGCTTTGCGGCGGGCCAAAAGCCGTCTTTCAGCAACGAGGTACACCGGGAGAGTGTAGTGTGGGACAAGTTCAACCGGGCGCCGGTCATGCCCGCCCGAAACATGTGATCCAGGACAGCGGGTTTGGTGCATGCGCTGCCCAGCGTGGCATAAAATTCCATTTCCTACCGCTCCTTGTTTTGAATTACCGTCTACATTATTATGCAGGGTAATTTATCGGAAGTCAATGAGGGAAGGGGATTGTCTTTTTTCAAGATTTCTTGTATAGTAGGGGCAAGAACAGGAGGGATGTCATGCGCGTCATGGCTGTTGATTATGGAGATGCCCATACTGGGGTGGCTCTGTCCGACCCAACCGGGCTGTTGGCGGGTACGGTCACTACCATTCACAGCCGAAAGGCTGAGGTGGTGCTGGAGGAGCTGTCCAAGCTGGTGAAGGAGTACCAGGTGGAGGAGCTGGTCATGGGCTTTCCCCGGAATATGGATGGCACCGAGGGCCCCCGTGCCCAGCTTTACCGGGAGTTTGCCGGGCAGCTGGAGGCGTGCACGGGGATGGCGGTGGTGCTGTGGGATGAGCGGCGCACCACCGTAGATGCCCACCGAATTCTCTTTGAGTCGGGGAAAAACGCCAAAAAACGAAAGAAGACTGTGGACGCGGTGGCGGCCAGCCTGATTTTAGAGGGGTACTTAAACGCGAAACGCCTGCGGGGCGAGAAAAGGGAAGGTTAAGGAGGAATCCATATGGAGATCAAAACTGTCTGGGCCGTCTATTTCAGTGGCACCGGAACGACGGAAAAGGTGGCCACCCATTTGGCGAAAGCCATTGCCCAGGGCTTGGGTGCGGAGTATCAGGCGCACAACTATACCCAGCCGGCCGGCCGGGCCAACGAGCTGAATTTCGGTCCGGAGGACCTGGTGGTGCTGGGTACCCCGGTGTACGCCGGACGGGTGCCCAACCTGCTGCTGCCCTTTGTTCAGAACAGCATCCACGGCCAGGGGACCCTGGCGGTTCCCGTGGTGCTCTATGGCAACCGGAATTTTGACGACGGTCTTATGGAGCTGCGCAATGTGATGGCGGGCAATGGCTTCTGCCCTGTTTCCGCCGCCGCCATTGTAGGTGAGCATTCCTTCTCCAAGATCCTGGGCGCTGGCCGCCCGGATGAGGCGGATATGGCTTTGGTGGATGAGCTGGCCCAAAAGACCGTTCAGAAGGTGAAGGAGCTCTCTCAGCTGCCTGAGGTCCCCGTTTCGGTGGAGGGCTGCGATCCCATCCGTCCCTACTACACCCCCAGGGACCGCCATGGCGAGCCCATCAAGGATTTTCTGAAGGCAAAGCCCGTCACCGACCCGGACAAGTGCGTCAAGTGCGGCCTGTGTGCCCGCCTGTGCCCCATGGGTTCCATTGATCCCAATGACGTGTCCAATGTGGTAGGCAAGTGCATCAAGTGCTGTGCCTGTGTGAAAAAGTGCCCCATGGGCGCCAAGTATTTCGACCACGAGGGCTATCTGTACCACCAGCATGAGCTGGAGGACCAGTATGCCGCCCGCCGGGCCGAGAGCAAGGTTTTCCTATAAACTCCCAAACATTCGTGCCCGCCGACCGTTTGGCCGGCGGGCATTTTTTGCTGCCTGGGAAAAACGCGTTTTCTTTCCGGGGCAACTATGATACAATAAGAAAAAATGGGGGAGAAGATCCCAAAGAAAAGTATGGTGATTGCATGATCCGCATTGGAAACCTGCCCCTGCCTCCCGGAGGAGATCTGGAGCAGCTTCGTAAGCGGGCGGCCCGAGCCCTTGGGGTGCGCCCTGGAGAACTGGGGGAGCTGGAAATCGTCCGGCAGTCCATTGATGCCCGGAATAAAAACGAGACGCATTACGTCTATACCGTGGAGCTGTCCATGGCCCAGGAGGAGCGGCTGGTTCGGAACGCGCCGGGAAAGAATATTACTCTGGTGGAGCGGCGGACCTATGCGTTCCCCGGTGTGGGAAGAACCTCCCCGATGCCTCCCGTGGTGGTGGGTATGGGACCGGCGGGGCTGTTTGCCGCCCTGTTTCTGGCCCGCAATGGGATCCCGTCCATCGTGTTGGAGCGGGGGAAGGATGTGGACGCCCGGACGGTGGATGTGGAGAAATTCTGGGCCGGGGGCGAGCTGGATGAGAGCTCCAATGTCCAGTTTGGAGAGGGCGGTGCCGGTACTTTCTCCGACGGAAAGCTGACCACCGGTACCCATGACCCCCGGATCGGGGCGGTGTTGGATACCCTGGTGGAGGCGGGAGCCCCCAAGGACGTGAAGTACTCCCACAAGCCTCACGTGGGCACGGATGTGCTGCGCCGGGTGGTAAAGACCATGCGGGAAGAACTTGTCTCCCTGGGGTGTGATGTCCGTTTTGGGCACAGGCTGGAGGGCTTGGTGCTGGAGGGGGACCAGGTGAAGGAAATTCACGTTATGGGGCCGGCGGGGGAATACCGGCTGGCCTGTGATGCCCTGGTGCTGGCCCCCGGCCATTCTGCACGGGATACCTTCCGCATGCTCCGGGATGCAGGAGTGCCCATGGAGAAGAAAAATTTTGCCATCGGGGTGCGTATTGAGCATGACCAGACGGCCATCAGCCGTCAGCAGTATGGCCAAGCTTTTGAATTGCTGCCTCCCTCGGACTATAAACTGGCCTGCCATCTGCCGGGAGGGCGCTCTGCCTTCACCTTCTGCGTCTGCCCCGGCGGTCAAGTGGTGGCCGCCGCCTCAGAGCAGGGCGGTGTGGTCACCAATGGCATGAGTTTGCGGGCACGGGACGGAAAGAATATCAACGGCGGACTATTGGTGGGCGTGGGCCCTGAGGATTTCCCTGGGGAGGATGTGCTGGCCGGTGTGAGCTTCCAGGAACAGTGGGAGCGCTCAGCGTTTCGCCTGGGCGGGGAAGATTACCGGGCCCCGGCCCAGCGGGTGGAGGACTTTCTTGCCCGGCGGCCCTCTGAGGGACCGGGAACCATTCTGCCCACCTACCGGCCGGGTGTGCGCTGGACACAGATGGACGATTGCCTGCCTCAGGCAGTGAGCGATACCCTGCGCCAGGCCTTACCCCTGATGGACCGTAAGCTTCACGGGTTTGCCGCCTGCGACGGCGTGCTGACCGGGGTGGAGACCCGCTCCTCCTCTCCGGTGCGGATTTTGCGGGGGGAGGATTTTCAGTCCGCTGTCCGGGGCCTCTATCCCTGCGGCGAGGGCGCGGGGTATGCCGGTGGTATCGTCAGCGCGGCGGTAGATGGAATCCGGGTGGCGGAAGCGGTGGCAAAAGGATAAGCCCTCGCCGGGGCCCCATCCTGGATGGGGCGGCCGCTAGGCCGTAAATTCAAGCGCAGCGAAGAATTTCCGCAGGGCGAATTTAGTTCGCCCGAGGATTTCAATTCCAATGGGTTCCCACAGGGCCTTACCCTGTGGGAAGGGCGCGGGGTATGCCGGTGGTATCGTCAGCGCGGCAGTGGATGGAATCCGGGTGGCGGAAGCGGTGGCAAAAGGATAACTATGAACTGCAGTAAAAGGACCGCCATAAGGCGGTCCTTTTACTGCATTAAATTAAAAATTTGTTAACGATGCAAAGAAGCTGTAGTAATTGTTTGCAGGCTATGATATGATGTAACAAATAAGCCGAGATGCTCCATCGTCGGAAAGAGAGGAGGGGATGATATGAGCATGACGGTGTTCTGGCTGGTCGCTTTTGTTGTCTTCGCCGTAGGTGAAGGAGTGACAGTGGGACTGGTGTCCGTGTGGTTTGCCATTGGGTCCCTGGGAGGCATGGCCACGGCGGCCCTTGGCGGAGGACTTTGGCTCCAGATCGGGGTTTTCCTGGTGCTGTCTGCGGTTAGCCTGCTGCTATTTAAGCCTCTGAGCAAAAAAATGTTTCAGAACAAAGTGGCGCGAACCAATGCCGACCGGGTGCTGGGAGAAACTGCTCTGGTTACCGAAACAGTAGACAATGCACAGGCGCGGGGGCAGGTTCGGGTGGATGGACAGATTTGGTCGGCCCGCTCTGCCCACGATGTGGTGATTCCAGAGGGAACCGAGGTGCGTGTGCTGCGTATTGAGGGCGTCAAGGTCATTGTGGAAACCAAACCATAAATGTGAGCTTGCAAATGAAGAAGAGAAGGAGAGTACGTTATGGATTATATCATTACTACTGTTGTTGTGGTCGTAGTAGCACTGATCCTCTTTGCCGTTCTGGCCAGCATCGTGCGCATTGTACCCCAGTCCCGTGCTTATGTCATTGAGTGGCTGGGTGCCTTCCGCACCGTATGGGGTGTGGGTGTCCACTTTAAGGTGCCCATTGTGGAGCGGGTGGCCAAAAACGTGTCCCTGAAGGAGCAGGTGGTGGATTTTCCGCCCCAGCCTGTGATCACCAAGGATAACGTGACCATGCAGATTGACACGGTGATCTACTTCCAGATCACAGACCCCAAGCTCTACACCTACGGGGTAGAAAACCCCATGTCCGCCATTGAGAACCTCACCGCCACTACCCTGCGTAACATCATCGGCGATTTGGAGCTGGACCAGTCCCTCACCAGCCGTGACCATATTAACAGCCAGATGCGTGCCATTCTGGACGAGGCCACGGACAGCTGGGGCATCAAGGTCAACCGGGTGGAGCTGAAGAACATCATGCCTCCCCGTGACATTCAGGAGTCTATGGAGAAGCAGATGCGGGCTGAGCGTGAGCGCCGTGAGGCCATCCTCCAGGCCGAGGGCCAGAAGCAGTCTCAGATCCTGGTGGCTGAGGGCGAAAAGCAGTCCGCCATTCTTCGGGCCGACGCGGCAAAGCAGGCGGCCATTCTCCAGGCCGAGGGTGCCAAGCAGGCCAAGATTCTGGAGGCGGAAGCAGAAGCTGAGGCTATTATGAAGGTGCAGCAGGCTACCGCCGATGCCATTAAGCTCATCAATGAAGCTTCGCCTGGAGATGGCGTCATCAAGATCAAGGCTCTGGAGGCCTTCACTGCCGCTGCTAACGGCAAGGCCACTAAGATCATCATCCCCAGCGAAATTCAGGGCCTTGCGGGCCTGGCGGCGGGTGCCAAGACGATTTTCGATACCGAAGATCCCAAGGCTACCATCACCAAAACGGTGCCAAAGCAGTAAAGCTTTTCCAAAGGCCGCCGAAAGGCGGCCTTTTTTCAGAAAGCCTTCAGAAAAAACCAATTGACTTTCCCCTCCACCATGTTACAATGAAGCAAAATCTGTATGACAGAAGAAAGGAAGAACGCGAGTATGAAGAAACTGCTTGCACTGCTGCTGACCCTATGTATGGCGGGTGGAGCTATGCCGGTATTTGCGGCAGAGGAGACACCGCAGCCCGTTCCCAGCTGGGCCTACGGAGTGCTGGCCGATGGCTATGCCATGGGCCTGTTTGGGGATGAACTATACACCCAGCACAGCCAGACCATTACCAAAGAGCAGCTCTCCAACCTGACCCAGGTGGTGGGAGATAAGCTGGCGCTGCTGGAAATGGACCAGCGGGAAGCGGATGATACCGCCCTGGTCATTGACACCACACGGGGCGGCGTGATCAATGCCCTCTATCAGGAGGCAGCCGCCTATGCCTTCCCCGGCGTAGAGGAGGGGCCGGAGGCCTTTATGACCTCGGTGGGTGCCCTGGCCGGTGATGGGACCGGGCTGAATCTGGACCGTCCCTGTACGCTGATGGAGGCTGCTACCATGGCGAACAGCCTTGTGCTGAACCTCTATGACCAGCAGAATGCCGGTTCTCTTGGACTTTTGTGGAAGGCGGAGG
Organism: Lawsonibacter sp. LCP25S3_E2; assembly: GCF_052117285.1. Lineage (NCBI taxonomy): Bacteria > Bacillati > Bacillota > Clostridia > Eubacteriales > Oscillospiraceae > Lawsonibacter > Lawsonibacter sp. LCP25S3_E2. The sequence goes on from NZ_JBQKJL010000008.1 coordinate 81,021, forward strand.
GCAATGGCAATACCCTCTATCTTCTGGGGAGCATCCATACCGACCGAAACAATGTCTATCCGTTCCATAAGCAGCTGCGGGACATCATTCTCAATGCGGAGCAGGTGTCCTTTGAGCTGGATTTCAACGATGAAGCGGGATTGGCTGAGTTTGCTGCCATGCAGGTCTACTCTGACGGTACCACGCTGGCTGACCACATTTCTCCGGAGCTTTATCAGGTGGTAGTGAATACTGCCTCTATGATGGGAATGGACGAGGCTACCGTGTCTCAGTACAAGGCCTGGGCCCTGGCCAGCAGCTTCCAGTCCTTGGCTCTGCTGGATGACACCACCGGCAGCAACGCTATGGCCATTGACCTCTACGTCAATGCCAAGGCGGCCAATGCCGGCATTGATATCGGCGCGGTGGAGACCTATGCCTTCCAGGGTGGAATCTTTGATACCCTCTCGCCGGAATATCAGGAAGCCTATCTGGCCGGCGGACTTTTGATGCTGCTGGATGTCAACACCATGGATGAGAGCACCAAATCCGCCCTTACCGCCATACTGGGAGAGGATGCGCTTACCCAGGATGGACAGGAGGCCCTGCAGGAGGAAGCGGAGCAGATCGGCCTGTGGATGGACCAGTGGAAGGCACGGGATGTGGAGGGCTTTGCAAAGGCCTATCCCAAGGATGAAACCATTAACGGCGGAGATGAGCTGGAGAGTAAGCTCTTCACCGACCGTGATCCGGGGATGATCAACTATGCTGCCAGATATCTGGAGCAGGAGGGTTCCCACACCGGCCTTCTGGTGGTGGGGGCCGGACACATGATCGGCTCCGGCGGCATTGTCCAGGGCCTGAAGAATCTGGGCTATACCGTGGAAGTTGTACCCAATCCCTGATGGAAGAGAAAAGACGCCCGGCTATATGCCGGGCGTTTTTTAAAAGCCAAATTTTTCATCGCAACACTTTTCCTGCCCTGCGCATACTGACTATGAATGCGTTGGAAAGGCGGTGAGGCGGTGAATTGGCGGAGAGTGACAGCGGCGGTATGCGCCCTGGCCCTGCTCCCTGTTTTTTCCGGGGAGGAACGGCTGAGACAGGCGGTAGGACCGGCAGAGGTAGAGGTGGATTCGCCGCCCCTGGTGGCCCTGACCTTTGATGATGGCCCCCGCAATAAAACCACGGGACCTCTGTTAGATGGCTTGGCCCTGCGGGAGGTACCGGCTACCTTCTTCCTGGTGGGCAGCCGCATTGACGGCAGCGAAGCGCTGATTGAACGAATAGCGGCAGATGGACACCAGATCGGGATCCATACCTATGACCATGTGATCGTCACAGACCTGAGCCGGGGGGATTTCGACCTTCAAGTAGGAAAAACCAGAGCAAAGCTGACGAATATTTTGGGCGATGACAGCTTTTGGCTCCGCCCACCTTATGGGATTGTGGATTCGTCAGTGGAGCAGTGGTGCGACTGTCCCCTCGTTTTGTGGTCGGTGGATCCAGAGGATTGGAAAGACCAGGATGTGGACCGCATTGTGGCCTCGGTACTGGAGCATGTGAGAGATGGGGACATCATTTTGATGCATGACATCTTTGAAAGCTCTGTGGAAGCGGCCCTGCGGGTAGTGGATGCCCTGCTTGCCCAGGGGTATTGTTTTGTGACGGTGGAGCAGTTGATGGAGCAAAGAGGGGTACAGCCACAAAATGGAGTTCGATATCGGCGGCTTCCACCGGAAAATTCACATTAAATTTCACAAATTATGATTGTAATTTTTGCTGAAATCATGTAAACTTAGGACAACAGCAAAACAAAAGGAGGAACCCTCGATGAAAGTTGCCCGCTTAGTGCTGAAAATTGTGGCTTTGTCCCTGTCTGTCGCCGCTTTGACCTGCGCTGTGGTTGCCTATTGGAATGAACTGGTGGAGCTGGTTGATTACACGAAGAGCAAGCTCCAGCGCCGCACCTACGTCTCTGAGTACGACGACTACGAGGAATAACAAAAACCGCCGGTTATCCGGCGGTTTTTTCATGGGCAGGCCAATTCAGACAGGCGATATCCTTGTACCGGTGCAGAAGAGCGGCGGACAGAAGCATATCCGCCGCCAGGGCGGCCAAAGCGGCCCAGGTGACAGGACTTGGGATCTGGGTAAGAGGCGTGGAGAGAAAGGGATGAAGCCAGTAGACCAGAGGCAGGGACAGGAAGCCCCAGGCCAGAGAAAAGGGCAGGCACACCCGCCCGTGGAGATTTCCAGGCAGATCGCGGTAGTCCCAAAAGGATACCCCCAGAACAGTTTCGTAAAAGGTGCCGGTCAGGTATTCCACAGCGGTGGCGGTGAATGCCCCGAGAAAGAAAAGAGCGGGGGGATATTCTCTTACCAGGCCGGAAAAGAAAAGGATGAAGCATGCCCCGATGCCGTAGACGGGGCACAGAGGCAGGACCCGCAGGCATTTTCGATTTGGGCGTCCGCCGGTGGCATGGGCGTAGGCTACCTCCAGCAGAAAGCCCAGGAAACTATATAACATGAAATTCCAGAATACGACCAAAGATAGACCCCTCCATTTCTACCTGTTAGGGTGCGGAAAGAGAGGGGTTTCATGCGGGTAAAATGAAATTTACCGGATGTTCTTGTTTTGGAGAATTATTCCGCTGAATGGGGCAGAAGATCGGGGGCAAAGACCGGTCTGAGTTCTTTGGCCCAGCCGCCGGCGGTAGGAGCGGTCGGGGATACAGCGGAGACATTGGGCAATAAAGTCGTCTGTCCAGGCGTTCATTTTGCTATGCCTCCTAAAATCCGGGCCATGGCCCGCGTATAGAGATCCCACTGCCGTTCTTTGTCCTCCAGCGCCTTATGGCCAGATTGGGTGAGATGATAGAAACGCCGTTCCCGGCCGTTTTCCAGCTGCGGATAAGATTGAATATACCCCTTGTCCTCCAGTGTGTGGAGAAAGGGATAGAGGCTCCCCTGGCTCATGCAAAACACATCATCGGACAGCAGGGACATCTGTTGAATCAATTGGTAGCCATACATATCCTGGCGGCTGAGAAGTTTTAGGATAATGAGTTCATGGCTGCCCTTCGTCAGTTCTTTGTCAACCTTCATACTATAACACCTCTATTTTAGAGGTATTATATACCTCGCTATCCGATGTGTCAAGAAAAAGAGAAAATCGCTCCTGCCACCTTGCGGAAGAGGCTGGTTTGTGGTAGGATAGCGGGAGATAAAAAAAGAGGAGCGGAGCATATGCGGCATTTAATCGACTTTGGAGATCTGAGACGGCAGGAATGGGACGAGCTGTATGCACGGGCCAGCAGGATTATCGATGCTCCTGAAACCTTTATCGATGTATGCCGGGGTAAGGTGGCAGCCAACCTGTTTTATGAACCATCCACCCGTACCAATTTTTCCTTTCAGACTGCCATGCTCCGGCTGGGCGGCACGGTGTTTGGCTTTGCCGATCCCAACTCCTCCTCTGTGGCCAAGGGTGAGACGTTAAAGGATACCATTAAGATGGTTTCCAGCTATGCCGATGTAGTGGTTATGCGTACTCCCTGGGAAGGGGCGGCGAAAGCGGCCTCTCTCTATTCCCACGTGCCTGTGGTCAATGCCGGTGACGGGGGTCATATGCATCCCACGCAGACCATGGCCGACCTGACTACCATTACCCGGCTGCTGGGGAAGGTGGATGGGTTGTCCATCGGAATGTGCGGCGATTTGAAAAATGGCCGCACCGTTCACTCCCTCATTAAGGCTATGGCCAAATTTGAAAACATTCGCTTTTTCCTGATTTCTCCCCGAGAGCTGGCTGTTCCGGAGTATATGCGTGCCTTTATGCAGGAAAATCATATGCCCTTTACCGAGGTTACCGGTCTGGAGGCGGTGATTCCTCAGCTGGACGTGCTGTATATGACCCGGATTCAAAAGGAGCGGTTTGTCGATCCTCTGGAGTATGAGCGCAATAAGGGAATTTATATCCTCACCCGCCGGAAGCTGGAGCGAGCCAAGGAGCATATGCTGGTCATGCACCCCCTGCCTCGGGTCGATGAGATTACTGTAGATGTGGATGACGATCCCCGTGCGGTCTATTTTCAGCAGGCCCGCTTCGGCATGTTTGCACGGATGTCGCTGCTCTCCGATCTGGCCAATCAGCCCCGTCTGGAGCAGACCCCTGTGGTGGAAATCGGAACAAAGCCTGTTTGCACCAATCCCCGGTGCATCACCCAGACACAGCCCTATCTGCCCCCACTGGTCAAGAAAAATGGTGGTGTAGATTGCTGCGCCTTCTGCGATGGGGCACTCCGGTAAGCGGAGTGCCCAGGCTTTACTTCGCTGTTATAAAAAAGAAATAGAAATTTTCGTAAACCCATTGACAGGTTACGAGAAATATGGTAATATTTCAAAGCTGACGTGAGAGGAACGCGCCGTCCATGCGGGTGTAGTTCAATGGTAGAATCCCAGCCTTCCAAGCTGGTCGCGTGGGTTCGATTCCCATCACCCGCTCCAAATGCGCCTGTAGCTCAGGTGGATAGAGCAACTGCCTTCTAAGCAGTGGGTCGGGGGTTCGAGTCCCTTCAGGCGTACCAGGCGAACCAATCGTCAGCCAGATATGGTGGGTGTAGCTCAGTTGGTTAGAGCACCGGATTGTGGTTCCGGGTGTCGAGGGTTCGAGTCCCTTTACCCACCCCATACCATAAGGCGATTGGGCCGGAGCTTCGGCTCCGGCCCCTGCCTTGTCTTTTGTGAGATATAGGGGTGTAGCCAAGTGGTAAGGCAAGGGACTTTGACTCCCTCATTCGCTGGTTCGAGTCCAGCCATCCCTGCCATTTTCCCCTTTCTGACCAGATATATTTGACTCAGTAGCTCAGTCGGTAGAGCAACTGCCTTTTAAGCCGTGGGTCCGGGGTTCGAGTCCCCGCTGGGTCACCACGTCGGAGCAAAGTCCGCTTTGCTCCGACGCTTTTTTATGCTCACACATAAAAAAGCGTCATCCGTCCGCTCCCTTGCTCCTCCTTTCCAAATCACAACCGCTTTCGCTGGGTTGCGATTTGGTTTCGGGTGCAGACCTGGAGGCATGTCCTCGAAACTGTTCCCACTTTCCACGTCGGAGCAAGCGACATATCGCTTGCTCCGACTTTTTTTGTAAAAATTGGAGCGCGCTTATTTTGCTGCTCCTCCGTTCCAAACCGGACCCACTGCGCTGGGCTCCGGTTTGGGTTCGGGTGGTAGATTTTAGGTGTGCCCTCGAAACTGTTGTCAACTCCAAAAAGAAGGACAGCTAAAAGGCTGTCCTTCTTTTTGGGTTCCACCGCCCAGAGGGCGGCACAATCTGTTTCATTGAACGATGTGAATACCGCGATACTTCTTCTCAAAAGTGACTGCCAATGGGGCTGCCTGCCATCACAATGCTGTCAATGCCCAGGAGAATGAGGTAAATGCTGGCAAAACAGCGGATCGTAGTCAGTGTGAATAGAGGATTGAAGAACATCATACTTCCTAAAATTAGTCCGATGATGTTTGTCACGAGGGTAAAATAATACATCCCATTGCCTGCGGCCAGACGAATATGGTTGAGATGGGACAGGCGGGAGATACAGTGGGCGACAAACCAAATAGGGAATAATACCGTTAGGACCAAAATTCCTGCGCTCGGGTATACCACCAGCATAATACCGGACATGACGCTCACGATTCCGGAAATGAGGGCGAGGATGGGGCCAAAGCCTGTGTAACGTTCCACCTGTATGTATAAAATGAGGTCGGCAATTCCCATAACAACGGCGGCGATCCCATAGATCGTGACCATACTGGTCAGGGCAAATTCAGGTTCTGCGAAGGCCAGAATTCCTAGTAGGATCAGAACGATGCCGATGATGAGTTCCAGCCATCCAAATCTGGAACGCCTTCTCATGCCTGCTCACCTCCCATCAGAATTTCCATGAATTCTTCGCCGGTGATGGTCTCTTTTTCGTACAGGAACATGGCCAGCTCATCCAGCTTGCCCCGATGGTCCATCAGAATTTTTTTGGCTTTTTTATGTTGTTCTCGGACAACGTCTATGACTTTCTGATCGATTTCCCGCTGGGTATCGGGGGAGCAGGACAGGGAAGCATCTCCACCCAGGTACTGGTTTTGCACGGTCTCCATGGCTACCATGTCAAATTCCTCGGTCATGCCATAGCGGGCGACCATGGCGCGGGCCAGTTTGGTGGCCTGTTCAATGTCGTTGGAAGCACCTGTTGTGATCTGGCCAAAGACCACCTCCTCCGCTGCCCGGCCGCCGGTGTAGGTGGCAATTTTGTTTTCCAGCTCTTCCTTCGTCAACAGATACTTGTCCCCGGTGTCTACCTGCATGGTATATCCAAGCGCGCCGGAGGTGCGGGGAATAATGGTGATTTTCTGAACCGGAGCGGAGTTGGTCTGCTTTGCAGCTACCAGAGCGTGGCCGATTTCGTGATAGGCAACGACCTTCTTTTCCTGGTCGGAGAGGACGGCATTCTTTTTCTGATAACCGGCAATGACCACCTCGATGCTCTCTTCCAGGTCGGCTTCATTGACGATAATACGGCCATTGCGGACCGCTCTTAAAGCGGCCTCATTGATGATATTGGCCAGCTCCGCGCCGGAGGCACCGGCTGCCATACGGGCGATGGTGTGTAAATCCACATCTTCCGCTACTTTGATTTTTTTGGCATGAACGCTCAAGATGGCCTCACGACCCTTCAAATCAGGGAGCTCTACCGGGACCCGACGGTCAAAGCGGCCGGGGCGGGTGAGAGCCGGGTCCAAGGACTCGGGGCGGTTGGTGGCCGCAAGGATAATAACGCCGGTGTTTCCTTCAAAGCCATCCATTTCCGTGAGAAGCTGGTTCAAGGTCTGTTCCCGCTCGTCGTTGCCGCCGTAGGAGCCGGAATTTCGCTTCTGACCAATGGCGTCGATCTCGTCGATAAACACAATGCAGGGGGCCTTTTCCTTGGCCTGCTTGAAAAGGTCGCGCACCTTCGAGGCACCCATGCCTACAAACATCTCTACAAATTCAGACCCGGAGATGGAGAAGAAGGGGACGTTTGCTTCTCCGGCTACCGCTTTGGCCAACATCGTTTTGCCAGTGCCCGGAGGGCCTACCAACAAAATACCCTTGGGCATGGAAGCGCCAGCATCGGTATATTTTTTGGGATTGTGCAGGTAATCCACGATTTCAGTCAGGTTTTCTTTTGCTTCATCCTCTCCCGCTACGTCGTCAAAGCGGATGCCTTTGGTAGATTGCACGTAGATTTTGGCGTTGCTGCGGCCCATGCCAAATGCCATGGAACCTTTGCCGCCGCCCGCCTGTTCCATCAGCTTTTTCCGCATGTACTGCCCCAGAGCGATGAAAATCAAAATGGGCAATACAAAGGTGAGCAGAAAGCTCCACAGGGGTGAAATCGGTTCTTCCATCACACGGGTAAATTCCGCACCGGAGTCGTACAGACGCTGGGTGAGGGTGATATCCTCCATGGGGGTGGTCTTATAGACAACGGTCTTTTCCTTATCCGTAAATAAAATTTGGGTGTCTTCCACCTGCACCGCGCCAATGTTTTTTTCCTCGATCATATCCATGAAGGTGCCGTAATCCACCTCCACCACCTGATTGCGGGAGAGCATGGGAGTGATGAGCAGGTTGAACAGCAGGATCATCAGAAGGACAATACAATAGTAGTAAATAAGCGGCCTTTTTGGGGTTTTAACCTCTTTCATAGCGGTCTCCTTTCTTCCAGGGTGAGCTGGGCATCAAGCGCACGCAGCGAGAGCAGCAGTGCGCGGTTTGCTGCTTGCAGGGCAAAATCCAGGGAATACTCAGCCAGAAGGATTTTTTCCTCGGCTCGTGCAGCGCAGTTGCCCTGAGAGAGCCCGCGGTTCTGAAAAGCGCTGTCAGCCCGTTGGATGGCCTGTTCCACTTCCGTATAGACATTGGCCAGTGCCGGGGCAATTGGTGCACGGGAGCGCTGCAGATTTTTTTGCAGGTCGGAAGCAGCCTGAGCATATTCTTTTTCCAGAGTTGTAATTTCCTGCCGGATCTGGGTATGACTGCCCGCCTGGCTGGAGTCAATGCGGTTTTTGAGACGGGAAAATTGATCTTCCAATTCACACAGTTTTAAGGTGAGAATTTCCTGTGCCATGTCTGCACCCTCCTTTCACCCAACATTGTAGCGCCTGGCCGAACCGTGTACAATTAGCACAATATGCGGCAGTGTCTAGACAGAAAAAGCCGGAGTGTAAAGATTGTTTACACTCCGGCAAATTTGACAACCACTATTTCATTTTGGTTTGGCGAGAGGGGGAATCCCTTCCATAGTCAAACGGTAGACGGTATGGACGATTTGGTCCAATTGCTCGGTGTCCTCCTCGGTCCATTCCGCAAGCAGGCCCATAATGGCCTGGCTGTGGTAACGTACGATGATTTTGATCTCGGCATGGGTACACTCAGGATAGAAGTTCTGATGCTCTGAGGCCATGATGAAGAAACGGCGGATATAGTGGCGCAGCAGCCGTTCCAGCTCCGGACCATAGTTGCTGTCCATTCCGCGCTCTACATAGGGCTTGGCGTTGATAGCCATAACGAAAAAACATCGCAGTCCGTCCTCGCCGTTCCCTTTGGAGAGTACCTCCTGGAACATTTGTTCGGTGTATTGCTCAATCATCCACTGAAGCAGCTCGGGAATATCCTGAAAGTGATAATAAAATGCCTGCCGGGTAATATGGCATTGCGCAACAATGTCTTTCACGGTCAATTTTTTCACATGCTTCTGGACCAAAAGAGTGTTGGTCGCCTGAGCAATGAGTTCTTTCATGTCCGCGGCCACGACAGTCTCACTTCCTTTCCCACAAGATGCTCCGTGGAGGAACACGCCGCACCAGTTTCGGTTGTTCCGGGGAGAAGCCCTGATTACTTCGAGCGCTTGAGGACCTCCAGCAGGAACTTCCACACCCGCTGTACAGAGGAAATGCTCATCCGCTCTCTGGGGGTGTGGATCTCAAACAGATCGGGGCCCAGAGAGACACAGTCCAGTCCGGGCATTTTCCCGGCAAAGATGCCGCACTCCAGGCCGGCGTGAATGGCCTCAATTTTGGGGGCCTTGCCGTACTGCTCCTGGAACACCTCCACCATGAGATCGCGAAGAGGGGAGTGCTCCTGATACTGCCAGCCGGTGTATTCTCCGGAAAACTCCACCCGGCCACCAAGCTGCTCCATCAGGCAGCTAAGGCGCTCTTTGAGCATCTGCTTCTGGGAATCCACGCAGCTGCGTACGCTGTAGGAGGCGCGGACCTCGCTCTCGTCCGTAACCAAAATGCCCATATTAAGAGAAGTCTGGACCAGACCGTGGATGCTGGCGCTCATAGCTTCGATCCCGTTGGGCAGGCACTGGAGCATGCAGATCACCTTTCCGGTGGAGGCACAATCCAGAGGAAGCTGGGCGCTCTGAGCGGCCTGTGCGGTTACAAACAGGGTGGGGTCGGTGGTGCCGTACTCGTTTTTCAAAATCTGCTCCAGCTCACCAGCCAGCCGCTGGGCTGCCTGGGGGTCCGATACCACCACCGTGGCACGGGTCTCCACGGGGATGGCGTTGTCCTTCAGACCGCCGTCTACCCGCTCAATGCGCAGATCCATCTTCTGGGCCAGCGTCCGAAGCACCCGGCCCATGAGCATATTGGAGTTGGCGCGGCCCTTGTGGATCTCAGCGCCGGAGTGTCCGCCGGTAAGACCGCCTACGGTGATGGTGAGGCAGTCCCCTTCAAAGGGAGCGCGAACCACAGGGAGAATGCAGGCGGTGGTGTTGCCGCCGGCACAGCTGACAGTGAAGATCCCCTCGGCCTCAGAGTCCAGGTTGATCATCTTTTTCCCCTTCAGAGGAGAGACATCCAAGGCGGTAGCGCCCAGCAAGCCGATCTCCTCGTCCGTGGTGAATACGGCCTCAATGCGGGGGGCAGGGAGGTCCTTGTCATCCAGCATCGCCATAGCCATGGCCACGGCGATGCCGTCGTCACCACCCAATGTGGTGCCCTTGGCGTAGACAAAGTCCCCGTCGATGGCCAGGTCCAGCCCCTCTCGGTCCATGTCCTTGGTGCAGCCTGCGGCCTTCTCGCATACCATGTCCAGGTGGCCCTGGAGAACCACAGGCTGGGCATCCTCATAGCCGGGGGCGGCGGGCTTGATGATAATCACGTTGTTGGCCTCATCCTGATAGTGCTCCAGCCCACGCTCTTTGGCAAAGGCTACGCACCAGTCGCTGATGGCCTTGGTGTTCCGGGAGCCGTGGGGAATGGCACACATGGCCTCAAAAAATGAAAATACCTTCTTAGGTTCCAGATGTTCCAAAACCTGCATTTTTATTTCCTTCCTTTCGTAAAATCTGTTTATCTTCGAGCAAAGCGGCCGTTGGGCAGCTTTTGAATCAGCAGCTGCTCCGTCATATATTGGGCCAGCTTGGGGGCGAAGGCCTTTGGATTTTGCACCGCGGCTTTCTGCCGGGACCAGAATTGTCCTGCCTTCACACCCTGGCACAGTTTGGCGATCTCCTCCAGGGAGATGCTCTGGTGCTTCTTCAGATAGCTTACCACTCTTTGGGCACTTTTGTTCAGCAAAATCCGCTCCAGATCTCCCTGCTGGGTCATGTTTTTATGCAGACCCCAGGCGTACAGCACGGCGGTGACCAGGGCAAAGGCCAAAATGCCCAGAATGATCTGCGGCGTACTCACGGCTTCACCCGATCCTTTCCCTGAAACAGGATAAACTGGTTGTTGCGTAAAATCTGCATATAGTGCACCAGCCGGTCATAGAGAGGCTCGGCTCCGTCGCCAAATTGCTCCTTCATCCGCTGGGCCAGTTGTCCCACGGTGCGCTTGCCGTCAATTTCCTTCCACAGGAAGCTGCCGTACTCGTCCAGCTTGATGTGGCTGACGCGGGGCGTGTGGAAGAATTTCTGGGCAATAGCGGCGTAGAAGCCCCGGTGGACCATGTGGATGGTGACCACACCCTGCTCATCCTGGCTCCAATCGTTTTTGGGGTTCATAATGGGGATGAAATCCAAATAGTTGTTGTTCTTTTTGTTGGCCATATCGGTTTCTCCTCATGGATAATAGCCCAAGCCGGGCTGCATACCAAAGTATACAGCCCGGCTTGAAAAAAGGCAATGTTTTATTTCTTCTTGCTGTCCTTGGTGGCAAAGAAGTAGATGGTGAGCAGGATCAGGGCGAAGCAGACCAGGCCGCCGATGCTGCCGATGGAGAAGATGTCCTTGATGTTGATCTTGTCGCTGAGGTACAGGGTCTTGCCCTCGGCGTTGAGACCCATGGGGATGACGGCCAGGACAGCCAGCAGGATACCCACGATACCCTCGCCGGCGATGAGGCCGGAGGAGTAGAGCACACCGGACTGAACGGTGGTATCCTTCTCCTTCTCAGAGGCATACTTGCGCTTCTCCAGGTAGCGGCGCAGCAGGCCGCCCAGCATCATGGGCACGGACAGGTAGATGGGCAGGTACAGGCCGATGGCGAAGGGCAGCACGGGGATGCCCAGCACTTCCACCACCAGAGCGATGAACACGCCCACAAACACCAGGTTCCAGGGCAGGTTGCCGCCCATAACGCCTTCCACGATCATCTTCATCAGCACAGCCTGAGGAGCGGGCAGGTCCTCGGAGCCATAGCCGCCCCAAGCCATGCTCAGCAGGTACAGGATGGCGCCGATGGCCACGGCGGACACGGCCACGCCGATCAGCTCGCCGATCTGCTGCTTCTTGGGGGTGGCACCCACCAGGAAGCCGGTCTTCAGGTCCTGAGAGGTATCGCCGGCGATGGCAGCGATGACGCAGATGACGCCGCCGATGACGATGGCGGCGATCATGCCGCCTACGCCGTCGTTACCGGTGGCCTTCAGCAGCAGGGTGGAGATGAGCAGGGTAGCGATGGCCATACCGGACACGGGGTTGTTGGAGGAGCCAATGAGGCCCACCATCCGGGAGGACACAGTGGCAAAGAAGAAGCCAAAGACAATGACGATGAGAGCAGTGAACAGGTTCAGGGGGATGGCGGGAACCAGCCACATGACCACGGCCACCACCAGGATACCCAGCAGAACCACCTTCATGGAGATGTCCTGCTCGGTGCGCAGGGTGCTGTTGACCCGGCCCTTGCCGTAGTCGCTCATGGCGTCTTTGAAGGTGCGGATAATGAGGGGCAGGGACTTGATCAGGCTGAGCACGCCGCCGCAGGCCACGGCGCCGGCGCCGATATAGCGCAGGAAGCTGCCCCACAGGTTGGATACGCCGCCGGGAGCAGCGATCAGCTCGTTGATGGTCTTGTCCGCGGGGAACAGGACCAGGTCGCCGCCGAACAGAGCCATCAGGGGCATGATCACAAACCAGCCCAGAACACCGCCGGCGAACAGGTAAGAGGATACCTTCACGCCGCAGATGTAGCCCACGCCGGCCAGGGCGGGCAGCACGTCAATGCCGATGCCGGAGCCCTTGTAGGGGGCAATGTCATAGGTGATTTCGCTGGGGAAAACCTTCAGGCCGTCAGCAATGAACTTGTAGACGGCAGCAATGCCCAGGCCGGAGAACACGGTGGACGCCTTGGCGCCGCCCTCCTCACCAGCGATGAGCACCTCGGCACAGGCCTGTCCCTCAGGATAAGCCAGCACGCCGTGCTCCTTCACGATCAGGGCGCTGCGCAGGGGGATCATCATCAGCACGCCCAGCACACCGCCGCACAGGGCGATCAGGCCGATTTCCACCAGGGAGGGCACATCACAAAGGCCTTCCTTTGCCCACATGAACAGGGCAGGCAGGGTGAAGATGGCACCAGCGGCCACCGATTCACCGGCGGAGCCGATGGTCTGCACCATGTTGTTCTCCAAAATGGAGTCCCGGCGCAGAATCTTGCGGATAACGCCCATGGAGATGACTGCCGCGGGGATGGAGGCCGACACCGTCATACCCACACGCAGGCCCAGATAGGCGTTTGCGCCGCCAAACACAATGGCCAGAATGGCGCCCAATACGATGGAGACCACCGTAAACTCAGGCATGACCTTGTCTGCCGGCACGTAAGGTTGGAATTTCTTCTCTTCCACGATACTCGTTCCCTTCTGTCTTTTTACTGTGCTATGGGTGAACCTCTCTCTTTGAAATATTCCATAGCACATAACTTCCCTATTTTATTAAAAATACGGTCATTAGTCAAGGCTTATTCTTCGTTTTGGATACAATTGTAGGAGAGGCGCGGACATCCTTCCCTGTCCGCGCCCCTTTTGAAGAGAAAATTCGATTTTATGATTGCAGCTGCAGTCGCTGGAATCAACTATATGCTGCGGGGTTCAAGGTGGTTCAATCGGGAGTTTACAACTGGGAACCATGACAACCGCTGCAGTGGGAACAGTGCCCGGAGCAGCCGGAGGAGCCGCAGGAGCCCCCTTCCGGACAGCCAATACACTTTTTGCCGCTTTTTTTGGCCTTGTAAATGTACCCCGCGGCGGAAAGGAGAATAACGGCCAAAACAGTCAAAACAATAATATCCGAGAATGTCATGATCATTTCACTCCGCTCAATGCGTATTCACGCTTCAAATCTTTTTCGGATCGCATGCACAGATGAACCAGAATCGCCGCAAAGATAAGCACTGCAGCCAGACCGGGAACAAAGCCTGCCCCCAGAGAACCGGTGGTGACCAGAGTGCCGATCTGGTAAACCAGATAGCCCACGGTGTAGCCGGTGCCCAGCTGCAAACCGATGCCGGCCCAGAGCCATTTGGCGCTTTTCATCTCAGAATTCATAGCGCCGATTGCAGCAAAACAGGGAGGGGTGTAAAGATTGAACATGAGGTAGGCCAGGGCAGCCACCTTAGTGATGGCAATGATTCCTGCCACTTCTGTGCCGGAACCCTCAATCATAGCCAATTCGTCCGTGTCGATAAAGTTTTCCAGTCCCACAAAGCACACAGCAAGGGTGCCGACCACGTTCTCCTTGGCAATAAAGCCGGTGATAGCGGCGGCGGCCAGCTGCCAGCTGAGTACGCCCACGATGGGCACCAGCAGATAAGCGAAGGGCCCGGCAATGGAGGCCAGGATGGAGCTGTCGGCAGTCTCGGCCACCTGGAAGCGCCAGTTGAAGGTCTGCATGATCTGCACGGCGGTGTTGCACAGCAGGATAATGGTGGCAGCCTTCACGATGTAGGCCCAGCCTCTGGCACACATGGCCTTCAGGGCGAAGAACAGAGAGGGAACCTTATATTCGGGCAGCTCGATGATGAAGAAGGACTTGCGGTTTTTATAACCGGCGATCTTGTTGACCAATAGGGCCCCCAGGAAAATGAGGACGATGCCGGTGAAGTACATCACAAAGCTTACCCAGCCCCCATTGTCAAAGAATGCGCCCGCAAACAGGGCGATGACAGGAATTTTGGCGCCGCAGGGCATAAAGGGGGTGAGCATGGCGGTGGCCCGGCGCTCCCGCTCATTGCGGATGGTACGGCTGGCCATAACGCCGGGGATGGCGCAGCCGGTGCCGATCACAAAGGGGATGACCGATTTGCCGGACAGACCCACCTTTTTAAAAATAGGGTCCAGCACCACGGCGACACGGGACATGTAGCCGCAGTCCTCCAGCAGGGCGATGAGGAAGTACATGACCATGACCAGGGGCAGGAAGCCCACCACAGCGCCCACACCTCCGATGATGCCGTCCACCAGCAGGGCGGACAGCAGAGGGTTGGCATCCCCCAGCATTTCGCCTACCTGCCCCTGGAACCCCTCAATCCAGGCCACCAGGGTGTCAGCGATCAGAGGGCCGACCCATACCTGAGAGATCTGGAAAACCAGGTACATGACAGCTGCGAAAATGGGGATACCCAAAAGCTTGTTGGTGAGGACGGCGTCAAGGGCGTCGTCAGAGTTCCTCTCTCGGGTGAGTACTTTTCGGTGTTCCACCTGGGAGACCAGCTTGTTGACAAAATCAAAGCGCTGGCGGTCGGCAGTTTCCACAGCTTTCTTGTCGGTGAGGTCAATTTCCCTCTGGATATAAGGGGCCCGCTGTCCCCTGCCTCGCAGGGAGACAGCCGCCTCCACCACAGGCTTGAGTCCCTCGGCGGTGGTGGAAACCGTCTCGATCACCGGACAGCCCAGCTTTTCGGACAGAGCGGAAACGTCGATGGTAGTCTCTTTTTTTGCGTTGATATCGCTTTTGTTCAGCGCCACCACCACAGGAATGCCCAGTTCCAGCAGCTGAGTGGTGAAAAAGAGGCTGCGGCTGAGGTTGGTGGCATCTACAATGCTAATGATAACATCGGGGTGTTCATGCCTTACATAAGAACTGGTGATGCTCTCCTCAGAGGTGAAGGGGGACATGGAGTAAGCTCCGGGCAGATCGACTGCCACCAGATCTTCACTGCCATTGTAATAGTTCTTTTTGATCAGGTGCTCTTTCTTTTCCACCGTAACACCGGCCCAGTTTCCCACCTTTTCATTGCGCCCGGTGAGGGCGTTATACATGGTTGTTTTGCCGGAGTTGGGGTTGCCGGTCAGGGCAATTCGCATAAAAAGTTCCTCCTTTTCAGCAGCACGCTCACAATGTAATATTACAACACACTTTGGTTATTCTAGACTAACCGAGGCGCGCAGTAAAACAAAATAACAACAAAAGAAGCTCAGATTCGGATCGCTTCTGCAAGCTGACGGTCGATGTTGTACCGGCCATCTTTGATGGAGACGACGCAGCCGCCTTTTAAGTGGGAAATAACGGTAATGGGTTCGCCGGTGTAGCAGCCCAGAGAGAACAAAAAGGCGTTGAGTTCCTCGTCGTCTGTATCGATTTGTTGTACCGTATATTCCGTTCCTTCCAAAGCATTCAGCAAAGTCATATCATTCACCTGTCCGTAATTCAAGGTTGAAAGTCAGCCCCGGCGCTCGAGGTTAGCAAAGACTAACTTAAAAGAAAAAAGAAAACGGGGTGTCCCGTGGAAGTTAGATAGAACTAACTCTATGTGTGCTCAGTTTAGCACCCAGGACAGAAGATGTCAAGGCCTGCAATGGATTTTCTTGATTTTTTCCTTTGTTTGTGATAATCTTGTACAAATCACACGGATAAAGGGGCAGTGTTGATGAATATTCACGAGTCCGCCGAAGATTATTTGGAGGCAATTTTAGTTCTGAAAGAGCGCCAGGGAATGGTTCGTTCCATTGATGTGGTGCATCATCTGGACTATTCAAAGCCCAGTGTCAGCGTAGCCATGAAACGGCTGCGGGAAAACGGATATATTGAAATGGACGCAGAGGGATATATTACGCTGCTTCCCCCCGGAGAAGAAATTGCCCGGCGGATCTATACCCGTCACAAGCTGCTGACCCAGTTTTTGATCCAGCTTGGCGTGAGCGAGGAGGTAGCTGCGGCGGATGCCTGTAAGATCGAACATGATCTCAGCGATGAGTCTTTTGAAAAGATCACTGCCCACGCCCTTGGAAAAAAAGAGCCATAAGAAGAGAAATCCCTGGGGATTCCCCAGGGATTTCTTTATGCCGGGACGGCCAGAGCTTCGATGGGGGTTCCCTGCTCATACAGCTGCACATAGGTGTCGATACAAGTACGGTAACAGGCAAAGCACCGTTTCATGGCATCTGGATTTCCGTAGGATTTCCAAAGACCGCAGCAGGTAAAATTTTGGCCGCGATGTTCCATAAAACCGATGACGTCCCGGAGAGGATAGCCCAAAAAGATACCGATCTCGTGGGGAAATTCTTCCTGAGAACGCAGGCGCTGGGCCAACTGTTCCAGAAGACGATCCGCGTGCCCCCATTGGTAGCCGATGTGTTCTAAAAAGTGCTTCGTTTCGTTCTGAGAGAGAAGTTCGCTCAGCTGGGCGGGGCGGCAGACGTAAACCAATGCGGAATTGGAATGCTCACGCTCCAACATTACCTGCACGCAGAGCCCCAGAGGACGAAGCCGCGTGTCCCATTGAGCAGCCTGCTTCCGAATATAGGAAAGGTCTGCGTGGGAAATACAGAACAGGCTTCCAGGCTTCATTCCGGCAAGGGTGAGGGCACATTGCCTGACCAAAGTGGCTTCGAAGGATTGTACCATGAGGGAACTCCTTTCCTGTGCGAACAGCGTGTAATAGGGGTCCCCCCACACGGCAGCCGTGTGGGGGGAGGGGAAGTAGGGAAGTAGGGAAGTTGGAACAAAAGGGAGGAGGATGTTGGGGATTTACCAAGAGGCCAGCGCCCGGCCAAGTGCCCGGCAGGCCTCCTGCGCGTCGCTGTCAGGGGCTTCGTGGACCATCAGTCCCTGCCCGTCATAGACAGCCGCGTTGGCATCCATGCATCGGGCACACCAATCACGCATCCATTGACCATCCCCCCAGCCATAAGAGCCGAACAGGGCGATTTTCTTACCGCTGAGAGAGTGCTCAAGTCCTGCAAACATGGGTTCGAATTCCATTTCCTCCAGGACCTCAGCTCCCATGGCGGGACAGCCAAAGGCGATGACATTGAATTCGGACAACCGGGCTGCCGAAAAGTCCGATGGGCCCATCTGCTGTACCTGGGCGCCTGCCTCTACAGCACCCTGGGCGATGCAGTTGGCCATAGCTTCCGTGTTGCCGGTGCCGCTCCAATAGACAATTGCCAGTTGATTCATGGTTCGTATGTGCTCCTTTCAAGCAAGTGATGCCAGCTCAACAAGTGAGCGGATTATAGTTAGCATAGACTAACTAGTGGGGAGAAACAAGCGGGCTGCCCGCCCGTTCCCGCAGTTAGCTATAACTAACCTTGAACCAAATATAACATGCATGGATTGTAATGTCAACCCCCATTTTGAAAATTTGGGTGGATCGTTGCGATGGATATGAGACCTGACAAAAATAGGAAAGAAACACCGCGTATATCTTGTACAGCTGGGGCAAAGATAGTGGTGGATGTTCCATCCGACTTCAAACAAAGTAATCAAAAAAGGAGAGACACATTATGTCCAGCAATAAGAAGACTATGGTTCCCAATGCTCGTGAGGCTATGAACAAGTTCAAGATGGAGGCTGCCAACGAGGTGGGCGTCAACCTGAAGCAGGGCTACAACGGCGACCTGACCAGCAAGCAGGCCGGTTCTGTGGGCGGCCAGATGGTCAAGAAGATGATCGAGTCCTACGAGAACGGCATGAAGTAAGGTTGTCCCAAAGGACGATCATTAGCCATCTGTTCTAATTGGCAAAAAAGGGCCGGACACCCAGTCCGCTCAGGGAATATTGTCAGTGGGAAGCCGGGGATTCCGGCATCTGTGACAATTTTCTCTGGCGGGGCGGCGTCCGGCCCGCTTTTTATAAGCCGTTGACAATAAAATTGGGGCGCTGACCCTCTAAAATCAGGCGTACGGAGTTCCACATATTCTGGTGGGCCCGTGCAAAGGAACCGCCGGTGTTGCCGCCCAAATGGGGACTGTAGACGGCGCGGTCAGCTATCTCAGCAGGGAGCGCTACCAGCGGATGGTCTGCCGGGGTGGGTTCGGGATAAAAGGTATCCATGGCAATGCTCCCTAACCGGCCATCCAACAGGGCCTGGCGTACCGCCTGGTTGTCAATCAGTTCTCCTCGGGCAGTATTGACCAGAATGGCGCCGGGACGAATTTTTTCCAAAAGAGCGGCATTGATCATGTGGCGGGTCTGGTCATTTACCGCACAGTGGAGGGAAAGAATGGAGCAACGTGCGGCCAGCTCCTCCAGGGGCAGGTAGGTTACACCAAACTCTGCCTCTACCTCCTGGGGACGGCGGTGTGCGGTGTAATAGAAGAGCTGGCAGCCGAAGGGGCGCAGCAGCCGGGCGGTGGCCTGGCCAATGTCGCCAAAGCCAATAAGGCCAATCGTCTGTTCGCCCAGCTCCGGGGCCTTGGAGACCATCACGGCCTCCTTCATTTCAATTTGCCTGCCCTGGAGCACAGCCTGATGGCCGGTGATCCCATGGCGCAGGGCCATAAGCATGAGCATCACTGTGTGCTCAGCTACAGAGGCAGCATTGCAGCCCTTGTTGTGGCATACAAAGATGCCCCGCTGCCGGGCAGCCTCCAGGTCAATGCAGTGGAAGGCCACGCCCTCGGAATGGATCATCTTCAGCTGGGGCAGCAGGTCCATCAGATCTGGACCCACTGGAGTAATGGCATCTGCCAAGAGACATTGGGTGTCGGGATTATGTTTGGCAGCCTCCAGTGCGTTGGCATACTGCTCCAAAAAAGCCAATTCCAAAGGAAGCTTGGAAAGAAAATCAGGGGCATAGGCATCGTATCGGGACTTAGGGCCCAGGATCAGAACCTTCAATTCAATCATCTCCCACAAAATTAAGGTGTTACAGTCAGGTAACTGCCAGATACATATCCGGTGACGGCCTGGCCCTGGCTATCCGCAAATACTACCCGGTACCAGCCGTTTTCTTCTCCGAGTACCACTACGGTATTGCCGTCTTTCAGACTGGCGATAATGGAGTTGGAGGTGGAAGGACCGGAACGGACGTTGAGCCCAAGCTCGGCATCCGTGACCACACCCAGACGCTGGGCGGGGGTGCAGACCACAAAGCAGTTAGCGCTCAGCCCCTGCCAGCTGGCGGTGATGGTGACCACCTGGTCGGAGGAGCCGGTGTGTACGTTGGTGACCACTCCGGAAGAGGAGACAACAGCCACTGTGGGATCGCTGCTGGTCCAGGTGATGACCGCGTTTTCATAGGCGGGGGTGAGGGATGCGGTAAGGGTTGTGCTGTCCCCAGCGGCAAGGATCATCTGGCTTACATCCAGACTCAGGGTGTACTGATTGGGGTCCACCGAGGGGTCTACGGGGGTGAAGGTGATGGCCTTGTACAAAATGGCGGCCATCTCCGCACGGGTCAGGTTCCCCTGAGGATCAATGCCGTCGCCCTTGCCGCTGACCAATCCCTGGGAGACCAGCGTGGCGGTGTGCACCTTGGCATAGTCGGCGATTTGATCCCGGTCGCTGAACTGGTCCAGCACAGACAAATCTCCATCGGGACAGTTCTTGCCCATCAGCGGCAGGGCCTGACGCAGGATGGTAAAGGCCTGTTCCCGTGTGACGGGGGCGGTGGGGGAATATGCTCCGTCACCGGTACCGGTGGCAAGGCCGGCCTCCTGGGCCCAGGAGAGGGCGGTATAGTAGTAGTCGCTCTCGGAAACGTCAGTAAAGTTGGCCTTGTGGGTGGTGGCGGGCTTGCCAAGAGCATTGTAGAGCATGAGCATAAAGTCGCCCCGGCGGATCTGGTTGTCCCGGCCGAACTCCGTGGGACTGATACCCGTGACAATGTTATGGGCGTAACAGTATTCCACGGCGGTGTAAGCCCAGTGGTCGGGGGTCACATCGTTGTGCACATAGGCAGGGGAGACGGTGATGGTCTGGCTTTTGCCTCCGGCAGAAATGGTAATAGAACCGCTGGTGGGGGCGGAGGAGGCGGTGAACAGGCCGTGCTCATCTACACTGCCGATGTCACCGCTTACCGTGCAGGTGACGGCTTCCCAGCTCCGCAGGGCGGTGCGGCCCCAGTAGCTGCCCGTGACCGAGAGTTGAATTTGCTCTCCAGGGTCCACGGTCAGGCTGGTAAGGGCCTGGGAAGAGCCTTTTTGGGATACGGTAAAGGAGGTGAGGGAATCCACCACATGAATTTGAGCCGTGCCCTCTAACTCCCGGTCGTGGGTACGAATCCGGATGGTGTCGGTACCCGCCCGGTTTCCGGCGGTGTAGACGCCATCTTCAATGGTGCCCAGGTCCTCCAGACTGGTGAAGGTCAGCTCATCCAGGTCGGCATCCACCAGGTTTAGGCCGTTGTCCAGGGCTACCACAGCGGGCAGGGTGAGAGAAGTACCCGTGAGTACGGTTGCCCCTTCCGAGGTAAGGGCCAGCCGGTCTGCCTCTTCATCTCCCGTTTCATCGGTGACCAGGAGCAGATAGGTGGCGCAGCCACGGGGGCTGCCGCCTGAAGGAACGCTCTGCAGGCTGGAGCCGCTCTGGCCCGGCAGCCACACGGACATGGCAGTGGAACCACCGCCGTCTACATTGACCGCCCAGACGCAGCCCTGTTTCAGCAGCTCATCGGCCAGGTCTGCTTCGCTCAGACCGATGGAATAGCCCGACTGCCGGCCATCCACAGCGTAGACCAGCAGGGTGCCGTCCTCCTTCATGCCGATGGCGGAGCGAGGCTGTCGCCCGTCGTTTTTATAGGTCCAGCTGGAGCTGTCGGTGATGGCGCCGTCCTTAATCAGAATGTCGCCTACGCCGCCGGCCCACTGAGCCTGAGACAAGGTTTCGTCCTCGCATACGGTTTCCAGAGTAATGCGGTCTCCCACCTGGAAGGAGGAGTAGACAAAGCTGTAGCCGGATGCATCGGCGGCGGTAAGGACATATTCGTCCTCTCCTACGTCCAGTGCCCCTTCTCCTTGAACCAGTTCGGTGACCACCAGCTCCAGCTTAGAGTTGACGGTGAGCTCCTGGGAGTGGGAACGATCTTCGTCCTCATCGGGGTTGAGCCAGGGGAAGGGAGGCGTTGTTTCCTCAGACACCAGCTTCATGCGCACAAACCAGCCGTTGCCGGAGCTGCGGGTGGTGGCGGAGAAGTCGCGGTTGATGAGATACATTCCACCGGTGGAGGAACGCAGCTTATTAAAATAATGTGGGGTCACGGTATTTCCGGTGGTCTGGTTGGTGAGGGTCAGAGATACCTGGGGGTGGCCCATAATAGAGACCTCACCATCGGTGATCACCATGGCATTTTCCTCTTTGCCGCTGGACTTATACACGCCGTCCTCAATGACGATCCCCATGGGAACGCCGGAGGACATAGAGAAAAAGTCGGTGTTCATGGCGCCCACTACATGGTAGCCGGCCGCCTGGGCGTTGGAAACTGCCTTGTTGATAGAGGCTGTGCCGTACACAGTGCCGGAACCCTGAAGCAAAATGGGGTAGACATCGCTGTCCTCCTCCAGCTCCAGGGAAAAGCTCTCCACCCGGCTGTCCTTGTTGACAGTGACGGTATTTCGATAGGTGAGACCATCCAAAATATCAATGGAGGTCTGAAGCTTTTGCTCCCCGGCGGCAGCAAAGGCCGTGGGGACGGCCAGCAGAACAGCCAGAGTAAAGGCTGCCAGCCGGCGGGGAATGGTATGTAGCGTAGTTTTCATGGGAACTCCTTTGCAATATGTAAACCAATGACATCCTTCACATTGTATCAGAATCCGGATAGGGTTGCAATGGCAAAACGAAGAAAACAGGGCGGAAAGAAGTTTATAAAACCTTAAAGATTGAACAGTTGAAAAAGAAGAGCCCATGGTGTACAATGAGACGATATTATGGGATTCTATGGATAAAGGGGGGAGTTACCCTGGAAAAGCAGCAGGGCAGCGCAGCCAAGACCATCAGTCTTGTGATGGTGATGACCCTGGTGGGCAAGGTGCTGGGGCTGTACCGGGACCGGCTTTTGGCGGTTCATTACAGCGTAGGTCCCCAGGCCAGTGCCTTTTTTACCGCCAGCCGGATTCCACGGGTTTTCTTTGACGCGGTGTTTGCCTCGGCCATTGCCGCGTGTTTTATCCCCGTATTCAGTGAGTATTTGGAGAAAAAAGGTAAGGAGGAGGCCTACCGCTTTGCCGGGCAGTTTATTACCGTGATGGCCCTGCTCACAGGCGGCGTGACCGTGCTGGGAATGCTGTTTCCACAGCCGATGGTGACCCTCTTTGCCGACTATGCCGACCCGGATACGGTGTCCCTGGCCGTCTCCCTGACGCGGGTGATGTTTCCCACGGTGGTGTTCTCCGGCATTGCTTTTTCCCTGGTGGGAGTGCTGCAGGCGCTGGATCATTTTACCGCCCCGGCGCTCATGTCGGCGGTATCCAATCTGGTGATCATCCTTTACTTCTTCGGAATGAACGAGAAGTTTGGGATCTATGGCTTGGCTGTGGCCTATTTGTTGGGGTGGTTCCTTCAGGGAGCCATTCAAGTGCCGCCTTTGGGGCGGCTGGGCTACCGGTATCGGCCGGGAATTTCCTTCCGGTCCGAGGGAATGAAAAAGGTGTTCGCCCTCATGGGTCCTGTGATGGTGTCCACCTGGATCCAGCCCATTACCCAGGCCATCAGCTCCCGCTTTGGCTCTCAGCTCTATGAGGGGGGCGGGGTGGCGGCTTTGGAGTATGCCTCCAACCTCTATCTGGTGATTGCAGGCACCTTTATTTTGTCGGTGACCAATGTGATTTTCCCAAAGCTCTCCCGGCTTACAGCGGGAGGAAAAGAGGGGGAGTTTCAGGACACCATACGCCAGACCACACACACCAGTCTTTTCTTTGTCCTGCCCATGTCGGTGGGGCTCATGGTAGTGACCCGGCCCCTGGTCTCCCTGATTTATGGAGGCGGCGAGTTTGACGCCTTCTCCGTGGACATCACTGCCACGGGCCTTACCTGGATGTCCCTTGGTATGGCGGGCTATGCCCTGCAAAATGTACTCAGCCGGGCCTACTTTGCCCGGCAGAATGGAAAAGGACCTCTGGTAGCCGGTGTGATCTCCATTGTGGTGAACATCCTGCTGTGCCTGGTGCTCACCGACCACTTCCAGGTGGCGGGATTGGGCGCGGCGACCGCGGTGACCTCTACGGTCTATGCTCTGCTGCTGCTTGTCCCCATGGAACGCCAGGGCAAGGGAGTACTCAGCCGGGAGATGGTCCGGGACCTTATGAAAATGGTCCTGTGTGCCGCAGCCATGGGCCTGTGTGCCTTGGGGGTGCTCCGTGGAACCCAGGCGGTGCTGCCTGCCAATAAAATCGGAGAGACGGTGTCTCTGGGCCTGTGTGCCCTGTCTGGAGCGGGGGTTTATTTCCTGTCGGCCCTGGCTCTGGGACTGGGAGAGGCAAAGCTGTCTGTCTCCTTGATCAAACAAATGCTGAAGCGAGGTTAAGCCATGCAACAAGTGAAGCAAGTGTTGGACGCCAGCGTCCTTTGGCGTGCCCTCATGGCCCTGTGTGCCTGGGTCGGGGTACAGTGGGAGCGCAGCGGCATCATCCAGTGGTTCCTCCACCCAAAGGGCTGGTCCCCGCGGGCGTCAGAGAACAGCATCTTTTTTAAGATTTGGTCCCTCATCCGAGGTGCCCTGTGCCGGCTTTATGAGATTTTGCACCTGGATGTGCTGTTTCAAGGAAGCGTGTTTACCAAAACCTGGCTGTGGTGTGCCCTGCCGGTGGTGTTGGCCCCGGCGATGGCCGTGTCCAGCCCCTCCATTGCGGTGCTGCTGCTGTGCGCCGTGGGATACGCCTCTCTATTGTTAAACCTGGTGCGGGACCGGAAACGGAAGCTGGCCTGGTCCCCCATTAACCGGTATATCATCCTGTATGCCGCTGTGTACATGGCGGGGACCTTGTTCTCCGTCAACCTCCAGGGGAGCCTGAAGCCCGGCCTTTTGTCTGTGGCCTTCATCCTCTTCGCGGTAGTACTCTATAACGCCGTGGAGAGCCGCCGCCAGCTGGATACCCTCATTGCTCTGATGGTATTGGCGGGGGCTTTGGTGTCCTTCTACGGGATCCTGCAATATATTTTCCGCTGGGGCTATCAGTCCGCTGCCTGGGTGGACAGCGATATGTTCTCCGGCATTGAGTTCCGGGTGCCTTCCACCCTGGAGAACCCCAACATGCTGGGACAGTACTTGATTTTGGCCATCCCCATGGGAGGAGCGAAGCTCCTCTCCGCCAAAGACTGGCTGCGGCGGGCCTTCTACTTCGTCTGCTGCGGGCTCATGTGCATCTGTATGCTGCTTACCTTCTCACGGGGAGCTTGGCTGGGGCTGCTGTTTGCGGGGATGATCTTTGTACTGATGATCAATCCCAAGCTCATTCTCCTGGCTCCGGTGGCTCTGGTGGCCCTTTACTTTGTGCTGCCTGACACCGTCATTAACCGCTTTACCAGCATCGGCAATCTCAGCGACAACTCCACCTCCTACCGGGTCTATATCTGGATCGGGGTGCTGTCTATGCTGAAGGACTACTGGATGTGCGGCATCGGACCTGGAGATGCGGCCTTCAACATGGTCTATCCGGCCTACAGCTATAACCAGATCGTGGCCCCCCATTCCCACAACCTGTTTTTGCAGATCGTGTGCGATGCGGGCATTGTGGCCCTTATCGTGTTCCTGATTTTGCTGTTTGTCTATTTCCGCATGATGTGCTCGGCCATTGGCAAGGAAAAAGACTGGACAAACCGGATTTTGCAGATTGCCTTTACCTCCGGCGTGTGCGGCTTTATGGTCCAGGCCATGACCGATTATTCCTTCTATAATTACCGGGTGATGTTCTTCTTCTGGGCTTATCTGGCCTTGGGAGCCCTGTGTGCCCGGCGGGGTAAGCTGCCGGAAAAGGGGGCGCGGGCATGAAGCGGATCTTGAACATCATCAGCGACACCAACATTGGCGGAGCCGGCCGGGTCATTTTGAACTACCTCAATTACACCGACCGCAGCCAGTTTGAAACCCTGGTGGCCGTCCCCCGAGGGAGCCTTTTGAAGGAGCCTCTGGAGAAGGCGGGGGCCAAGGTCTATGAGGTGGACGGCATGGCCGACCGCTCCTATCACAAGGACGATGTGAAGCTTCTCAAGACGCTCATCCGGGAACTGAAGCCCGACCTGGTCCACACCCATGGGGCGTTGTCCGGGCGAATTGCGGCCAAGCGGTGCCATGTGCCGGTGGTGTACAGCCGCCACTCCGCCTTCCCCGTGCCCGCCAAGCTGCGGTATCCGCCGGGCCGGTGGGTGAACAAGCTGGTCAATGAGCACTACGCCGACCGGATCATCGCCGTCAGCCCCGCTACACGGGACAACCTCACCGATGGGGGCATCTCACCGAAAAAGATCACTGTGGTGATGAACGGTGTGGCTCCGGTGGAGCGCACCGCTCCGGAAGACCGGGCAGCCCTGAGAAAAGAGCTGGGGATTGCCGAAGATGTGGTAGTCTTTGGAATCCTGGCCCGCATCGAGGACTACAAGGGACATCTCTATCTGGTAGAGGCGGCCCGGCTGCTGAAAGAGCGGGGGGTGACCGGTTTCCGGGTGCTCATCGCCGGGACCGGCGCCTTTGAGAGAGAAGTTGCCCAGGCCGTTGAGAAGGCCCAGGTGGGCGATGTGGTCCAAATGCTGGGCTTTCGCTCCGATGTGGCCCGGCTGCTGGGGGCGCTGGATGTGCAGCTCAACGCCTCCTATGGGACCGAGGCCACCTCTCTGGCCCTGCTGGAGGGCATGAGCTTGGGCCTGCCCACGGTAGCCAGCGATTACGGCGGAAACCCATGGGTCATCCGGGATGGGGAAGAGGGACTTCTGTTCCCCAGCCGGAACGCCGCTGCCTTAGCCGATGCCATGGAGCGCCTCATTCAGGATGAGGCGCTGCGCGCGGACATGGGCCGCCGGGCATTTGCACGGTTTGAACATGAGTTTACCGGAGAAGTCTTTGCCCGAAACACGGAGAAGATCTACCTGGATATTCTGAAAGGAGCAAATCATGGAACATAACACACCGAAATTCCGCCTGCGGCTGAATCTGTTTGACGGCATCGTCCTGGTTCTGGCCCTGGCAGTGGGAGGCCTGCTGCTGTGGATGTCCCTCAAACCCGCTGCCAGCGAACCGGGGACTGCCGCCACCGCATCCACGGTCCGCTATACTGTCCGCTTCCAGCGCTGGCCCGAGGGGACCAGCTCTATCATTGAGGCAGGAGACAAGATCGTAGATAACATTAAAAATTATGAGATGGGCACTGTGGTCTCCTATGAGACGGTTCCGGCCGTCAACCAGGTGCTGGACAGTGTGAATCATAAGTATGTCCAGGCGGAGATCGAAGGGTTTGAGGACATTCTGGTGACCATTGAGTCCCCCTGCACCGAGTCCAACCAGGGCTTCATTCTGGGCGGCGGTTACGAACTGCGGGTGGGAGTCACCACCTATATTAAGGGCGAGGGCTATATGGCCAGCGGCCCTGTGGTCAGTGTGGAACGGGAGGGTCAGGCATGAAAGTGATCGATCATAACGGCCGTCTGTTCGGCAAAATCAGCGTCATAGATGTGCTGGTGATCCTGGTGGTCATTGCCCTGGCCGGGGCTTTGTACGTTAAAAGCAGCCGTCCCCACACGGGGAGCAGCGTCACCACCCAGACCATTACCTATCAGGTGCTGGTAGAGGGTGCGCAGAGCTATCTGAAGGAAAACATCCACGTGGGAGATGAGGTGTACGACCTCAATTACTCCAGCGGCAGCAGCGCCCTGGGTGAAATCACTGCCATTGAGGAGCAGCCTGGCAGCAAGATGGCTACCTTCACCGACGGCACCATGGGACTGGCGGAGGTAGAGGATGGAGTCAACCTGCTGCTGACCATCAAGGGTGAGGGCCTGGTGAACGACAAGGGATACTCCATCAACCGGGTCTATGACCTGGGTGTCAATTCCGCCCGGACCTATTACACCAAATATGCGGAGTTTGATATCACCGTTACGAGCATTTTCTAAAGGGAGATTGAGGGGAGAACAGCGGGCATGAAAATTTTGATGGCCACTATGGGACTGGATATCGGCGGGGCGGAGACCCACATTGTGGAGCTGGCCAAGGAGCTTAAGCACCAGGGCCACGATGTGGCGATCATCTCCAACGGAGGTGTCTATGTGCCGGAAATCACCGCCGCCGGCATCCGCCACTACCAGGCCCCTCTGCATCTGCGCAGCTTTGGCCCTATGCGCCGGGCCAGGAAGATTCTTCGGGAGGTCATCCGCAAGGAGCACCCCGATGTGGTGCATGCCCACGCCCGAATCCCCGCCTTTTTGTGCGGGACCCTTCAGCGGCAGATGAAGTTCCCCTTCGTCACCACCGCCCACTGGGTCTTTGACACCAGCGGGGCTTTGCGCTACCTCACCGACTGGGGGCAGCGTACCGTGGCGGTTTCGGAGGATATCAAGGCCTACCTTATCCGGGAATATGGTCTTCCCGCCGAGCATATTACCGTCACCATCAACGGCATCGACACAGAGAAGTTCTCTCCCGCTGTGTCTGGCCAGCGGGTGATGGAGGAATTTGGCCTGAAGCCGGACCAACCCATCCTCTCCTATGTGAGCCGGATGGACGAGGACCGGGCTCTGGTGGCCCGGCAGCTCATTGAGATCGCCCCGGAGCTTGAAAAGGCGGTGCCCGGCATTCAACTGCTCATCGCCGGAGGCGGCAATGTGTTTGAGGAGCTGAAACAGAAGGCGGACCAGGTCAATCAGAAGATGGGGCGCCCCTGTATCACCATGGCCGGCCCCCGCACCGACATCAACGAGATTGTGGCTGCGGGAGACATCTTTGTGGGAGTGTCCCGTGCGGCTCTGGAGGCCATGGCCGCGGGCAAGCCGGTGATTGTGGCGGGCAACGAGGGCTATCAGGGCCTCTTCGGTCCGGATAAGCTCTCTGAGGCACAGGCGGGCAACTTCTGCTGCCGCGGCCTGCCCTTGTCCCAGCCCCAGCGCCTGCTGGAGGATGTGGCGGCTGCCTTTGCCCTCACCCCGGAGCAGCGGGAGCAGGCAGGGGCCTATGGCCGTCAGGTGATTTTTGATTACTATTCTGTGCGCCGGATGGCTCAGGACTGCCTGTCCGTCTACGATCAGGTGCGCCGGCGGAAATACCGGGTGGTCATGAGCGGCTACTATGGCTTTGAGAACGCCGGGGACGATGCCATTCTGGATTCCATCCAGCAGGCGGTGCGGGAGGCCAGTGACGACGTGGCCGTCACGGTACTTTCCAAAGATCCGGACCTGACGCAAAAGCAGTACGGACTGGAGGCAATTCCCCGCTTCCGGGTATTCAAAGTCTTTTCTGCCCTGCGGCGCAGCGACGCGCTGCTGTCCGGCGGCGGGAGCCTTCTGCAGGACACGACCTCTACCCGGTCGCTGCTCTATTACCTGTCTGTCATACGGTGTGCTCAGCTTTTGGGCAAACCGGTCATGCTCTATGCCAACGGCATTGGACCCGTGCGCAAGCGGGTGAACCGCCGTCGGGTGAAGCGGGTGGTAGAGCAGGCCGCTTTGGTGACCCTCCGGGACCACAAATCTCTGGAGGAGCTGCGGGAGATGGGGGTGGAGCGCTCTGATGTTGTGGTCACCGCTGACCCAGTGTTCCACCTGGCCGCCGCGGAGCCCGAGCGGTGCCGGGAGCTGCTGGCCTCCACGGGGGTGGATTTGGAGAAACCCTTTGTGGCCGTTTCGGTTCGGGACTGGCCCAACGCCGGGAGTTTTTATGAGGACCTGGCCCAGCTGTGTGACCATCTGCACCAGACCTATGGTCTGGAGGTGCTGTTCCTGCTCATGCAGCCCAGCCGGGACCGGGAGGCCACTGCACGGGTGCGGAGCCTGATGAAAGTACCCTCCCACCAGTTGGACGCCCCCTGCACGCCCAGGGAACTGATGGGGGTACTGGGCCTTGCCAAGCTGTGCCTGGCCATGCGCCTGCATACCCTGATTTTTGCTGCCAGAATGGCGGTTCCCTCTCTGGGACTGGTGTATGACCCGAAGGTGGAAAGCTACCTTCGGGAGCTGGACCTGCCCGCAGCGGGCCATGTGGAGCACTTTGACCTGGAGCAGGCCCGGAGCCGGGCAGATGAGATGATGGCCCACTACGACCAGGTGCTGGAGCGTCTGCGGGAGAAGTCCCGGCAGCTGGCCCAGGCTGCGCGGGAAAATGAGCGGCTTCTGCTGGAGATGCTGGACCAAAAATCATAAAAGTTTGCGCCCTGTCCCCTTGGACAGGGCGCTTTTCTTTACAAACTGGCAAAACTGCGCTATACTGTTTTCGCCTCAAATACAATTTTTAAAGGAGAACTATGAAAACGATACGTTCCATTTTCCTGGCTGCGCTTTTGCTGATCAGCGCAGGCTGTTCCGCCCCTCAGAGTGGGGAGGAAGAAAGCCGTTTGAACGTGGTAGCATCCACCTACCCGGTCTATCTCTTTGCCAACGCTCTGTGCGGCGGAGTAGAAGGGGTGACGGTGGAGCGACTTAACACCGGTGAGACCAGCTGCCTCCACGACTATACCCTCTCGGTGGACGACATGCGTATGTTGGAAAAAGCCGATGTGGTTGTCCTCAACGGCGCGGGGCTGGAGGATTTCCTCACTGACGCCCTGGCCACCAGTTCTGCCCAGGTCATCGACTGTTCGGAGGGTGTGGACCTGCTGGAAAACCTGGCCCACGACCATGAGGAGGGGGACGAGGAGGACCATGACCACGGCCACTATGACCCCCACTACTGGATGGACCCAAGAAATACGGCGCTGATGGTGTCGGGGATTTTAAATGGCCTGTGCGAGGCTGACCCCGATTATGCCGAAGCGTATCAAGCTAACGCGGAGCAGGCCACGGTCCTGCTGAACACCTGGCATCCGGAGCTTCAGAGTATGCTGCGGGACTCTGGAGTGGAGATCTCTGGCCTTATCACCTTCCACGACGGCTTCCAGTACTTTGCCAGGGCCTTTGATTTTCCCCTTCTGGCCGCCATTGAGGAGGAGGCGGGCAGCGAGGCCAGCGCCAAGGAGATTACCGAGATCACCGAGCTGGTGAAGGAGTATGAGCTCCCTATAATCTTTACCGAAGTGAATGGCTCGGATGCCACTGCCCAGGCCATCAGCCGGGAAACCGGCTGCGCCGTGGCCCAGCTCACTATGCTCATGGATGGCCCGGACGCTGAGCTGAGCAACTATTATGACGGGCTCAAAAATAACATCATGGCTGTTGTCAATGGCTTTGCCGGGAGAGAAGTGATCCAATGAGAAAAATGAAACACGGGAAGCTGGCTTCCGGCTGTGCCGATGCCTGCTGCCTGAAATTAGACGGCCTGTCCGTCAACCTGGAGGGGGACCAAATTTTAGAGGATGTGTCCTTTCACCTCCACTGTGGAGAGATCGCGGCTCTCATCGGCCCCAACGGGGCGGGCAAGTCCACCCTCTTCCGCAGCATTCTGGGGCAGACCTCCTATAAGGGGAACATTACCTTTTCTCCTGCCGGAGGTCCAGCCATCCGCCTGGCCGATGGCGCGGTGGTGGGGGGGAGCCGCCCCCTGGTGGGGTATGTGCCCCAGTCCCCCAGCTTTGACCGGGGGGACCCGGTGAGTGTACTGGACTTCTTTACCGCCGCCACCGCCAAGTGGCCGGTGTGGCTGCCGGTGCCCCAGAAGTACCGGGACCGGGCGGCGGACAGTCTGCGGCGGGTCCACGGGGAGGACCTGCTGGACCGGGCGATGGGCGCTTTGTCCGGGGGGCAGCTTCAGCGGGTGCTGCTGGCCCTGGCCCTGGAGCCGGTGCCCCATATCCTCATTTTGGACGAGCCATTGTCTGGAGTAGACATTGAGGGAGAGCATCAGCTGCTGGAGATGCTCGATGAGTTGCGCACCCAGTACGACCTGTCTATCTTCCTGTCCACCCACGACTTTGCCACTCTGGAATCTTTTGCCGACAAGGTGATCCTGCTCAACCGCAGAGTGCTCAAAGCCGGGCCCCCGGATGAGGTGCTGTCCTCCCCGGAGTTTTATGAGACCTTTCATCTGCGGATGGGGAGAGGAGGGGAGAAGTGATGGAGCTTTGGTACAGCCTTCTGTCCATCCTGCCCTTTGACTGGGCCCAGCCGGGGCAGATGTACTTTATGAAGCACGCCCTTCTGGCGGTGCTGGTGATCACGCCCTTATTCGGCATCCTCTCCACCATGGTGGTCCACAGCCGGATGTCCTTCTTTTCCGACGCTCTGGGGCACTCCGCCTTTACCGGCATGGCCATCGGGGCCCTGTGCGGCTTTAACCAGCCCACCTGGGCGGCGGTGATGTTTGCCATCGTCTTTGCCCTGCTCTTCAATCTGGTGCGCCGGCGCACTGCTTTGGCCAGCGACACGGTGATCGGGGTGTTCTCCTCCACCGCTGTGGCTCTGGGTATTTTCCTGTCCACCCTCAATGGGCGATCCTTTACCAAATTCAACAGCCTGCTCATCGGCGATGTGCTGTCGGTAGATCCCGCTATGATTGGCCTGCTGGCCCTTATTTTGCTTGTTGTGGTGATCCTGTGGGCGGTATCCTTCAACCAGCTTATGCTCTCCGCCGTTCACCCCGCCCTGGCGGACAGCCGTGGAATCAAGGTTTTTTGGCAGGAGACGGCCTTTTCCGTGGCCATTGCTGTGGTGGTGACCCTGTCCATGACATGGGTCGGTCTGTTGGTCATCAATTCCCTTCTAGTGCTCCCCGCTGCCGCGGCCCGGAACATTGCCCGGAATATGTGGCAGTACCACCTCTTTTCTCTGGTGGGGGCGGTGGCTGCCGGAATTGCTGGTTTGATGACCTCCTACTATATGGGGCCCTCTGCCGGTGCATCGATTACCTTGTATTTGGCAGTGTGGTTTGCGCTGACCTTTTTGCTTCGCAAGAAATAAGGGAAGAGGGGAGAATTTTATGGTCACGCCCAGAGAGTTTTGGAATATGCGCTCAGCCACCTACGACCAGGGGTCGGGGGAGGAGTACGCGGCTGCCTACGACAAGACGGTGGCCAACACCCTGAAGTATCTGAATGGGGAGTCTCGTGTGCTGGAGTTTGCCTGCGGCACGGGCATCACCACGGTGGCCATTGCCCCCCATGTGGCCTTCGTCCGGGCCATTGACATCTCTGACGAGATGGTGGGCAAGGCGCGGGAAAAAATCCAGACTCTGGGCCTTTCCAATGTGGAGCTGTCCCAGACCGACCTGTTTGACCCTTGCCTGGAAGAGGGGAGCTTTGACGCGGTGACCGCCTTCAATGTGCTGCTCTACGTAGAAAACCGGGAGGAGGTACTCGCCCGCATCCGGTCCCTGCTCAAGCCGGGTGGAATGTTCCTCTCTGCCACCGATTGCCTGGGGGAAGGAATCACGCGAGTGGGAATCCGGAAATTCTGGAAGAGCCACACTGGTTCCATGCCCTACGTGGCCTTTGACAGCCGGAAGAAGCTGGAGAAGGAGATTGCCCAGGCGGGCTTTACCGTACTGGAGCGGGAGAATCTGTTTCCGGCGCCCCCAAACCTTTTCGTGGCGGCAAAGAGACTCTGAGTTACATAGGAACAGAAAACGCCCCTCCGGCCGATAGCCGGAGGGGCGTTTTGATGGAACAGGAACATTTTAGGTGTCGATATCCACCAGGATGTTATCGGTGCCGTGCTGTTCAAACTCGGCAATATAGGCGTCGATGCGGCTGGTGAGTTCGGCGTAGTTGCTCTCGTCAATGGGGGCGTCGTCCATGTCACGGCGAGCCAGATCCTCAGCCAAAATGTCAAAGAAGACGTTGTTTTCATATTCGGCGATGGCTTCGTGAATACCGCCCTCCACAAAAGCGCGAGAGGGAACGATCTCTCCCTGATAGAGTTCAGCCAAACCGGGCATTCCCTCCAGGGCGGCCCGGCCGAAGATGAGGCTTTCCACCTCGTCATAATCAGAAAAACGCTGATCGCCACGGGTAGAGTTTAAAATCCAGTTTCCAATATATACTAAGTCCATCAGACGACGAAACTGCTTTTTGCTCAATTCCAGGTTCATGAAAAGCCCTCCTTCCCCGGAACAAAATCTTATGGTATTACATATTATAATCGGCCCAGGAAATTTGTCAAATGGAGAAAGCCGGCAATTCCCCTTGTTTTTTGCACAAAAATGGCATACAATGGACAAAAACTCCCATCCCTCTTTACAGACGGGGCGAAACTGTGTATAATACCTGCGTTCGCCCGCCATACGGGCAGTTTGACGGAAGTTTGGAGGCCCTTATGGAAAAAGATGTGGTGATCTCCATTAAGGGGATGCAGAAATACGACAACACAGACCCGGATGTGATCGAGCTGGTCACCCAGGGCCGCTTAACACGGGAGGGCGGGAGCTATACCCTGTCCTACCAGGAGAGCGAGCTTACCGGGCTGGAAGGCACCTTAACCACCATTCAGGTGGATGGGGAACAGGTTACCCTTATGCGAGTGGGGGAGTTTACCAGCCAGATGGTGTTCCAGGAGGGACGCCGGCATCTGTCCATGTATAATACACCTTATGGCGCCATGGCCATTGGGGTGAATACCCGTCACCTGCTGGCCGAACTCAACGACCAGGGGGGCGACATTGAAATTGATTATTCCATCGAAATTGACCACGCCCTGGCAGGAAGAAGCGTCTTTCAGATCAATATCAAGGAAGCGGAGCTGGGGCTGGGAAGCCTGAAGCAGTAGGCGGGGGCAATTTCGTCTCCGCAGGCCGGGCTTTGCCTGGCCGAGGACAAAAGAAAGGGTCCCCACGGCGGCAAGCCGCTGTGGGAGAATTGACCACGCCCTGGCAGGAAGAAGCGTCTTTCCGGTCAATATCAAGGAAGCGGAGCTGGGGCTGGGAAGCCTGAAGCAGTAGGCGGGGGCAATTTCGTCTCCGCAGGCCGGGCTTTGCCTGGCCGAGGACAAAAGAAAGGGACCCCACGGCGGCAAGCCGCTGTGGGAGAATTGACCACGCCCTGGCAGGAAGAAGCGTCTTTCCGGTCAATATCAAGGAAGCGGAGCTGGGGCTGGGAAGCCTGAAGCAATAACAGAGAAGAGAGGAAGAACTATGAGTAATATGATCCAGGCCGCCCGGCAGCAGGTGTCTGCGCTGACCCAGGCCGCCTATGAAAAGGCTGCTGGAGCGGGACTGTTGCCCGCCGGAGTAGAGGTCAAGGCCACTGTGGAGATCCCAAAGGATACCGCCCACGGAGACTATGCCTCCTCCTTTGCCATGGCTGGGGCGAAGGCCCTGCATATGGCCCCCCGCCAGATTGCCCAGATCATTGTGGACAACCTGGAGCTGGAGGGCAGCTTTTTCCAGAAGGTGGAGATCGCCGGCCCCGGCTTTTTGAACTTTACTCTGGGTCCCCGGTGGTACGGGGAGGTACTCTCCGCTGTGGAAACAGAGGGGGCAGCCTACGGCTCCGGCGATGAGGGCCACGGCAAGCGGGTCATGGTGGAGTTTGTTTCTGCCAACCCCACCGGCCCCATGCACATGGGCAACGCACGGGGCGGCGTGCTGGGCGATACCCTGGCTAACGTCCTGAAGCGGGATGGCTGGGATACCTGGAAGGAATTTTATGTCAACGACGCCGGCAACCAGATCCACAAGTTTGCCGTGTCCATCAATGCCCGGTATATGCAGCTCATTGTGGGGGAGGAGAACTTTCCCTTCCCCGAAGAGGGCTATCACGGCGACGATATCAAGGAGCTGGCCCAGGCCATCTACCAGATGCATGGGGATAGCTGGAAGGACCTTCCGGAAGAGGAGCGCCTGGAGCGGCTGGCGGAGTATGGCCTGTCTGTGAACATTCCCAAGATGAAGGAGGACCTTCTCAAATACGGCATTGTGTACGATCAGTGGTTCTTTGAGTCTACCCTCCATGACAGCGGCTATGTGGCTGAGACGGTTCAGATGCTGACGGACAAGGGCTGGACCTATGAGAAGGACGGGGCCCTGTGGCTCAATACCACAAAGCTCTTAAAGGAGAAATATCTCCGGGAGGGCAGAAGTCAGGAGCAGGTGGACAAGCTGGACCTGAAGGACGATGTGCTCCGCCGGGCCAACGGTTTCTATACCTATTTTGCTGCCGACATTGCCTACCACCGCAACAAGCTGGAGGTGCGCGGCTTTGATGTGGCCATCAACATCTGGGGTGCTGACCACCACGGCCATGTGGCCCGGCTTCAGGCCGCTCTGGATGGCCTGGGCCTGGACGGTTCTCACCGTCTGGTGGTGGTGCTCATGCAGCTGGTGAACCTGATGCAGGATGGCAAGCCTGTGCGTATGTCTAAGCGCTCGGGCAAGGCCATTGCCCTGCACGATCTGCTGGATGAGATCAGTGTGGATGCGGCCCGGTACTTCTTTAACTCCCGGACTTCCACCAGCCCTCTGGACTTTGACCTGGACCTGGCGGTGCGTCAGGACAGTGAGAACCCGGTGTACTATGTGCAGTACGCCCACGCCCGGATTTGCTCCCTCGTTGCCCGTCTGGAAGAGGAGGGGGAGAAGATCCCCGCGGCTGCAGAAGTGGACGCTGGTGTGATGACTGCTCCGGAGGAGCTGGCCCTCATCAAGACCCTGGCTCAGTTCCCTGAGGAGCTCCACCTGGCCGCACGGGACTATGACCCCAGCCGAATCAACCGCTATCTGGTGACTCTGGCGGGAGATTTCCACCGGTTCTATAACGCCTGCCGCATTAAGGGGGAGGAGCACGGTCTGCTCTCCGCCCGGCTGAAGCTGGCTGATACTGTCCGCGCCGTTCTGGCCAATGGCCTGGGGCTGCTGGGTGTGTCTGCACCGGAGAAGATGTAATATCCTTTTAAAAAAGTGGCACCGCCACGTTTCAACAAGCAGGGACACGCCTTAAGGCGTGTCCCTTTGCAAAAGGAGGGATTTCTGTGGCAAAGCAGGAGTGGCTGCCGAAGCAGCGGGATTGGGCCCAGCAGCACCGGAATGTGCTGGCCTATTTCCTGGGCGTGGTGGGAATTCTGGGCAGCCTTGTGGGGTTGTCCATGCTGCCGGAGATGGTCAGCGTCAACCCGGAGGCCGCCAACGCGGTGGCCCGGCCCCGAGCGCTGATGGTGGGCCTTCATTTTGGAATCATTGCCGTGTTTACCGCCCTGTTTTGGAGACGTCCCAGGGAGATC
Organism: Lawsonibacter sp. LCP25S3_E2; assembly: GCF_052117285.1. Lineage (NCBI taxonomy): Bacteria > Bacillati > Bacillota > Clostridia > Eubacteriales > Oscillospiraceae > Lawsonibacter > Lawsonibacter sp. LCP25S3_E2. The sequence continues at coordinate 117,707 of NZ_JBQKJL010000008.1, forward strand.
CTGTATCTGGCCGGAGCGGTGTTTGGTGTAGTTATGCTGTTTTTCATGCTCTACACCAATCTGGGGGTGTAGCGGTGGAGTTTGAAGTGATCCGGAAGAAATTCTCCTCCCGCACCCCTGGACTGATGGACTGCCGAAGATTTTTTGCGGTTCTGGTTCCTGTGGTGCAGAGAGCGGACGGAATCTACCTTCTCTATGAGGTACGTGCCCGGACTATGCATACCCAGCCCGGAGAGGTGTGCTTTCCGGGAGGGAAAATGGAGCCAGGGGAAACTCCAGAGCAGTGTGCCCTGCGGGAGACCTGGGAGGAGCTGGGTATTCCAGAAGAAAAGATTCAGATTCTGGGAAGGCTGGACTTCATTGCCCACCAGGCCAACTTTCTCATGCAGCCGGTTTTGGCTGCAGTGAAGGAGGAGGCGCTGGATTCCATGCGCTTAAGTCCCAATGAGGTAGATGAGACCTTTCTGGTGCCGCTGTCCTATTTGATGGAGACAGAGCCGAGGGAGTATGAGTATCCCCTGGTCCCCAGTCCCGGAGAGGATTTCCCTTATGAATTGGTGGGGATTTCACGGGATTATTCCTGGCGGATCGGACGGGAGAATTTCCCGGTCTATCTCTGGGAGGGACACCCGATTTGGGGCCTTACCGCCCGGATCACCCGGCACCTGGTGCGTGTGCTCAAAGCGTAAAAAAGCTGTCGTCCGAACAGGACGACAGCTTTTTCTTATTTTTCTGCCTCTGCCTTTTCTTTCAGAACCTTGATGGCATAATCCACGGCGGGAATGGCTTTGGCGGTGCAGTATTGCTTTAAAAGCTCCAGCTCCCGGATGGCCTCTTTGGCTGTCATATGTCCCACACTCCTTTCCAACATATCCGTATTTTAGCACAGAGATTGGAAAAAGTAAACGGGCAATCACCGCTGCCCCCGCAGGGCGAAGAGGCCGGCCAACACCAGCAGGGCCAGAATCAGAATCCGTTCCGCCGCTGTGGCGACCCAGACAAAGTGGACCAGGGACAGGGTGATGGATAACGCGCAGCCGCACCACAGCAGAAGGACGGCCCGCATGTCAGAACTCCTTTTGTTCCATGATCCGGCAGGAAATGAGATAGGATGCCCACATTCCCAACAGGGGGATGATGGGGAGGAAAAAGCTGAGCTTTACTACCATGGGGTCTGGGACAGAAGACAAGAAGGATAAACTGCCCGCTCCAAAGACACCCAGCTGATAGGCACCGAAAAGCAGCACGATGGGGGCGAAGATCACCAAATAAAAATAGGGGCGGGCACGCTCCGGACCCAGTTTATAGCAAAGGGGCAGGAGGATGTCGGCGTAGAGAAGGCCCAAACTGAGGCAGACCATCACGGTCATCATATTTTCCAGAATCATGTCCTGATTGTCAAAGATAGAGACCAGCACACAGGAGACAAGGCCGCACAGGCCTGCGCAGACGGTCATAATCAGGGCAAAGAGGTAGCGCCCGGTGACCAGTGCCCGGCGGCCCAGAGGAAAGGTAAGGGCATACCGGTCCCATTTGGCCATCTCGTCAAAGGAAAAGGCGCTCATGGGCAGAAGCATGACGATGAGCTGCAAAATTGCGGTGGTAAAGGAGATGGTGAACAGCTTCAGAAGTGTCATTACCAGGTAAAAAGCCAGAAACATGGCATAGGTCCGAATCGTCTTGCGCATGACCAGCATGTCTTTTAAAACCAGTCCGATCATACCGCTTCTTCCCCCTTTCCCATAAAAAGCATAATATCCTCCAATGTGGTTTTTTCCACCAAAAGGTCCCGGTATTTTCGCTGGAAGGCACTCCGGTCCCGGACCAGACCCTCACAGCCAAAGGCACCCTTTCGCACCTTCACCAAGTCCGCCGGGTCCACGGCCTCAAGCTGTTTGGCGGTGCAGGCCAGGCGGCCGTAGCTGTCCAGAATTACATCCTTGGCCTCAGAGAGTACTACCCTGCCCTGGTGGAGATAGGTGATGTAGTCGGCCGCCTTTTCCAGGTCACTGGTAATGTGGCTGGAGATTAGAATGGCATGATCCTCATCCCGGATAAAAGCCAGAAATTCGTCCAGAATTTCGTCCCGCACCACGGGGTCCAAACCGGCGGTAGCCTCGTCCAGAATGAGCAGCTTCGGCTGGTGGGCCAGAGCGGCGGCCAGGGAGAGCTTCATCTTCATTCCCCGGGAAAATTCCTTGATAAATTTCCGCTCGGGCAGTTGAAATTTGTCCAGGTATGTGTCGAACAGGGCACTGTCCCAGCTTGGAAACACGCGGGAGAGGATGCGGTCGATGTCCCTGGGACGGAGCGTGTCGTGAAAGTAGCACTCGTCCAGCACTACGCCGATGTCTGCCTTTGCCAGTCTTTCCCCAGCGATGTTGTCCTGTCCCAAAAGGGTAATTTGGCCGGCGTCCCGGTGAATTAAGTTCAAAATACATTTAATGGTGGTGGTTTTACCTGCCCCATTTTCCCCGATGAGCCCCATAATGGAGCCTCCGGGCAGGGTCAGGTTAATATTTTGCAAAGCGAAGTCCCCGTAGGACTTGCATAGGCCCCGAATTTCAATGGCGTTTGTCATAGTTCCTCACCTTTATATAAAATGTCCAACAGCTCGTGGAGCTCCTCCAGAGGAAAGGCCCCTTTGCGGGCCTCTTCCACCGCCTGAGAGAGGTGCTCCTCAACCTTGCGCAGCTGGGCCTCCCGGAGCAGCTCCCGATTCTGGGGGGCCACAAAGCAGCCCTTACCGGGTACATTCTCCAAAAAGCCTGCCCGCTCCAATTCTTCATAAGCCCGTTTTGTGGTGATGACCGAGATCCGCAAGTCTTTTGCCAGCAGACGCATGGAAGGCAGGGCGTCCCCCGCTGCCAGCTCCCCGGACATGATCTGTTCCTTGATCTGGTCGGTAATCTGTTCGTATATGGGTTTTCCGCTGGAATTACTTAAAATGATATCCATTTCGCGCCCCCTCTAACAGAGAAACGTAGAGCTGTCCGCCTTGCGCGTGGGTCGGGTGCTCTCTGTTTTACTGTTATATTGGAAATATTGTATATATACTATATGTACAGTATAACGCGCGAACTAAAAATGTCAAGGGGGGAAACAAAAAATTTTTAAGTGGAAAGGCCTTCCCTATATCAACGGAAAAAGTCCCCTGGCAATTTGGCTACTTTTTAACGAAAATGAGGAAAAATGCCATGGTTTTGCCCAATTTACAAGGGAAAAACCCGGTGTTATAATGACCAGCGCAAAATGGATGGAAGGAATGAGCGGCATGGAACAGCGCAGAAATATGCGTCTGGAAAATGACTTGGGGAAGGATCCCATTGGAAAATTGGTGTTTCGGATTGCCATTCCCAGTATGTTGGCCCAGCTGGTCAGCGTGCTGTATGGCATTGTAGACCGGGTCTATATCGGCAACATTCCGGAGGTGGGCAGTTTGGCTCTGGCGGGCGCCGGAGTGTGCGGCCCCATTCTGACGCTGGTGGCGGCCTTTGCCTTCTGGATCGGGATCGGCGGTTCCCCACTGATGAGCATCCGCATGGGAGAGGGGAAGCTGGAGGATGCCCGGAAGATCATGAGCAATTGTTTTATGCTGCTCACGGTCTGCGCTGTGGCCCTTACCACCCTGGCTCTTTTGGTACGCCGGCCGCTGCTGCTTTTCGGGGCCAGTGAGAGCACCCTCACGTATGCCCTGGATTATTACACCATCTATGTGTGCGGCACACTCTTTGCTCTGCTCTCCACGGGAATGAATCAGTTTATCATCTGCCAGGGCTTTGCCAAAAAGGGCATGATATCGGTCATGCTGGGGGCGGTGCTGAATATCCTGCTGGACCCTTTGTTTATTTTCGTGTTCAACCTGGGCGTACGGGGTGCGGCCATTGCAACGGTGATCAGCCAGTTGGCCAGCTGCGTGTATGTGCTGAGCTTTTTGGCCGGCCCGGTCCCTCCAGTGCGCATCGCTCTGGGCGGCTACCAGTGGAAGATCATTCGCCGTGTGTTGGTAATGGGCTTGGCCCCCTTCCTGATGTACGCCATTGACAGCCTGATGGTGATTGCACTCAATACGGTCCTCCAGCGCTACGGCGGACAGGCACAGGGGGACCAGCTGGTAGCCGCAGCTACCATTTCCCAGTCCTTCCTGCTGCTGGTAACGCTGCCTCTGGGGGGGATTACCGGCGGCACCGGCTCCATTCTGGGCTTTAATTTTGGCGCGGGCCGCCCGGACCGGATTTGGGAGGCGGAGAAGTATATTCTGGCGTTGGGGCTGATTTTCACCAGCACGCTGATGCTGCTGGCTCAGGGCGGTGCAGTAATGTTTGCGCACCTCTTTACTCCGGACCCGCAGGTAGCTGCTCTGGCTGCACGGGCGGTACGGCTGACCACTCTGGGGATCATTCCCTTGGCCCTGCAATATGTGGTGGTGGACGGGTTTACCGGTATGGGCATGATGCAGCTGGCCCTGCCCCTGTCTCTGCTGCGCAAGGTGTTCTATTTTACTGCTCTGTTCCTTTTGCCCCTGGCGGGTGGAGCTATGGCGGCCTTTTTTGCCCAGGCGGCCTCGGATATTGTGCCTCCCATGATCAGCGCCCTGGTCTATTGGAATCGCCGGAGCTGGGTCACGCGGCAGGCGGACCGGCGCTCCCATGCTCAGGAAATACAGCCTGCGGTACAAAACGGATAACAAAAAGCACAGGGGATCGAAACTCGATCCCCTGTGCTTTTTTGACTGCTATATTGCCGTGGTGGTTCAGTGCCCTTGTTTTTCCAAAGCCTGAATAGCGGCCTGGGCGGCCATCTGTTCGGCCTCTTTTTTGCTGCGTCCAGTGCCCGAACCGATGGGATTGCCGTTGAGGGTAACCTCCATAAAAAAGCGCTTATCGTGGTCGGGGCCCTCTTCTCCGGTGAGACGGTATTGGAGGACCTGGCCGCTCTCACGCTGTACCAGCTCCTGAAGAGCGGTCTTATAATCGTGGGGCTTGGTAAGACCAGCGACCTCCCGGCTTAGGATATACTTCTGGACGATCTTTCGGGCAGAGCCGATGCCGCCGTCCAGATAGACTGCGGCCAGTACGGCCTCCACCGCATCGGCCCGGATGGAGGGCCGGTTTCGGCCTCCGCCGGCCTCTTCGCCCTTGCCCAGGCGCAGGTATTCCCCCAGGTTCAGCTCCTGGGCGACCTCCACAAGGCTCTCCTCACACACCAGGGCGGCCCTGGTACGGGTGAGCTCCCCCTCGGGGAGGTCGGGGTGGTTGCGGTACAGGTGGTCGGCCACCACCATACCCAAAATGGAGTCTCCCAGAAATTCCAGCCGCTCATTACTGGACAGCGTCCCCCGGCTCTCGTTGGCACGGGAGCTGTGAGTCAGGGCGTTCTCCAGCAAGGAGGGGTCACGAAAGGTATAGCCAAGCTTTTCTTCCAAACTTTTCATGCAAAACCTCCTGAAACAAGGCAGAACTCCGCCTGTGGCGGAGTTCTGCGTGCTTGTCAGCCTGTCCCGGCAGTTCCGGGCAGCCGCGGATGATGGAATCAGTCGATCTTAGCCTGCAGGAAACGGACCAGGTCGCCCACGGTGGAGATGGAAGAAGCTTCTTCCTCGCCCAGCTCCTCAATGCCGAATTCCTCTTCCAGGGCCATGGACAGGTCTACGATGTCCACAGAATCGGCGTTGAGATCGTCGGCAAAAGAAGTTTCCATTGTGATGGTGTCGGCGTCCACATTGAACTGCTCGGCAATCAGTGCGGCCAGCTTGTCAAAGATCATAATCAGTTGCTCCTTTGTCTGTGCACAGGCACAATTTCTGTCCTTATGATAGGCACAATTTTCCTGCCTGTCAATAGGAATTTGTGTTTTTGTGCGCTTTGACAGGGAAAAAGAGCCGGAAGGAAATTTTGGGAAAACAGATGCGTAAGCAGCGGAGGCCGTTAAGGTTTTTTTCGTTCTCTAAGCCGCCTCCATAGCCCGCCCAGCCCCTCTCTGGGCCGCTGGGATGGTTCCGGGCGGGGAGAGGAAGGCCAGGGGGACTGGAAAGAAGTCTGAGCGTTAAAAGGTGCGGCGGCAGGTGTCTGCCTGCGGGAGACATAGGAACCATCGGAACAGAGCTGGCGCGCCTTTTGGTTATCTGCACACAGGCGGGAAATGATCTCCAAAATCCGTTCCCGCGTCCAGGGGTCCAGGACTGGGCAGGCAATTTCTACCCGCCTCTGGGTGTTCCGGGTCATAAAGTCCGCGGAGGAGATGAAAAGTCTGGAATCCTTTCCCCGTCCAAACTGATAGATGCGGCTATGCTCCAGATACCGGCCCACGATAGAAAAGACGGTGATGTGGTCGGTAAGGCCGGGCAGCCCCGGCACCAGACAGCAGATGCCCCGGATATTTAACACCACTTCTACCCCGGCCTGAGAGGCCTGGGCCAGCTTGTCAATGAGCCGCCGGTCGGTGAGGGAGTTGAGCTTAAAAAAGAGGTATCCGTTGGTGCCCTTGGCGATTTCCTGGTCAATGAGTGCCTCCACCCGTTCCCGCAGGACAAAGGGAGAGGCCAGAAGCCGCTGGTATTCCCCACGAAAGTTGCTCAAGGCCATGTTTTGAAAAAATTGGGCCGCATCGGCGCCGATGACGGGGTCAGCAGTCATCAGGCACAGGTCGGTATATAGTTTGGCGGTCTTTTCGTTGTAGTTTCCGGTGCCGACCTGGGTGATGTACTGTACTTTGCCTCGGTCCAGACGGGTAATGAGGCAGATTTTGGAGTGGACCTTCAGTCCCTCGGAGCCGTAGATGACTGTGCAGCCCGCTTCCTCCATCCGCTCGGCCCAGCGGATGTTGTTCTGTTCATCAAACCGGGCCCGCAGCTCCATGAGGACGGTGACATCTTTGCCGTTTTCTGCCGCCGCTGCCAGGTACTCCGCCAGTTTGGCACGGTCGGCCAGGCGGTAAATGGTGATCTTGATCGAGACTACATGGGGATCAAAGGCAGCTTCCCGAATGAGACGCAGAAAGGGTTCCATCTGTTCAAAGGGGTAGAAGAGCAGGGCATCCCGGCGGAGAATCTGGGGAAGCACCGGAGCATTGGGTTCCAGACAGTCGGGGAACCGGGGCGTATAGGGGGGATAGCACAGGGCTGCGGTACTCTCAGATGAGAGAAGAGATTCCAGAGCGAAAACGTACTTTAAAGAGAGGGGAGCCTTGGAGACAAAAACCTGATTTCGGTCCAGAGAGAGCTTGTCCAGCAGGAAGGAAATGAGCGTTTCCTCTTTCTCCCCTTGGATCTCCAGACGGACCGGAGAGAGGCGGGAGCGCTTTTTAATGATCTTGCGCATGTGCTGCCGGAAGTCCTCGTCTACCTCATAGGCCTCATCTTCCGGGCTGATATCGGCGTTGCGGGTGACGGACACTACCCACCGGTCCGTGACGGTAAAGGAGTCAAAAATTTCCCCGGCATACCAGGATAAAATATCCTCCAGCAGCAGATAGCGCACTCCCTGCTCTTCCAGACGGAAGAAGGGGGGCAGGCTGCCGGGCAAGGGCAGCAGCCCATAGGCCTCACTTCCGTTTTTCTTCAGGCTCAGCATCAAATAAAGCGCCTTGTTGGCCAGGTGAGGGAAGGGGTGGTGGAGGTCCAGTACAAGGGGGGAGAGGATGGGACGTACCTGGTCATGGAACCAGCGGTCTACCTGCTTTTTCGCCTTGGCGTCCAGCTCGTCCATGCTAAGGCGGCAGATGTTGCAGGAGCGCAGCCGGCCCTCCAGCTGTGCCACCACCTTGTCCCGCTGTTTGTAAAGGGCGGGGACGGCCCGGAAGATGGCCTGGAGCTGCTGCTGGGGAGTTTTGCCGCTTTTGCTGTCCAGGTGTTCGTCCTTTACCATGGCCATGTCGGTGAGGGAGCCAACTCTCACCATGAAAAACTCGTCCAGGTTGCTGGTGAAGATAGCGGCAAATTTCAGCCGCTCCATCAGAGGGACTGATTCATCCCGCGCCTCCTCCAGTACCCGCTGGTTAAATTTCAGCCAGGACAGTTCCCGGTCCTGGGTGTAGCGCGTGTCGGGAAGGCGGCTCATTGTGCGCCACCTCCCAGTACCCGGTCCTGAAGATAGCCCTCCCGGACGCCGCAGCGGCTGATGGTGATGTCCTCCAGACCATAGGTCCGGGCCACGGTGTTCAGGATGATGAGACCGGGAACCAGTGTATGGATCCGGTCCGGGGCGGCCTTGAGCATGAGTCCCAGCATCTCACGGTCCGGGTCGCGCAGCAGCTTCAGGAGTTTATGAAGCTCTTTTGCGGTGAGAATGCGGCAATCCTGGCTTCGGCCAAAGGCCAGGTTGGCCACCTTGCAGGCGGCGCGAGCGGTGCCGCCCACTCCGCAGGCGTGGGCAATGGGAGCGGGAGCGGGGTCGTGGCGCTCCAGCTGTTCGCTTACCAGAGCGCGGATGGCCTTTCGCTCCGACTTGGTGGGGTGGAGGTAAGTGACAAAGCGGCTATAGAGGGAAAGCGAGCCCAGGGACAGGGAACAGGAGGAGAGAATATCATGCCCCTGATATTTGACCAGCTCCATAGAGCCGCCGCCCAGGTCGATGAGCAGCCCTTCCTCCGGCCCCTGGCCCTGAACTGCCCCCAAAAAGGACAGCCGGGCCTCTTCTGTGCCGGAAATCACATCCACGGCCAGTCCGGTGGAGGCCTGGATTTGAGAAACGGCCTCATCGGTATTGGAGACATTGCGCAGGGATGCGGTGGCAAAAACTCTGAGGTTTGTAAACCCTAGGTTGGACATAAGGGCCTTATATTCCTCCAAAGTCTGACAGGCCACCTGAATGCCCTCCTGGGACAGCTCTCCATCTACCACGTAGCCCGCTAGTCCGGCCATTACCTTTCGGTTGGTGAGCAGTCTGCCCCGGCCATGTTCACATTGATAGATGGATAACCGTATGGTGTTGGAGCCTAAATCAATAATACCGCAGATCATAGTTTGGGATTCCTCCTCGTGGATGGTGGGCGCAGCGGCCCTTACTATCACAGTTTGCCCAGTGGGGCGAAAAATATGGGGAAAGGCTGAGTGCCTGGGAAGTCCCAATTATCATACAGAGGAAATGTAAAGAATTCTCCCGAATTCTCGTTAAATGTGGGTAAAATTTTGAAACTGCCGTAATAACTGCAGCGCTTCCGGGGCCAGCAGGAGCAGAGCGGTCAGGTTGGGGAGGGCCATAAGGGCGCTGCACAGGTCGACCAGCTGCCATACGGCGCCCGGTTCCCACACGGCCCCCAGGATGATGCACAGGAGAAATACGGCCCGATAGAGCCCCAGTCCCTTCCCGCCAGTAAGGTAGTTCAGACATTGCTGGCCATAGTAGCTCCAGCCCAGAATAGAGGTGAAGGCGAACAGCAGAAGGGACAGTGCCACAATTCCGCTTCCCATGGGACCCAGGGCGGAGGAAAAGGCGGCAGCTGTGAGGGGAGCACCGGTGAGGGAGCTGGGGGTTTCCGGGTGAAAGACTCCGCTGACTAAAACGGCCAGTGCGGTGAGGGTGCATACCACCAAAGTGGAAAGAAATACCTCAAAAATCCCCCACATGCCCTGCCGGGCCGGATGGTCCACGCGGGCCGCTCCGTGGGCCATAGCGGAGGTGCCCAGCCCTGCCTCGTTGGTAAATACGCCACGGGCGATTCCGTAGCGCATAGCCTGGGCTATGGTCCAGCCGCACCCGCCGCCCAAAGCGGCGGAAGGGGAGAAGGCGCAGGAGATAATCAGGTGAAAGGCCTCTGGAAGGGCGGAAAAGTTATGAATCAGCACTGCCAGTGCGCCGCCCATATACAAAAGGGCCATGGCAGGCACCAGCGCGGTGGACGAGCGGGCAATGCGTCCTACTCCTCCAATCATGACAAGCCCTGCCGCCAGGGCAGTACAAAGCCCCACAGAGAGCCGGGGCAGGCCGAAGGCGGCCTCCAGGGACAGGGCGATAGAGGAGGACTGAACCAGGTTTCCTCCGGCCAGGGTGGCGGGCAATCCTGCCAAGGCAAAAAATGCGCCCAGGATGGGAGCGTGGAGCCCATCTTTGAGATAGAACATGGGCCCGCCCTGGAGGGTGCCGTCTGGCCCGGAACGCTGGTAGCGTACCGACAGCAGTTTTTCTCCACAGCTGGTCATCATGCCCAGAAAGGCGGATACCCACATCCAGAATACCGCCCCCGGCCCGCCGAGCGTGAGGGCAGCGGCTACTCCGGCAATGGAGCCGGTCCCCATGGTGGAGGCCAGAGCGGTGGCCAGAGCCTGGAGAGAGGAGAGGCCGGGCCCCTGAGGCCGCTGGGGTTGGAGTAGGGAGCCAAGAGTACTTTTCCACCACAGCTTCCATTCAAAGACCTGGAAAAAGCCTGAGCCCAGAGAGTATACCAGCCCGGTCAGAAGAAACAATCCCAGCAGCCAGGGGTTCCACAGCCCATCTGCTGCCTTGGTCAGAAGGTCCAAAATCATCACCTCACTGACTGATATGTGCCGCCGGGCCGGCGTAGTCCCTATTTTGGGCAAAAAAAGAGCCGCCCTGTTTCCAGAGCGGCAAAATCGTTACAGAACTTTGGAGAGGAAGAGCTTGGTACGCTCATTTTGGGGATTGGCGAAGAAGGCATGGGGCTCGTTCTCCTCCAGAATGTGCCCGCCGTCCATAAAGATGACCCGGCTGCCCACCTCACGGGCGAAGCCCATCTCGTGGGTGACCACTACCATGGTCATGCCCTCCTGGGCCAGCTCCTTCATGACGTCCAGCACCTCGCCGACCATCTCAGGGTCCAGAGCGGAAGTGGGCTCGTCAAAGAGCATGACCTTGGGCTTCATGGCCAGGGCCCGGACGATGGCGATACGCTGCTTCTGACCGCCGGAGAGCTGGGCAGGATAGGCGTCTGCCTTGTCCAGCAGATCCACCCGCTTCAAAAGGGTGGTGGCGGTCTCATCCGCCTCCTCCTGCTTCATAAGGCCGGTGCGCACGGGGGCCAGGGTGATGTTCTTTCGGATGGTCATGTTGGGGAAGAGATTAAAGTGCTGGAACACCATGCCCATCTGCTGACGGATCTTATCAATGTTGGCTTTAGGGTCGGTGACCTCCTGGCCATCAAAGACAATGGTACCTGCGGTGGGAGTTTCCAGCAGGTTAAGGCAGCGCAGGAAGGTGGACTTGCCGGAACCGGAGGGGCCCAGGACAACGACCTTTTCTCCGGGATAGATGTGCTGATCGATTTGATCCAGCACCAGGTGGTCGCCAAAGGATTTGCTGAGCTTTTTAACGTCGATCACTTTGACGCAGCCTCCTTTCCAACTTACCCAACAGCCAGGTGAAAATAACAACCAGAACCAGATAGATCGAAGCGATGCCCAGAAGAGGGAACATAGCCTCATAGGTACGGCCCATAATGCCCTGAGCGGCGTGGAGAAGCTCCTTACCGCCGATCACGGTGATGAGAGAGGTGTCCTTCAGCAGGACGATAAATTCATTGCCCAGAGCCGGCAGGATGGCCTTAATGGCCTGGGGAATGACAATAAAGCGCATGGTATCGATGTAATTAAGACCCAATGAGCGACCGGCTTCCATTTGTCCGCCGTCTACAGCCATCAATCCGCCGCGGATGATCTCGGATACGTAGGCACCGGAGTTGATACCCAGGCCAAAAATGCCGATCATGGTGTAGCTGCGGCTGCTGATGAATACCACTGAGCTCCAAATGAGCAGCTGCACCATCATAGGGGTACCGCGGATGACGGTGACATAGATCTTACAGATCAGGTTAAAGAAGCCTAGTACGACATTTTTTCTCCGATCGGGCCGCTGCTGGTCGTGGGCGGTACGGACCATCGCTACCAGCACGCCCAGCACCACACCCAAAATCAGGGCCAGAGCGGTAGCTGTCAGAGTGGTGCCCACGCCGTTTAAATACTGCTTCCAGCGGTCAGCCTCCAAAAAAGCCTGATAGAACTTGACATAGAATTCCTGCCACCAAGTGACAGCCTCAGCAACCAGGGGATCCTTTGACAGCATCATGCCGCGCCACAGCTCGTAATAGTAGGCTAGGTCCATTCCTCTACTCCTCTCTCTTTCTGTGTCAGAGAAAGGGCGGCCTGAGGCCGCCCTTTCTCAAATTGTATCAGTTTGCGGGATTTGGTAATCAGCCCTCAGTGGGGATGTACTTCTCAATGATGGACTGCAGAGTGCCCTCGGAAGTCAGCTCAGCCAGAGCGCCGTTGACGGCGTCCAGCATGGCGGTGTTGCCCTTGGCCACGCCGATGGAATACTCTTCCTCGACCCAGGGGGTGTCCAGAATCACCAGACCGGGGTTGGCGGCCACGAACTCCTGAGCAGGAGCCTGGTCGATGACCACGCAGTCAACCTTGCCGTTCATCAGGTCCTGCACGGCCACGATGCCGTCATCATAGGAGACCACATGCTCCTCACCGTACTCGTCGGTGCAGTAGATGTTGCCGGTGGTGGCGCGCTGGGTGCCGATCATCTTCTCACCCAGGTTGTCCAGGGTAACATCGGAGCCTTCCGTGGTGATGACAACCTGCACGCCGGTGGCGTAGCTGTCGGAGAAGTCCATGACCAGCAGACGATCCTCGGTGATGGACAGGCCAGCCATGCAGATGTCGCTCTTGCCCTGCTGAACAGCCAGCTGAGCGGCATCAAAATCCATGTCGTCGATGACCAGCTCCAGGCCCAGCTTCTCAGCAATGGCGCCGGCGATCTCAGCATCGATACCAACCACAGCGCCGGTATCATCGGTCATCTCATAGGGAGGGAAGGCAGCATTGGTGCTCATGATGAGTTTGCCCTCTTCCACGGTGGTGAGCTCGCCGGCAGTGGCGGAGCTGGCCTGGGAGGAAGCAGCACCCTGGGAAGAGGCAGCACCCTGAGAAGAGGCGGAGCCAGCGGAGCTGGTGGCCCCGTTGCCGCCGCAGGCGACCAGGGACAGAGACATGGCCAGAGCCATAGTCATAGCAAGAATCTTTTTCATTTTTATGATCTCCTTTTCAATAGCCGCCCGAATTTCGGGCGTTGGGTTGAGTATACCCCAAGAGATATACATAGTCAATAGATAAATATGCAAAAAATACAGCCGTTAATGGAATTTTTTGTGAAGAAAAGCCCATACATGACCAATTAATAATATAATTAGGAATATAGCCGGCTGCTTGCAAAACAGGCAGGTGAATATTGGACTGAATATACATGAAAATAATGAATATTTTTGCGCAGGGAACCAAGCCGTTTTTTTTCCGTCTATAAAGATAAATATTTTATGAAGATTGCCCCCGAGCCCTTGCAAATTTTTGGGAAAGGGGTATTCTTAATGGGTGCGGCTCTGGCCGCTGACATATGGAGGATTGAAATGAAAGCGCTGCTCTATGGAGATACCTTCCCACGGCTTGTGCGGGATATGAAAACATTTCCCGGAAAGTGGGCCTCCCGGCTGGTGTTCCTGCTGGGGCCCTGGGCCTGCCTGTGGATGGTGGAAATTTTAAACGAGAATGATGTGTTTGAGGACTTGGCCGCCTGGCAGGTGCTCATGAACTTGGTGTGGTACTATAGCCTCTTTGTGGCCTTGCGTCTGCTGCTGGGCCGGAACCGGCGCTCCGCTGCCCTGGGTACCGTGTTGGCCTTCCTCTTTGGACTGGTCAATCACTATGTGCTCCGCTTCCGGGGGCGGATTTTGTTCCCGGCGGACATTACCGGCTGGCGTACTGCTGCCAATGTGGCCGAGGGCTTTGACTACTCTTTGGATGAACACATGATCCAGGCCGGTGTCCTGCTGGTGGCCTATCTCTTCCTGGTTTTTGTCTGTGTGCCCCAGAAGAAGCGTGCCAAGATCAAGCTTCCTGCCGCCCTGGTTCTTTGGGCGGTGATTTTGGGATATGGTTACGCCTTTTTCTGTACGGGGATGCTTCCGGCTTTGGGGATTTTTACCCAGCAATGGGTCACCCAGCGAAATGGCTTTCTTCTGAACTTTACCATTGCCCTGCGCTACTCCTCTGTGGACGAGCCGGAGGATTACTCGGAAGAAGCAGTGCTGGAGCTGATGAAGGAATATCCCGGCCTGGAAGGGGATCCATCCAAACAGCCTACCAATCTGATCGTCATCATGAACGAGTCCTTTGGAGATTTCTCCATCTTTGACAGCTTTGAAGCCTCCAAAGACCCCACTCCTTTCCTCCATTCCCTGGAGGAGAACACCGTCAAGGGGTGGATGTATTCTTCGGTCACCGGAGGGGGCACGGCTACCATTGAGTTTGAGTACCTGACAGGCTTCACCAGTCTCTTCCAGCCTCCTCACACCGTGGCTTACCAGCTCTATGTGGAGGAGGGCATGCCCTCCCTGGCTGCTTTGGCGGGGAATGTGGGGTACGATACCACCGCCTTCCACCCCTATAAGGCCTCCGGGTGGAACCGGGTGCTGGCCTATGAGTATCTGGACTTTGACAAGCAGATGTACGAGGAGGATGTAGTAGACCCCTATTTTATCCGCCACTATATTTCTGACAAGTCTGATTATGAGATGATCTACCGCTCCACCGAAGGGGAGGATACGACCTTCTTCTTCAACGTGACTATGCAGAATCACAGCGGCTATGCCCAGGGTTGGAACAATCTGGAGCGGACCATTGAGCTTTCTGACGATCTGAACAATGCCGACCGCAGTGCCCAGCAGTTCTTCTGCCTGATGGAGGAGAGCGACAAGGCTCTGGAGGAGCTCATTACTTATTACAGCCAGTGCGACGAGCCCACCATGATCGTCTTTTTTGGAGATCATCAGCCCCCGCTTACCAACGCCTTTTATGAGCAGCTTTATGGGAAGAAGTTCTCCCAGCGCACCACGCAGGAGGTCATGCAGCAATATGCGGTCCCCTTCTTTATTTGGGCCAACTACGACATTGAGGAGCAGCAGGATGTGATCATCAGCCCCAATTATCTGGGAGTACTGACCGCCCAGGTGGCCGGGCTGCCCATGACCGGATTTATGAATTTCCTCTCTCAGATGTACGAGGACCTGCCCGCCATTACTCCTGTGGGATTTGTCACAGCGGATGGGGAATTCCTGGCAGAGGAGGAGCTGGATGAGGAGGCGCAGGAGTGGCTTCGCCAGTATGAGATTTTGAACTATTGCGGTATGGTGGACCTCTTTGACGAGGCCCGGCCCATGTTCTGTACCCAGGAGAGCGAATAACCGCCGCCGCCCCAAAACGGGGCGGCGCTTATTTTTTCTCAAAAACGGGATCATTCAGCCGATGCAACCGGCTGTTGTCAAATTGTATACTGGTTTTGGTTGCGGTGGAGGGGAAAGTTTGCTATGCTGTGAGGCGTCCTGGGACAGACCAGCACAGGAGGAATGAAACATGAATTTTGAGACGCGGCTCTATGAGCTTCGGAAAAAGGCGGGGCTCAGCCAGGAGGAACTGGCCAACCTGGTGGGGGTAAGCCGCCAGGCGGTGCAGAAGTGGGAGGCGGGGACCAGCCGTCCGGATCTGGACAATTTGACTGCCCTGGCCCGATATTTTAATGTGACATTGGACTGGCTCATCACCGGACGGGAGGCGGAGATGCCTCAGACGGGGCCGGTGGTGGTGGAGAACCACTACCACTACGAAGGGTGGCGTTATGAATATAAGAGCAAACGGACGCTCTGTGGTCTGCCTCTGGTACACATCAACCTGTCCCAGAGAGGTTTGACCTGGGCCAGGGGAATCATTGCCATCGGGAATGTGGCCACCGGGGTGGTGGCCATTGGCTGCTTTGCCGCTGGATTGTTTTCTTTGGGAGCCATCTGCCTGGGCCTTTTGGCACTGGCCGGTATGGCCATGGGAGTTTTTGCCTTGGGCGGCATCAGCCTGGGATTCATCGCCGTGGGAGGATGTGCCCTGGGCTATCTGGCCATAGGGGGCTCGGCCGTGGGAACATACGCAGCAGGAGGTGCGGCGGTGGCTTCCCAGGTGGCGGTAGGGGCTTCGGCGTCGGGAGAGCTGCTTGCGGTGGGCCGGGAGGCAGCCGGGGCAGTGACGATGGGGCTGGAGGCCTCCAGAGAGGCGGTAGCACAGGCCATGATCCAGGCAGGAGTCCCGGAGTGGGTGCGGGGAATTTTGCTCTTCTGTTTTGGTAAATCATAAGAAAACGCGTGTGGAAAGAACTTCCACACGCGTTTTTGTTATTCCTCTGGGGGAGTTTCCTCGGGTATCTCCGGGGTGGGAGAGATGGGCTGGGGCGTGTTTCGCCGGATGACATCGGAGCGCAGCATCTGATAGAGGGTAGCGGTGAGGGGGACAGCCAGGAGCATGCCGCCGATGCCCAGCACGCCGCCGCCCACGGTGACAGCAGCCAACACCCAAATTCCAGGCAGACCGATGGAGGAGCCCACTACCTTGGGGTAGATGAGGTTGCCCTCCAGCTGCTGGAGTATTCCGATAAAAATCAGAAACAGCAGGGCCTGGAGCGGAGAGGAGGTGAAGATCATAAAAGCGCCCACACCTGCGCCGATATAGGCCCCGGCCACGGGAATGAGGGCGGTAAAGCCTACCAGGGTCCCCACCATGGAGGCATAGGGGAAGCGGAAGAGCATCATGCCGCCCATGCACAGCAGTCCCAGAATGACCGCCTCGGTGCACTGTCCCACCACGAAGTTGTGGAAGCAGGTGTTTAAGGTATCTAGAAAATAGATGAGGCGGCTGTACCAGGTGGGCTTCAGATAGGTTTTCAGCACCCGTGCACAGTTGCTCTGAAGTTTTTCCTTCCCGAAAAGCAGATAGATGGAAAAAATGGTGCTCACGATAGCAGTAAAGGCGGCGGATACGGTGGTCGAGGCCAGGGACATGACCGAGCCCATCACACCCCCCAGACCGGAAATGAGCCAGTTGACTGCAGTGGTCAGAATCTCTCTCCAATCGATGGAGCCATCGGCCAGGACAAGGCCGGAGAAGGCGGCCAGCTGATTCATATCCAGATTTTCGTTGATTTTCAGGCTCAGATCCTCCAACAGGGGGATTGCCTCCCGGATCAGCAGACTGACTGAGTTGGCCAGCTCGGGGAGGATCATGCGCACGATAAGCACGACGATGGCAATCAAACTGGCATAGGCCAGTACCAGACATACCGGCCGACGGCTTTTTACGATGGCCTGGTTTTGGCTTGCGGGGAAGTACCACCGCTCATACATGCTCATGAGGATGTTGACCGCATAGGCCACCACTGCTCCCAGCACCAGCGGGAAGGCGGCCCCCAGGGCAAGCAGCAGCAGGGAGGAGAGCTTTCCCCAGTAATGGACCGCCAAATACAGGAGAAAGAGAACGACGCCAAAGCGCACAGGACCCTTCCACTCGTACTTCATCACAGACCCTCCATCATGTTGACCCGGATGTAGCCCTGCTCAATGTTGGTCTCCGCGATAAATTGGGGAACGGCGGGGATCATCAGCTCCCGCTCGCCTCCCTTGACCACATAGACGTTGTTGGCGGGGAGGGTGAGCACATCCGCAATCTTGCCCAGCACCGCTCCGTTCTGGGCATCCCGGACCTCCAGTCCATAGATGTCGGCCAGGAAAAAGCTTCCCTCGGGGAGGTTGGCATCGGCACGGTCAATGTACAAAATGGCGTTTCGCATGGCCAGGGCGCTGGGGACGTCGGTGACGCCCCGGAATTTGAGGATGACCATGTTCTTGTGGACGCGGGCGCGCTCCACCTCGATGGGCCAGTGGGTCTTGTCCACATAGAGGGTTTTAAACTTGCAAAGAAACTCCGGGCTGTCAGCCCAGGGCTGGACCCGGACCTCTCCCATGAGACCGTGGACGTTGGTAACCTTGCCCACCTCTAAATATTGCTGAAGCATGATATAGACCTCCCTTTGATAGAGCAAAGGCGCAGGGAAACCCCTGCGCCTTTGTTGTTAATCGACGATTTCTACGCTGACATGTTTTCCGGAGCGCTGGGCAGCGGAACGCATGAGAATACGGATCTCCTTGGCGATGCGGCCCTGGCGGCCAATCACCTTGCCCATATCCTCCGGGGCAACCCGGAGTTCCAGCACAGTCTCGCCGTCGCCCTCGACCTCAGCGACAGACACCTGCTCGGGGTGTTCCACCAGGTTCTGGGCAACATAGGTCAGAAGCTCTTTCATTGTGTGCAAAACCTCCAGCCTTACAGGGCACCGGCCTTTTTCAGCAGGTCACGGACGGTCTCAGTGGGCTGAGCGCCGGTCTTGATCCAAGCCTGGGCGCGGTCCACGTCCACCTTCAGCTCAGCGGGGTTCTCCACGGGGTTGTAATAGCCGATCTCCTCGATGAAGCGGCCGTCACGGGGATAGCGGGAGTCAGCCACCACGATGCGGTAGAAGGGAGCCTTC
Source organism: Lawsonibacter sp. LCP25S3_E2 (assembly GCF_052117285.1). Lineage (NCBI taxonomy): Bacteria > Bacillati > Bacillota > Clostridia > Eubacteriales > Oscillospiraceae > Lawsonibacter > Lawsonibacter sp. LCP25S3_E2. The sequence continues at coordinate 136,063 of NZ_JBQKJL010000008.1, forward strand.
TTGGCGCCCATGCGGCGCAGTCTGATTTTAACCATTTATATTCACCTCCAAAGAATTGTTTCTGTATATGGAAAGCGTGTGCCACGCTTTGCCAACGAAAGAGTTAGAAGGGCAGGCCGGGCATTCCGCCGCCTATGCCGGGGAAGCCGCCTTTTTTGCCCATCATCTTGCGCATGTTCCGGGGGAGCTTGCCGCCGGAGAACTGCTTTGTCATGGCCTGCAGCATGTCAAACTGCTTAAGCAGGCGGTTGACATCCACCACCTGGGTGCCCGAGCCGGCGGCAATGCGCTTTTTCCGGCTGGAATTGAGCACGCTGGGGTTTTCCCGCTCGTAGGGGGTCATGGAGGTGATGATGGCCTCCATGCGCTGGAGCAGCTTTTCGTCCATGGTGGCCCCCTCCAAATCGGAGGCCTTGACTCCGGGGAGCATCCCGGCAATATCGCTGAGCGAACCCATGTTTTTCAACTGGGTCATCTGCTCGTAAAAATCAGTGAGGGTAAATTTGTTTTTCCGCAGCTTTTCCTGAAGCTCCAAAGCCTTTTTCTGGTCAAAGGACTGCTCGGCCTTTTCGATGAGGGAGAGCACATCGCCCATACCCAGAATCCGGCTGGCCATGCGGTCGGGGTGGAAGACCTCGATCTGGTCCAGCTTCTCGCCCATGCCCACAAATTTGATGGGCTTGCCGGTAACGGCCCGGATGGAGAGGGCTGCGCCGCCGCGGGCGTCGCCGTCCAGCTTAGTGAGTACGACACCGTCGATGTCCAGGGCATCGTCAAAGGCCTTGGCGGCGTTCACCGCGTCCTGACCGATCATGGCGTCCACTACCAGCAGTATTTCGGTGGGTTCCACAGCGGATTTAATATTGCGAAGCTCGTCCATGAGCTGCTCATCCACATGAAGCCGGCCGGCGGTGTCCAAAAACACCATATCATTGCCGTGCTTGGTGGCGTGCTCAATGGCGGCTTTGGCGATGTCCACGGGGTTTGTCTGTCCCATCTGGAACACGGGGATCCCCAGCTGCTCGCCCACCACCTCCAACTGCTTGATGGCGGCGGGACGGTAGATGTCACAGGCGACCAGGAGGGGGCGCTTGTTGTCCTTGCGCTTCATAAGCCCGGCCAGCTTGGCGGCGTTGGTGGTTTTACCAGCACCCTGGAGACCTACCATCATCACCACCGTGGGTGGCTTGGAGGCGATGGTCAGCTTGGTGCTGGCTCCGCCCATCAGCTCGGTGAGCTCCTGGTTGACGATCTTGACGATCTGCTGGGCGGGGGACAGGGCCTCCAGTACGTCGGAGCCCACCGCCTTTTCGGTGACCTGAGCGACAAACTGTTTGACCACCTTGTAGCTGACGTCGGCCTCCAGCAGGGCCAGGCGGATTTCCCGCATGGCCTCCTTTACATCGGCCTCAGACAGGCGGCCCTTGCCCCGGAGCTTTTTAAAAGCGGCGGAGAGCTTTTCGGAAAGTCCTTCAAATGCCATGGATTATTCCTCCAAAAGCTTCTGGGCGGTGTCCTGAATCTGGAGAGCCAGTCCCTCCAGCTCACTGTGGTCCATCTGGGCGGCCAGCTCACGGATGCGCTGAGCGTCCTGGGCAATCTGCTCCAGTTGGCCGTGCATGGTGTGAAAGCGCTTAATGAGCCCCGTCTTGTCCTCCAGCTCTGTGAGGACAGCCTCTGCCCGGACGATGACGTCCCGGACGCCCTGACGGGTGATGCCGTAGTTTTCGGCGATCTCCCCCAGGGAGAGGTCCTCGTTGTAGTAGAGGTCATAGAACTCCTTCTGGCGCTCGGTGAGCACATCGCCGTAAAAATCATACAGCATGGCCATGCGGTAAGCCTGACTTTTCATCCCAGCGGACCTCCTTAAAGCAAAATAAAAGCCTCAAAAAAGTGGTTTGCCCACATTTTTGAGCAGTAAATGTAAAGCTTATAAACTTTACATTTGGAAGTCTACCACATTTTGCTCTGTTTGTCAAGTAAAATTACTTGCGGGCGCTTACTGTCTTTTTTGGTATATTCCCCCAGGGGCGGGGAAAACTGGAGGGAAAGGCTGCAATTTTAAGAGGAGGGATCTCTATGTCTCCAGCCCGCGTCCCCATGGACGATGCCCATCTGGTTCAATATGCGGTCAATACCGCAAAAGCGGTACGCCCTGCGGGGATACGTTCTGCCCGTGTGCTGGCAAGGGAGGTAAAAGAGAATCTGGCCCGCTGTGCACGCGTTCAGGAGAAGCTCAGTGCCCGAAATGGCGAAGAGGAGCTGTCCGGTGGGGCACGGTGGCTTTTGGATAACTATTATCTGGCGGCACGGGAGGGAGAACAGGCCCGGCGCTGTTTCCAGCAGGGTGGAACGCTGCGAGGCACTCAGTCGGGAAACAGCGTTCTGCAAGTGTGCGCTCGGGGGGCGCTGTGGGCAGTGCCCGATTTGGAAGCGCAGCGGCTCAGGTGTTATTTGGAGGGATTTCAGTCAGTGTGCCCCCTGATGGAGCGGGAACTGTCCCTGTTGGTGTCCGTACTGGCGGGGACACTGCTGGAGCGGCTGGGAGGACTGTGTGCAAGCCTGGAGCAGTTGGACGAGCGGGCTGGAGAGGAGGAAATGGCCCAGATCTTCCAAGCCCTGCGGGCACTGTCAGAGATTGACTGGGGTACCCTGCTGGAGGAAACCAGCCAGGTGGAGCGTCTGCTTTCCCAGGACCCTTCCGGCTGCTACCCGCGGATGGATGAGGAGAGCCGCAGAAGATGCCGGCAGCGGTTGTGCCAGTTGGCCAAACAATATGGCTTGGAAGAGAAAGCGGCAGCCCAAAGGGTATTGGAGCTGGCCCAAAAGGGCCGGGGGGTGCAAGGCCATGTGAGCTGGTACCTTTACCGCCAGCCTCTGGGGAAACCGCATCGTCTGCCGTCCGGGGTATGGTATGCCGGGGGGATTATCCTGCTGACCCTGGTGGGCGCGGCAGGGCTGGGATGGCTGTGGGGTGCTCCGCTGGCGGCCCTGCTGCTGGTGCTGCCTTTGTCGGATATTGTAAAAAATGTGGGGGATTTTCTCCTGTCCCATTTTGTTCCGCCCCGGCCTGTGCTGCGCCTTGAACTGGAGGAGGGGATCCCGCCGGAGGGGTGCACCTTGTGCGTGGTATCCGCCCTGCTTACCGGACCGGACAGCGGGGCGGAGCTGGCCGGCCGGCTGGAACTGGGTTATCTGTGTAACCGGGACAGCGGACAAGAACTGGCTTTTGGGATTCTGGCCGACCTGCCCGACTGTGCTTCCCCCATGGATGAGGAGAGAAGCGCCTGGGTGGACCGTGCCAGAAAGGCGGTGGAGGAGCTGAACCGGAAATATGAGGGCGGATTTTACCTCTTGTTCCGGGAACCCACGTTCAGTGCCCAGGATGAGCGGTATATGGGCTGGGAGCGCAAACGGGGGGCGCTGGTGGAACTGGTGCGCCTCATTCGGGGACGTTCTTCCGGCCTTCGTGTAGAGGTGGGGGAGAAAGCGTGGCTTTCGGGGGTAAAGCTGATCCTCACGCTGGATTCAGATACCTGCCTCACAGTGGGCTCTGCCCGCGCATTGGCGGGAGCTATGCTTCATCCACTGAACCGGCCGGTGGTGGATGAGAAACGGAAAATCGTGGTTTCAGGCTATGGGTTGTTCCAGCCCAGAGTGGGAGTGGAGCTGGAGGCGGCCAACCGCTCGCTGTTTTCCCGTGTGTTTGGAGGCCTTGGAGGCGTGGACCCCTATGGCTGGGCGGCCAGTGACGTATACCACGATCTTTTTGACCAGGGCAGCTATACCGGCAAGGGTATTTTTGATGTGGAGGCATTTGATACCTGCCTGGAGGGCCGCTTTCCACAGGGGCAGATTCTCTCCCACGATCTGCTGGAGGGCAGTTACTTGAGGGCGGGGCTGCTGGGAGAAGTGGAGCTTACAGACGGCTGTCCCTATCAGGTGCGCAGCTACTTTGCCCGCCTCCACCGGTGGATTCGGGGGGACTGGCAGCTTCTGCCCTGGCTGGGGCGGCGGGTGCCGGTGGAGAATGGAGTATGGGAAGAAAATCCCCTGCCCATCCTGGCCCGGTGGAAAATTGCGGACAATCTGCGCCGCTCCCTCTCTCCGATTGTGACCTTCCTGGCCTTAATGCTGGGATTGTGTGTATCAGGACGGGTGTTTGCCCTGGCAGGGACGGTGGCGGTGCTGTCTGCCGCTTCCAACCTGCTGCTGTCCGGGGCAGAGGCCGCTGCCCGGCCCTGGGGACGGCGCAGGCGCTATCATTCCACCGTCATCTCCGGGGTGGCGGGGGTGATCCTACAGACGGCGATTCAACTTCTGTTTCTGCCTTACCAGGCCTGGATCTCTGCCTGGGCCATCTGCTGTGCCCTGTGGCGGATGAAGGTTTCCCACAAAAATCTCCTGGCCTGGGTGACGGCGGCTCAGGCGGAGCAGCGGGGGAACTATCTGGGGCACTATATCCGCTCCTTTTGGTTTTCGCTTGCCATGGGGGCGGCGGTGCTGGTGCTGGCCCCTCTGCGTGTCGGGAAGCTGGTGGGTCTTGTGTGGCTGCTGGCCCCGCTGCTGGCCTATATGATCAGTCGGCCCGCCAAAAAGAACCGGCCCTTGTCTCCGTCCGACCGGGCGTTCCTCCTGCACCAGGCAGCCCTCATCTGGCGGTATTTTGCCCATTTCCTCCGTGCGCAGGATCACTACCTGCCCCCGGATAACTATCAGGAACAGCCCGGACCTGTGCTGGCCCGGCGCACCTCCCCCACCAACATCGGTTTGGGTATGCTGTCGGTGATGGGGGCGGCGGACCTGGGATTTATCCCGCGGCAGAGGAGCGCGGAACTGCTGGGCCACATGCTGGATACGGTGGAAAGGCTGGAAAAATGGCAGGGACACCTCTATAACTGGTACAACACCCAGACCCTCGCGCCCCTCAATCCCCGGTATGTGTCCACTGTGGACAGCGGAAATCTGCGGGGCTGCCTCATTGCCTTGAGAGAGGGCCTTAGGTCCTGGGGGGAGGAGGCGCTGGCTCACCGGGCGGAAGTGTTGGAGAAGGCGATGGATTGTTCCCCCCTCTACGACCGGCGGCGCAGACTGTTTTCCATCGGTTACGAGGTGGAGCAGGGCAAAATGACGGCGGGACACTATGACCTGATGGCCAGCGAGGCCAGACAGACCAGCTTTATCGCTCTGGCCCGGGGAGAAGTTCCCCTGCGGCATTGGCGCTGCCTGGGGCGGATGCTTCTGGGGGACAATGACTATAGCGGTATGGCTTCCTGGACGGGGACCATGTTTGAATATTTCATGCCTCAGCTGCTTTTGCCCTGCGAGCCCAATTCCTTTCTCTATGAGACCCTCTCCTTTTGCGTATATGCCCAGAAGCGGCGGGGAAGCCGAACGAAAACGCCCTGGGGCATCTCTGAGTCTGGCTTTTACGCCTTTGATCCAGGGATGAATTACCAATATAAAGCCCATGGAGTTCAGGCCCTGGGCCTTAAGTGGGGCCTTGATTCCGAATTAGTGATCTCCCCCTATTCCTCCTTCCTGGCCCTTCTTCTGGCCCCGCACAGTGCGCTGAGGAATTTAAGACGGCTGCGGGATATGGGGTTGGAGGGTCGATTTGGCCTTTATGAAGCGGTGGACTACACCCCCTCCCGCCTGTCTGGAGATGGGAACTATGAGGTGGTGCGTTCCTATATGTCCCACCACCTGGGTATGAGCCTTTTGGCCATTGTCAATGCGCTGGAGGGGAACCTTATGCAGCGGCGTTTTCTGGCCGACCGGGACATGGCTGCTTACCGTACGCTGCTTCAGGAACGGGTCCCGGTGGGGGCGCCCATCCTCCGCCAGCGGGAGCGGCAGCTCCCGGAAGAGCCGAGACTGGGGGAACGCTTTGGATTGGAGCGAAAGGGAACCTGTTATGCCCTGCGCTCGCCCGCCTGCCACCTGGTGAGCAACGGCAGCTATCATGTGTTCTGCCAGGACAACGGGCTCACATCGTCCCGGCTGGGGGAGCGGCAGGTCCTGCTGGCCCGGCCGGGGGAATATTATGCCCCTGTGGGGGTGGCTGCCTTTTTCCGAAGGGAGGAAGGCCTGCTGTCCCTGACTCCGGCTCCGCTCTATCAAAAGGGAGATTACGGCTGGTATTTCCATGCTGCCGGTGCAAGCTGGGAGAGGGAAGAGGACGGGCTTTTGGCCCGGATGAAGCTTTCGGTTCCGCGGCGGGAAAACGGGGAACTGCGGCGGTTGGAGCTGAGCTGGAGGGGCAGCGGACGGCTGGAAGGAGAACTGCTGGTCTACCTGGAGCCGGTGCTGTGCCCCATGGGAGATTTTCTGGCCCACCCCGCCTTTTCCCGGCTGTTTTTGGAGAGTGAACTGACGCAGCATGGGGCCGTCTTCCGCCGCCGTCCCAGAGGCACGGAGGGCGAGGTGTGGCTGGCCGCCCTATGGGAAGGAAACGGTGGAACAGCCTGCCTGGACCGGGCACTCTGCCTGGGGCGGGGAGGGCTGCGGGCTCTGCCCGGACAATCCGGTCCCATTCCCCAGGGAGGAACGGGCACCGACCCCTGCCTTATGGTCCGCTTTCCCGTTTCTTTGGAGCCTGGAGAGAAGGGGGGAGCGTGTCTGGCATTGGGCGTGGGAGACAGCCGGGAGAGTGCTGTGGATACCGCAAGGCGAGTGCTGCAAAGCAGAAACGGTGAGCGGGGGTCTCTGGCTGCGCTGGCGCTCCGTCTGCACCTCAATGAGGGGCAGACCATGGAGTCTTTCCGCCTTCTGGAGCGGCTGGCGGCGGAACAGAAGAAAAAACGCCCTCCCAGGGAGCAGGTTCTGTGGCCCTATGGAATTTCAGGAGATTTTCCCGTTGCCGCGGGGATTTTGGCCGGGGAAGAGGATGTGGAGCGGGCGGGGCTTTGGTGCCGCTGGCACCAGCTGCTCAGCCGTTCCGGTTTCCCCTTTGACCTGGTGCTGCTGACGGAGGAGGGAGGCGACTACCGCCGCCCCCGCCGCGCTGCTGTGGCCCGCATTCTAAAGGAACTGGGGGCAGAGAGCGCCCTGGGAGCCAGGGGCGGGATCCATCTGGTGGACCGTTTGGCCCAGGAGGGCGTGCTGGCCTGGGCGGGGGCGGTGCTGCCCCTGGAGCGAGAGGAAAAACGCGGGGAGCACATGGTGCCGCCCCCGCCTGTATGCTTGAAATCCAGCCCCGCTCCCTGGAGCATGGAGGAGGATGGGAGCTTGGTCATCCGCACGGGCCAGCGCCTGCCTCCCGTGGGCTGGAGCCAAATTTTGTGCAATCCAAACTTTGGCTGGCTGACGGACGAGACGGGGGAGGGATTGCTCTGGGCGGGGGGCAACTCCCGTGAGGGAAAACTCACCCCCTGGGACAATGATCCCCTGACGGTGGGAGGCCGGGAACGGATCACCCTGACGGTGGACGGGGCGGAATATTCCGTCTTTGCCGATGGAGACCGCTGCCCATGTACGGTCATATACCGTCCGGGCCTTGCCCGGTGGGAGAAGAACGTGAATGGGGCAGAGCTGGTCACGGAGGGCTTTGTGCCCCCGGAAGAGAATTGCCGTTATTTGACCTTCACCCTTACCCGCGGACGGGGGATTCTCTCCTGCCGCCTGGGAGAGCGGACCCCTCTCATTCACACCATAGGAGAGGGAGAGAAGATCACCCTTCTCACCCGGCCGGGGGAAGGGGAGCCGGTGTATAAGTTTGTACGGGAGGATTTTGACCAGACGAAGGAGAAAACCATGGACTGGTGGGCGAAGAAGGTGTCGAGCATTACCTTCTCTACCCCGGATAAGGCCCTTGACCGCTATCTGGGCGGCTGGTGTCTCTATCAGGTGATTGCCTGCCGCCTTATGGGGCGGACTTCCCGGTATCAAAACGGCGGGGCGTTCGGTTTCCGGGACCAGCTTCAGGATGTGCTTTCTCTGCTGTACACCTGGCCGGAGCGGACGCGGGAACAGCTTCTGCTGGCCGCTTCCCGGCAGTTTGAGGAGGGGGACGTGCAGCACTGGTGGCACCCGCCCCAGGGAGCGGGGGTACGCACCCGGATCTCCGATGATTTGCTGTGGCTTCCCTATGTACTGTCCCGGTACTGTACCGTCACCGGAGACTGGGATGTGCTGGGGGAGACGGTCCCCTACCTTACCTCCCCGGTGCTGGCTCCTGGGGAACTGGAGCGGTATGAGCTCCCGCAGGTGAGCGAAAAAACGGACTGTCTCTACCGCCACGCCCTCTCGGCCATCCGCTGTGCCCTGGAACGGGGGGTGGGAGACCACGGACTTGCCAAAATGGGCACCGGGGACTGGAACGACGGAATGAACCGGGTAGGAGAGCGGGGAGATGGAGAATCGGTGTGGCTGAGCTGGTTTTTGGCCCTGGTGCTCCAGTCCTTTGTTCCCCTGTGCCGCCGCATGGGAGAGGACGAGGAGGGAGAAGCGCTGCTGGCCTGGGCGGACCGGCTGGTGGAGGCTGCCCAGAATGCCTGGGATGGGGGCTGGTACCGCCGGGGCTACTTTGACGATGGTACGCCCCTGGGCTCGGCCGGGAGTGACCAGTGCCAAATCGACTCCATTGCCCAGTCCTTTGCCGCCTTTCCCCAGGGAAGCGACCGGGAGCAAGCACACCAGGCCATCTCTGCCGCCCTGGAGCGGCTCTTTGACCGGGAACGGGGAGTGGTACGGCTCTTTGCCCCTGCGTTTGACATGGGAGGCAGTCAGGACCCAGGGTATATCAAGAGCTACCCCGCCGGTGTGCGGGAAAACGGAGGGCAGTATACCCATGGAGCCCTTTGGCTGGCCATTGCCTGCCTGCGGCTGGGACGGCCGGAGGAGGGCTGGGCGATATGGAAGGCTCTTCTGCCCCAGCACCACCCCACCCAGATCTACCGGGGAGAGCCCAATGTTCTCTCTGCCGATGTGTCCTACGCCCCTGGCCTGGAGGGCAGGGCGGGGTGGACCTGGTACACCGGGGCCGCCGGATGGTACTGGCAGGGTACTGTGGAGGAATTGCTGGGCCTGCGGGTGAAAGAGGGGCGGCTCACGCTGCGGCCAAACCTGCCCGAGAGCTGGCCGGGCTTTACAGCGGTTTGGCGCCTGCCAAAGGGAGAGCTCACCATCACAGTCAAGCGCACCGGCACCGCCTCCTCCCGCCTGGACGGACGGGAGGAGCGCTGGGTGGAACTGGAAGCTTTGGAGGGAAACCATGAACTTTCCGTAACCGTTTAGGCAAAATATTGCTTTCCCAGGCCAATCGTGATATGATAGCCCCAACCGTTTGGAGGAAGGATTTTCCCTTTCTCCCGAGCAAAGAAAGGAACAAGATTATGTCACAAGTGACAAGACGGGAGCTCTTTCCCGGCGTGTGGCTGCGGGCGGTCCACACGGATAAATTCAAAAGCGCCTACCTGTCCCTGACCCTGCTGTGCCCTCTGGACCGGGACACCGCCGGTCCGAATGCACTGATTCCGGCCCTTCTCCGCCGGGGCAGCGCCGTTCATCCGGACATGGAGTCTCTGTCCGCCGCCCTGGATGAGCTTTACGGCGGAGCCATTGAGCCTGTGGTGCGCAAAAAGGGCGAGACCCAGTGTGTGGGCTTTGTGGCCAGCTTCCTGGACGATGCCTACACCCTGAAAGGGGAGAAAATCCTGGAGAGCGCCGCTGCCCTTCTGGGGGAGATTTTGCTCAACCCCTATACCCAGGACGGCTGCTTCTGCCCCGACTACACCGCCGGAGAGAAGCAGAACCTCATTGACCGCATCCGTTCCCAGATCAACGACAAGCGCACCTATGCCACCCAGCGCCTGGTTCAGGAGATGTGCCGGTATGAGGCCTTCGGTGTGGACAAGCTGGGCAGTGAGGAGAGCGTGGCCGCCGCCACCCCCCAGAGCCTGTGGCAGCGGTATCAGCAGCTCTTAAAGAAGTCGGCGGTAGAGGTTTATTACTCCGGAAGCGCTGACCCCGACCGGGTGGAGGCCGCCCTGCACTCTGCTCTGGCCCCTCTGGCCCAGGGCGGGGCACGGACGGCTCCCGACTGTGACGTGCGGCTGACGGCCGGACCTGAGCCCCGCATGGTCACCCAGGAGATGGATGTGACCCAGGGCAAGCTGGCCCTGGGATTCCGCACCGGGGGACAGACCTGCTGGGAGGAGAGCTACCCCGCCCTCACCATGTTCAATGCCATCTTCGGCGGTACCACCCTGTCCAAGCTCTTTTTGAACGTGCGGGAGAAGCTGTCTCTCTGCTACTATGCCAGCTCCATGTTGGAAAAGCAGAAGGGGCTTGTCCTGGTGTCCTCGGGCATTGAGTTTGATAAAATTGAGACGGCCAAAGCTGAGATTTTAGCCCAGTTGGAGGCCATCCGCCGGGGAGAGATCGAAGATTGGGAGCTGGAGGGGGCGCGGCGCACCCTGATCAGCGGTCACCTGTCTACCCTGGATGACCAGGGCCGGCAGGAGGAGTTCTGGCTGGGCCAGGCGGCCGCGGGGCTGGACACCACCATTGAGGAGCTGTGCGCCCAGTTTGAGACGGTAACCGCCCAGCAGGTGGCCGAGGCGGCCCAGAAGCTGGAGCTGGACACCATTTATTTCCTGAAAGGCAAGGAGGGCTGAGGGATGGAAAAACTGGAATTTTCCCAAGTAGGGGAGCAGATGTATCGGGAGAAGCTTCCCAACGGCCTTCATGTTTTTGTATTTCCCAAGCCGGAGTTTCAAAAGGGCTACGCCTTCTTTGCCACCAATTACGGCGGGATGGATATGCGTTTCTGCCTGGATGGGGAGTGGCATGACACCCCGGCCGGAGTAGCGCACTTTCTGGAGCACAAGATGTTTGACACCAAGGACGGAAACGCTCTCCAGGACCTGGCCGCCAACGGGGCCAGCCCCAACGCCTTTACCTCCAGTGCCATCACGGGCTATTATTTCGAGTCCACGGAGAAGTTTGAGGAAAATCTGCGCATCCTCCTCTCCTTTGTCTCGGTACCCTGGTTTACCCAGGAGAGTGTAGACAAGGAGCAGGGGATCATCGGCCAGGAGATCGGCATGATCGAGGATGACCCGGAGTGGAAGGTATTTATGAACCTGATGGCCGCCCTCTACCAGAACCACCCCATCCGGGTGAGCGTAGCGGGGAGCGTGGAGTCCATTTCCCACATCACATCCGACACCCTCTACGCCTGCCATAAGGCCTTTTATGACCCGGCCAACATGGTGCTGTGCGTGGCGGGGCCGGTGGACCCGCAGCATATCTGCCAGGTGGCAAAGGAGATTCTGCCCCAAGAGGCCGGCCCCATCGCTGCCAAGGACTATGGTCCCCAGGAGCCTGCCCGCGTGGCCAAGGCCCTCATGGAGGAGCGCATGGAGGTATCTACTCCTATCTTCCAACTGGGCTATAAGGGGGATGCTCTGCCTCAGGGAGAGGAGCGTCTGCGCCGTCAAATGGTGGGAGAACTTGCCTTAGAGGTGCTGCTGGGTTCCTCCAGCCCCTTGTATGCCAAGCTCTACCGTCAGGGACTCATCAACCGCAATTTCTCCTATGGCTGCGAGAGCTATCCCGGCTGCTTCTTCCTGTGTGCCGGAGGCGAGTCCAAGGACCCGGAGGCGGTGCGGGAGGCCGTGGCCCAGGAGGCCGGGCGCATTGGCCGGGACGGTGTGGACGGCAAGCTCTGGGAGCGGGTGAAGAAGGGCGTGTACGGCAACAAGGTCCGGGGGCTCAATTCTTTTGAGAGCCTGTGTGTAGGACAGGCCCAGGCCTTCTTTGCCGGCTATGACTACCTGGACTTTGCCGGCCTGTTTGCTTCCATCACCAAGGCAGAGGCCGAAGAACTCATTTCGGAATGGGTCACCGGGGAGCGTACCGCTTTGTCGGTGGTGCGGCCCAAGGAGGGATAAGACCCATGGGATTTTTGCAAAACCTCATTGCCCTGCCAGGGGCGGAGACGGTACAGTCCGTCTCCTTCCCCGGCCTGGGGCTGGAATTTGAACTGAACCGGGTAGCCATCATCATTCTGGGGCGGCCCATCTATTGGTACGGCATCATCATCGTCAGCGGCCTCATTTTGGCGGTGATCCTCTGCTCCCGGTGGGGCAAGCGGTACGGCATTTCAGAGGACAACATCCTGGACATGATGCTCTTCGCCGTTCCCGCTGCTCTGGTGGCCATTCGGGCCTATTATGTGATTTTTAATCTGAGTATTTTCCAAAATGCCGACGGCTCCCTCAACTGGGGAAAAATACTCAATTATGGAGACGGAGGCCTGGCTATTTACGGGGCCATCATCTCCTCGGTCATTGTGCTTCTGATTTTCTGTAAGGTAAAGAAGCTCAGCTTCCTGGCCTTTGCCGATCTTGGAGTCCAGGGACTGTTTATCGGGCAGCTCATTGGCCGGTGGGGCAACTTTATGAACGTGGAGGCCTTTGGTTCTGCCACAGCCCTGCCCTGGAGAATGTGCGGACCCACCATTGCGGACTACATGGCACGAAACGGTTATGTGGATGAAGCAGGATACGAGGCCATTCTCAGCGGAACTTTGGGTGTTCACCCCACGTTCTTTTATGAGTCGGCGTGGAACCTGGCGGGCCTTGTAATGACCTATTTTATGGGGAAAAAGCGCCGGTTTGATGGCCAGTGTTTCCTCTTTTATGTATTTTGGTACGGTCTGGGGCGGGCCTGGATCGAGGGGCTGCGTACCGACAGCCTCTACCTCTATGTAGGCAGCACCATCCGGGTGTCCCAGCTGCTGGCCGGCCTGTCTGCCCTGGCGGCAGGCGTGGTGCTGCTGTGGGCAATGAGAAAGACCCGGAACGCGCCGATGGAGCTGTTTGTGGACCGGCTGGCCGCCCAAAGTGCCCAGGCGCAGACCGCTGAGTGTACGCAGGCAGAAGGTTCGGCTCCGTCTGAAGCGGAACAAGAAGCCCCTGCTTCTGCTGTGCCCGCTGATGAGGAAAAACAGGAGGATCCCGGAGAGACCGAGAAAAGGGAGGAATGACCATGTCCGCGGTTTTGATGGACGGCAAGGGACTGTCCGCCCGGATCAAGGAGCAGGTCCGTGCCCAAGTGGAAAAAATGTCCCGTCGCCCCGGCCTTGCCATGGTGCTGGTGGGAGAGGACCCTGCCGCCCAGGTTTATGAGGCGGGCAAGCGTAAGGACTGTAAGCAATGCGGCATCTATTACGAGACCTACCGCCTTCCTGGGGATGTGAACCAGGAGGAGCTGGTGGAGGTGGTGCAGCTGCTCAACCAGCGGGAGGATATCGACGGTATCCTGATCCAGTTCCCTCTGCCCGAGCATTTGGATGACCGGGCGGTACAGCTGGCCATCCGGCCGGATAAGGACGTGGACTGTGTCAATCCTTCCAACGTGGGGGACCTCATTCTGGGGGTGGATTCCTTCCGGCCCTGTACCCCGGCAGGGGTCATGCGCCTGCTGAAGGAATATGATATCGATCCGACCGGCAAGCGGTGTACGGTGGTGGGCCGGTCCAACATTGTGGGCAAGCCCCAGGCCATGCTCATGCTTCTCAGCGATGCCACGGTCACCGTCTGCCACACCAAAACGGCCAATTTAAAGGAGGAGTGCCTGCGGGCAGACATCCTCATTACTGCTGCGGGAAAAACCGGCCTTATCACCGGAGACATGGTGAAGGAAGGGGCTGTGGTGGTGGATATCGCCATCAACCGGGATGACCAGGGGAAGCTGTGCGGGGACGCGGTCTTTGACCAGGTGGCTCCAAAGGCCTCTTACCTTACCCCGGTTCCCGGAGGTGTAGGTCCTGTTACACGGGCCATTCTGATGGAAAATACCCTCTGTGCTGCCCGGCGGCATGGAAAAGGCTGAGAAATTTTTTACGAGAAAAATGCGGCAGATCAAGACGCCGAAGGGAGGGCGCCATGCGCGCAAAAATGCGGGAGAGGACCCTGAAAGTTGCCCAGGCCATGGAGATCGTCATGGCTGTGATCATTTTGGCGGCTATTGTCATCCGGGCTGTGCTGCTGGTCGTTGGGCTGGCCCAGGAATTGGGAGAGGCTCCCATGTCCTTCTCCATTGATGATTTTCTGGAGAAAGTACTGCTTATTATTATGGGCATCGAGTTTGTCAAGATGCTCATGCTCCATACATACGGGGCGGTCATTGATGTGCTCCTGTTCGCCATGGCCCGGCAGATGATCGTTACCCACAACGGTCCGGAGGGAACACTGCTGAGTGTGCTGTCCGTGGCGCTCATCTTTGCCATCAAAAAGTATCTCTATACTGGGGAGAGCTGGGGACAAAAAAAGACAGACCCACCCGCCTCTAAATAAGTATAAGAACGGAGCCTGGAACTCAATCCAGGCTCCGCTTTTTTTCGTTTAATTGTGTCAGGAGCACTGTCCTATCGTTGGGCAGCTCTCCCTGGGCCACCTGGTCCAGCAGAAACCGGAGGGCTTTGCCGATTTCCGGCCCCTGCAGTCCCGCCTTTTGCGCGTCGTGACCGTTGACGGCCAGGTCCTTCATGGTAAAACAGGCTTGTTCTGCAATCATGGTTTGGGCCAGCTGCTCTGCCTGGTCACGGATCTGTTCCCGCTCTCCTCCGGGCAGGGCACAAGCCAGACCGTCCGCCCGCTTCAAGGCCATCAGGTCAAAGAAAACCGTCTCCCCCAGCCGGCTGAGCCACCGGCCCACCCACCGCCGGGTGGGCTCTACGGGCAGATCGTGGCGGGCGATGAGGGTGAGGGTGCGCTCCAGCGTGGCCTTGTCCAGACGCAGCCGGCCCAGAGCCTTCTCGGAGAGCATGGCGCTGATTTTGGGATGGCCATAGAAGTGGCCGATTCCCTCCTCGTCCAGAGTAAACGCGGGGGGCTTGCCTACATCGTGGAGGAGTGCGGCCAGACGCAGAGCGGGGTCAGGGGGGACGTTGGCCAGGGTTTTGACGCTGTGGGTGTATACGTCGTAGCAATGGTGGGGGTTTCGCTGGTCAAAGCCCACCGTGGGTCCCAGCTCCGGCAGGATCTGAACGGCTGCCTCGGGGAATTCCAGCAGTACCCTTGGGGCAGCTGGAGAGCATAACAGGCGAAGAAATTCCCCAGTGATCCGTTCCCAGGCCACATAGCGAAGCTCGGGGACGTGCCGGCGGAGGGCAACGGCGGTTTGCTCCTCCAGAGAGAAGTCCAGCTGAGCAGCCAGACGAAGTCCTCGGAGGGGCCGCAGGGCATCTTCCGAAAAGCGCCGGTCCGGCTCGCCTACGCAGCGGATCAGCCGCTTTTCCAGGTCGGTCCGGCCTTCAAACAGGTCAATGGGGCCCTCTTGTCCCCAGGCCATGGCGTTGATGGTAAAGTCCCGCCGGGCCAGGTCCAGGGACAGGTCGTCGGTGAAGGTCACCTTGTCCGGGCGGCGGTGGTCTGTGTAATCCCCTTCTTTTCGAAAGGTGGTCACCTCCAGGGGCAGGCCGTCGGAGAGAACGGTGACGGTGCCGTGCTTGAGCCCGGTTTCCACACAGCGCAGGTCGGCGCAGACTGCCAGCACCTGCTGGGGCAGAGCGGCGGTTGCAATATCGTAGTCGTGGAGGGGGATGGACAACAGGCTGTCCCGCACACAGCCTCCCACCAGCACCGTGCGGAATCCGGCTTCGTTCAGACGCTCTACCACAGCCAGTGCTCTGGGGTCAAACTCCGGCATATCCTCACCTCCTTTTTCCCTTTTATCCTACCAGACCGGGGAAATGAATGCAAGGAAAAGGGGCAAAATGTCCGCCCTTTTTCCCTGCGGCCCTTGCAATCGGGACAGGATTCTTGTATAATATTCCGGAATCGTTTTATCTTAAACCCTTTGGGGCCAACTATACAGGAAAGTGTGATTCAAATTGAAGTACGATTTCACCGCCATTGAGAAAAAGTGGCAGACCCGCTGGAAGGACGAAAAGACCTTCGCCTGCCAGACCGGTGACACCTCCAAGCCCAAGTTTTACGGCCTGGTGGAGTTCCCCTATCCTTCGGGCAACGGCCTGCACGTGGGCCACGCCCGGCCTTATACCGCCATGGATGTGGTGGCCCGGAAGAAGCGTATGGACGGCTATAACGTCCTGTTCCCCATCGGCTTTGACGCCTTCGGCCTGCCTACGGAGAACTACGCCATTAAAAACCATATTCACCCTGCCAAGGTGACGAAGGACAACATTGCCAACTTCACCAAGCAGCTGCATATGCTGGGTTACTCCTTCGATTGGGACCGTGTAGTGGACACTACCGACCCCAGCTACTATAAGTGGACCCAGTGGATTTTCCTCCAGCTCTACAAGCACGGCCTGGCCTACAAGACCACCATGCCCGTGAACTGGTGTACCTCCTGCAAGTGCGTACTGGCCAACGAGGAGGTTGTGGAGGGTGTGTGTGAGCGCTGCGGCGCCCCCGTCATCCGCAAGGAGAAGAGCCAGTGGATGCTGAAGATCACCGCCTATGCCCAGCGGCTCATTGACGATCTGGACGGCCTGGACTTCATCGAGCGGGTGAAGATCCAGCAGCGCAACTGGATCGGCCGTTCCACCGGCGCCGAGGTCACCTTCAAGGCCACCACCGGCGAGGACATCGTGGTCTTCACCACCCGTCCCGACACCTTGTTCGGCGCCACCTATATGGTGCTGTCTCCTGAGCATGAGCTGGTGAAGAACTGGCTGGAGAGCGGCAAGCTGAAAAATGCCGACGAGGTCGTGGCTTACCAGAAGGAGGCAGCCTCCAAGTCCGACCTGGAGCGTACCGAGCTCAACAAGGAAAAGACCGGCGTGTGCCTGGACGGCGTGAAGGGTGTGAACCCGGTCAACGGCAAGGAGATCCCCATCTTTATTTCCGACTACGTCCTGGCCACCTACGGCACCGGCGCCATCATGGCTGTGCCCGCCCACGATGACCGCGACTGGGAATTTGCCAAGAAGTTCGGCTGTGAGATCATCGAGGTGGTCTCCGGCGGCGAGGACGTGCAGAAGGCCGCCTTTACCGCCAAGGACGAGACCGGTATTATGGTCAATTCCGACTTCCTCAACGGCCTGACCGTGAAGGACGCCATCCCTGTCATTACCAAGTGGCTGGAGGAGAAGAGCATTGGCGAGGCCAAGGTCAACTACAAGCTGCGCGACTGGGTGTTCTCCCGCCAGCGCTACTGGGGCGAGCCCATCCCCATGATTTGGTGTGACAAGTGCGGCTGGCAGCCTGTGCCCGAGGATCAGCTGCCTCTGCTGCTGCCCGAGGTGGAGAGCTATGAGCCCACCGACGACGGCGAGAGCCCCATCTCCAAGATGACCGACTGGGTGAACACCACCTGCCCCTGCTGTGGCGGTCCCGCCAAGCGGGAGACCGACACCATGCCCCAGTGGGCCGGCTCCAGCTGGTATTTCCTGCGGTATATGGACCCCCACAACGACAAGGCCCTGGCCTCCAAGGAGGCCCTGGAGTACTGGAGCCCCGTGGATTGGTACAACGGCGGCATGGAGCACACCACCCTGCACCTGCTGTATAGCCGCTTCTGGCACAAGTTCCTCTATGACATCGGTGTGGTGCCCACCAAGGAGCCCTATCAAAAGCGCACCTCCCACGGCATGATCCTGGGCGAGGGCGGCGAGAAGATGTCCAAGAGCCGCGGCAATGTGGTCAACCCCAACGACATCATCGACCAGTACGGTGCAGATACCATGCGCACCTATATCATGTTCATTGGTGACTTTGAGAAAGCCGCCGCCTGGTCCGCCAACGCCGTGAAGGGCTGTAAGCGCTTCCTGGACCGCGTGTGGAACCTGGCCACCGAGCAGGAGCACGTGGGGGAGGAGTATTCTCCCGCCAACGAGCTGGCCGTCCACAAGGCCATCAAGAAGGTGTCTGAGGACATCGAGGCCATGAAGTTCAATACCGCCATTGCTGCCCTGATGGCTCTGGTGAATGATTTCTACGCCAACGGCGCCAGCCGTGGGGACATGAAGGCCCTGCTGCTCATGCTCTCTCCCTTTGCCCCCCATATGTGCGAGGAGCTGTGGGAGATGGCTGGCTACGGCGGGCAGGTGTGCCTGCAGTCCTGGCCTGAGTATGACGAGAGCAAGACGGTCACCGCTACCGTTCAGATGGCTGTTCAGGTAGGCGGCAAGGTAAAGGCCAACATCGTGGTTCCCGCCGAAGCCTCTGATGAGGAGATCGTGGCTGCCGCTCTGGCTGAGCCGAAGGTAGAGAAGTTGGCCCAGGGCATGACTTTGGTCAAGTCCATTGTGGTCAAGGGGAAATTGGTCAGCCTGATTTTCAAGCCCCAGGCCTAATTTACACCACGTTCATAAATCTCCCCTTGACACCGGGGCGGAAAACGAATATAATACCACTGTTAAAGCCATAAAAATGGCCCTTACGCGAGCCGGGATCATCCCGCCGCGCCGGAGGGAGGGAAATATAATGTCGGAAGTCCGTGTAAGAGAAAACGAATCTCTGGAGAGCGCCCTGAAGCGCTTCAAGCGCAGCTGCGCCAAGTCCGGAGTGCTGGCCGAGGTCCGCAAGCGTGAGCACTACGAGAGTCCCAGTGTGAAGCGCCGCAAGAAGTCCGAGGCTGCCCGCAAGAACCGTAAGAAGTTCTACTAAGAAGCAAAACCGCCGCGGCGTAACCCCGCCGCGGCGGTTTCATCTATCAAAAGAAAATTTGCCGTTTCCCTTGACAAATGCGCTTTGTGGTGGTAAGATGACAAGCGTCTCTGATTTGGAGAAGAGTCGGAGAGATGTCCGAGTGGTTTAAGGAGCTGGTCTTGAAAACCAGTGACTCGCAAGAGCCGTGGGTTCGAATCCCACTCTCTCCGCCACTTTTTCTCTCAACAACTGAATCGTCCATCCGTAGACTTACAGCCATGCAGAAGTACCCAAGTGGCTATAAGGGGCTCCCCTGCTAAGGGAGTAGGCGGGTAACACCGTGCGGGGGTTCGAATCCCCCCTTCTGCGCCATAAAGAGTTACCGGTATAGATGCGTCTGGCGCAAAGCCAGGCGCATCAACCGTTTCCGGGCTTTTTTGAGCCCGGATTTCTTCTTTTGAACCATAGATTTTTATAGCGCTTTCGGAGCGACTGACGTGATTCGAACTGGGGCATATCCGAATCGCGGCGGCTTTTCGCCCCCGGCGCCCTTTTTGAATGGGCACCTTTCTCGAAAAAAACATCAATCTCGCGAAAAAAAGATCACAAATATTTTGGCATCGTTTTGTTGGCTTTGACCAGCCAAAAAAGCGGCGCCCTTTTTCATTTCCCGATGTCAAAAAGGGCGTCTCTGCCCAATCCATCACCCGGCCGGAGCATTTCAGGATGCTCCGGCTTATTTTTTTGCTTACGAGGAGAACTTCACAATGAACGATCAGAACGAACCCGCACAGCTCCGTTTCCTTGAAGAAACCGCCAATCGCTTGCGGCAGAACGGTTTCACGGTGGAGCCAATCGAGGATCACCATCTGCCCGTCTGCTGGGAAAAAGGGCGTCTCTGCCGCGTTTCCGGCAAGGGCAGCGTCTTGTACCGGCAGGAGCGTGTCGATGCCATCGGCGCGCAGGACGCTTTGCAGGCGGTGATCGACACCGTCAAAATGACTTCGGAATACATGGCGATTCTGGAAAACGCGCCGCGGCTCAAGGTCAGCGGACTGCACGGCGACTACCGCGTCCTCGCTGACTTCGGTGACGCAATGCTGGCGGGCCACCCCACCGAGCGGGGCGTCCAATTCGTGACTTGGGATTGGGACTTCGACCGAGAGGGCGTCCATCACGGACATTATTTCCAAGAGGATTACGACGCTGCCAAGCGGGACTTCACTGTGCGCGGCGGGCTTATTCAAAAAGACGGCCTTTTTGAACCGGAGCAGCTTGAGGAGATCTACCGCGCGCTGGCGTTCGTCCGTGAACAGGACGAAACCCTTTCGTTTGGACGGGATCGGGAGCTGGCGGAACTGATGGAACAGGTCGGCAGATCACTGCCGGAAGCCGCTCTGCGGCAGCGGGACACTCTGGAGCGGGGCACCATGACAATGAAATAAGTAACCACGCAGGCCGAGCAATTCTGCTCGGCTTTTTTATTTAACGAGGAGGAAAAGACGATGGAAATTTACGGCACGATTCAATTCAAGTTCATTCTTCCGCACTTCCCCGGCTTTCAGCAGGAGCCGCTGTCAGCGCCTGTTTGCAGCCGTTCGCCGGAATGTGACGGCTGCCCCTACCCCCGCCACGGCTTTCTCTGCTGGGGCGCGGACGGCACCTGCCTGCGGACACGGATGAACAAAATCAACGGATCGGAGGAAAAAAATAATGTTTCAAGCAATTTTGAGTAATCCCAGCCACCCGGAATACGGCGTGGCGACCATCCCGTTCCCCATCTCTCACCATCAGTACGCGCACTGCATGGAGTTGCTGGAGGCGTTGGAGATCGGCGACGCGCTCAAGGCGGACAGTCAGATGCAGGAAATCAACAGCTTTTACTCTGTGCTCAAGCGCACGGAAATGCTCACGGTCAATATGGAGGAACTGAACTACCTCGCCAAACGGCTGGAAAGCTTCGATACCGGTGAGGCCGCGCAGTTTCAGGCGATGGCCCACAAGCTGGAGCTGTTCGAGCTGAAGGATCTCATCAACCTGACCTTTTGCTGCCAGCAGGCCACGGTCATCACCGACTTTTCCGACCTCGCCGCTGTTGGCCGTGACCACTACATGAACCTGCACGGCGGCAGCGCAAGCGTGGATGAGCTGAACGCACTGGACGGCAAGGAAATCGCACGGCAGCTCATCGAAAACGGCGGTGGCACGATCACCCCCTACGGCGTGGTCTACGACAACGGCATGAAGCTGGAGCAGTTTTACCAAGGCAGAGAATTCCCGTGCTATTATTACGAGCCGAATCCGCTCACCATTGCGCTGACATCCAAAACCGAGCCGGAGGACACCAAGCATATCACATGGCTGCACCTCCCCATGATTCAGGAAGAGATCGACCGCGCCCTCCTTCGCGGGGGCATCACAGATCCCGCCGATGTCCACCTGCGGTTGGAGGACAGCCAGCTCCCCAACGAGGTGGATGTCCTGTTGGATATGAAGTACGAAACCCTCTCCGACCTCAATGAACTGGCAGAGGCGACGGATGGATTGTCAAGAGCGGATATGGAAAAGCTGGGCGCGGTGGTCATGCTGGCAGAGCCAAAGTCCGCGGCACAGATCAAAAACCTTGCGGAACACCTCGACCTCTTTGACTTCGCCCCCGGTGCGCATACACCGGAGGAGTACGGCAAATACATGATCCGGCAGTCCGGCCACTTCGAGTATGACGAAAATCTCGACGCTTTTTATGACTATGAAAAATACGGCACGGAGCGCATGAACGAGGAGGACGGGATGTTCACCGACCGGGGCTATGTTGCATACAAGGGCTTTTTTCGCATGGAAGAAGTGATGAACGGCAGCCAGAGCAGCCACATGGAGATGGGAGGGCTTTCGCGATGATCATTCGAGCAGAACTGAAGTGTAAACAGGCCGGGTGTGAGGCAGAACCCTGTGCCGTGGCTACATGGACTTTGAGAAATACGGTCAGGACTGCATGGAAAACGACTGTGTGACGCAAACGGAGTTCGCCCTGCTGCGGCG